>CAYZBB010000035.1:0-42658 GCA_964476495.1 uncultured Actinomycetes bacterium | reverse complement strand
GACCGTGCCGGCGGATCACCTTGCACTTGTCGCAGATCTTCTTGACGCTCGGCTGGACCTTCATGGCTTTCCCTCTTCTCTGGTGCCGACCCGTTCGGGCCGGACCACGCGAACCCGGGTGGACCCGCTCCCTACCGGTCCCGCGGGTGCGGGCCGGTCGCCCGGAGCCCACAGGCCCCGGTCCACTCCCCGAGAAAGGGAGTCGCTGTTGGCCGCCGGACGATTCCCGGCGGAGCCGGGACCAGCCCTTGCGGCGAGCAATGCCGATCGGACAGTCCCGGCGGAGCCGGGGCAAGCCCTTGCGGCGAGCAATGTCGATCGGACAGTCCCGGCGGAGCCGGGGCAAGCCCTCGCGGCGAGCAATGTCTACTTGTAGCGATAGACGATCCGCCCGCGACTCAGGTCGTACGGCGAGAGCTCGACGACGACCCGATCCTCGGGCAGGATCCTGATGTAGTGCTGACGCATCTTGCCGCTGATGTGTGCGAGCACGCGGTGCCCGTTCTCCAACTCGACCCGGAACATCGCGTTGGGCAACGGCTCGACCACGCGACCCTCGACCTCGATGGCCCCGTCCTTCTTGCCCATATCCTCCGCACTTCTGACTTCCCGATGCCGGGTCGTGCCGACGCCGTTCAAGCCGCCGTCCGCCCCGCAGCATCCCGCGACCGGCACTGAACCGGCGAGGTATGGGCCAGGGGCTCGGCGCGCCGGATGGAGTTCACCCGACCTCGGCCCGGCGCCCTGACGAGAGCAGCACCAAACCGACGCGACCCGCGCGCCGACGGTCAACTGTACGCGCCTTTTCCACCGATCCCAACCGGGACCCGTGGGCAGATTCAATGAGCCCGATCCGACACCGCAACCCCCGTCGACCTGCCGCGGTTCGTCCTCCTGCGGACGATTGGCTCGTCCGACGACCCCGGACGGGATTTGCGGAACTCGGGACGGCTGCCGGCACGTTGTGGGCGACGTGACCATGATCTGTCCCAAGTGCAACGGCCCGATGCGCAGCTACGAGCGCAACGGCGTCATGGTGGACCAGTGCGGCGACTGCCGCGGAATCTTCCTGGATCGCGGCGAGCTGGAGCACCTGATCGACGCCGAATCCCGCTATCTCTCCGGACCGCCCGCGCAGCCGCTGCGGTCCTACGCCGCGGCGCCCACCTCGCACCACCAACCGCCGGCCTCACCGGCCTCGATCCCGCCCGCGGAACCCGCGGCGGGTCGCTCCCCCATGGCCGACCTGTCGACCATCGCCTCGATGGCCACCGGCTACCTCAACAAGGGCAAGGGTTCGGGCAAGCAGGGCAAGAAGGGCAAGAAGTCGTTCATCGACGGCCTGTTCGGGTGATTCAAACCCGCCGGACGACCCGGCCGGGATAGCGTGGGCGCATCATGAGCCTGACCTGCCCTAAATGCCAAGGCAAGATGCGTAGTACCGAACGCGGCGGCGTCATCGTCGAGGTGTGCAAGCAGTGCCGTGGGGTCTTCCTCGACCGTGGCGAACTCGAACATCTGATGGCCGCGGAGGCACAGTTCTTCGGGCTGGCCCCGTCGGAGACGAATGACCCGCCGATCGTGGACTACGACCGACCCCAACGTCCCGCCAAGGAAACCCGGCGCGACTACGACAGGATCCGGCCGGACAAGATGCGCCCGAAAAAGAAGCGGAAGAGGACGTTCCTCGAGGAGTTCTTCGACTGAGGCAGGCTGCACCCATGCCGGTCGTGGCACGTTCGGACGACGACACCTTTTTCGAATACGGGTATGTCTGGCTGCCGTACGCGGTGGCCGGCGTGCTGCTGATGGCCCTCGGTCTGGTGGCGGCGATCCGGCGGCGCCGGTCACCGCGCGGCGCCGCCGAGACCCTGATCACCGGCGGGGCGTTGCTCACCGTGTTGGGCGCGGTAGTCCTTGGCCTGGCCGACGGGGCGATCGAGGGAGACGGCCTGGCCGTCATCGATCCGCTGGTCTGGGCGTGGGCGATCGAGCATCGGACGCCCGCGCTGACCACGGTCGCCGTCACCATCACCGAGATCGGCAGCACCGTGTCCATGGCGATCGTCGCCACGGTCGCCGTGCTCGTGCTGTGGATTCGCGGCCGGCGCGGCGACGCGGTCCTGGTGGCGGTCGTCTCCGCCGGCGCCGGCCTGCTGGTGCTGGTGGGCAAGGCCACCGTCGGCCGGGAGCGACCACCCGAGGAGTTCCGGCTGGTGACGGAGACCAACGAGTCCTTCCCATCCGGCCACGCGCTGGCATCGGCCGCGATCATCGGCGTGCTGCTGGTCGTGGTCGTACCGCTGATCCGCAGCCGGGGCTGGCGCGCCGCCGCGATCATCGTCGGCGTGCTGTTTGTGCTGGCAATCGGCTGGTCACGGGTGTACCTGGGCGTGCACTGGGCCACCGATGTGATCGGCGGGTGGGTCACCGGGGTGGCCTGGCTGACGCTGTGCGTGACCGTCCGTGAGGTCTGGCGGTTGTCAGTGGCATCACTGCCCGCGCCGATCGAACGATCGGGGCCCGGGATCGCGTGGGCCGATCCCGATTCCGGTGACCGCCCGGTGCCGTGATCGGCCATGCGGCCACCCGACGAGGTCACCCGGCCGGCGGCGAGTCGTACGCATCGAGCTCACGTCGGGAGCGTGCCGCCGACGTCCAGGCCGAGCCCGGTCAGCTCGCCGCAGGCGCCGATCAGCGGCCGGGCCAGATCGCGCATCCGGTCGGCGGTCAGCCGGACGCTCGGCCCGGCAATGCTGAGCACGCCGACCACCTGGGCCTCGGTGCCACCCGCATGCCGGCGCGGCACCGGGGCGGCGACCGCGGACGCACCGACCTCGAACGAGTCGACCGTGATGGCGTAGCCGGCCGCGCGCGCCTGGCGCAGCCTGGCCAGATAGTCCTCGATGGTGGTCGGCGCGTTCGGCCCGTACTCGGCCGGATCGGCCAGGCCCTGCCGGAGCATGAGTTCAAGTGCCCGCTCGTCGCTCGACCGGGACAGCCAGGCAAGGCCGCTGGCCGTACACGAGAGCCTGGCCTCGGTGCCGCTGTCCGGGTCGTACCTCAGGCCGGCCGTCGCGCCCTGCGCCTTGGCGACCCAGATCAGCCGATCCCCGTCGACCAGGCTCAGCCGCACCAGTTCGCCGGACGCGGTGGCCAGCCGATCCAGCACCGGTCGGGCCAGATCGACCAGCGTGTGCTCGGCCAGGTGCCGCAGCGCCATGGACACCAACCGAAGGGTCAGCCGGTAGTCGCCGGTCGCCGGGTCTTGCCGGGCGTAGCCGTCCTCGACCAGGTTGACCAGGATCCGGTGCGCGGCGCTCTTGGGCAGATCCAGCGTCTGGGCGACCTGCAGCACCGATCGGCCGGACGGCTCGCCGGCGAGCACCTCCAGCACCGCCAACCCACGGGACAGTGCTCCGCTGACCATGTGCGATTCCTTCCGTCGCCTGCGGCACGCCGGGGCACTTCGGGTGTCAATGGGACGCTATACCAATCTTTCAATTTATGGAACAATGTTCCGAACATGGTCGTAGTCGCGAATTCTGAACTGGAGATCCTGATGGCACCGCCGCCCACCCTGTCGTTGTCACCGCTGACGATCCTGGACGCGGCGCCGCCGGAGCAGGTCCGCGCCGCAGCGACCGCGGGCTTCGACGCGGTCGGCATCCGGGTGGCTCCGGCCGCCGACGAGCGGGTCTGGCCGATGCTGGGTGACACCCCGGTCATGCGGGAGACCCTGGCCCGGCTGGCCGACACCGGCATCGGCGTGCTGGACGTGGAGCTGATCATGCTGCGTCCGGAGCTGGACCGGTCAACCGTGTTGGCCGTGCTCGACGCCGGGCAACGGCTCGGCGCCCGGTTCGTGCTCACCCTCGGCTATGACACCGACGAGTCGCGGTTGACCGACCATTTCGCCTGGACCTGCGCCGAGGCGGCCGACCGGGGCCTGCGTCCCGGGCTGGAGTTCATGAAGTACAGCTCGGTGCAGACGCTGTCCGCCGCGGTGCGGATCGTGCTGGCCGCCGGCCATCCGGCCGGATCCGTTCTGGTGGATGCGCTGCACCTGCGTCGCTCCGGCGGCGTCCCGGCCGATCTGATCGATGTCGCGCCGACGCTGCTTCCCTACGGTCAGCTCTGCGACGGCCCGCTCGAGCCGGTGTGGCCGGACGACGACTTCGCCCGCATCGAGTCGCGTACCGGTCGGCTGCTGCCCGGTGACGGTGAGTTCCCCTTGGCCGAACTTCTTTCCGTGTTGCCGGCCGGCGGGGCGCTGTCGGTCGAGACGCCGGTGGCGGCGCTGGCCGGGTTGCCGGCGGTGGAGCGGGCACGCCGGGCCCGGGCCGCGGCCGCCCGGCTGCTGTCCGCCGAATCCCCACCTCCGGTTGATCAGCAAGAGCACGGCACGGCATGAAGGCGCCTCTTCCATGATCAACACCAATTCCATGATCAACACCTACGAAGGCCGCCCGCTCGGTATCGGCGTCATCGGCGCCGGCGTCATCGGCCGCACCCACCTGTCCATGCTGCGGAACGACAGTGATTGCCGGATCGTCGGCCTGGCCGATCCGACACCCGCCGCACGGGAACTCGCCGGCGAACTCGGACTGACGCACTTCACCGACCACCGGGATCTGCTCGAGGCGCCGGGGCTGGCCGGTGTGATCATCGCGGCGCCGACCGCCCTGCATGTACCGATCGCGCTCGACGCCGTCGCCGCGGGCCTTCCCGCGCTGGTGGAGAAGCCGATCGCGCCAACCGTCGCCGATGCCCGCGCGCTGGCGGAGGCGGCCGAGAAGGCCGGCGTCCCGTTGCTGATCGGACATCACCGGCGGCACAACCCGATCGTCGTCGCCGCCCGGGAGGCGGTCCGCTCCGGCCTGTTGGGTCGGCTGACAACCGTCACCGCCCTGTGGACGCTGCGCAAGCCGGACGACTACTACGACATCGCCTGGCGCCGCCAGCCCGGCGGCGGTCCGGTGCTGACGAATCTGATCCACGACATCGATGTGCTGCGATTCGTCTGCGGTGAGATCGACTCGGTGCAGGCGATGGTGTCCACCGCCGGGCGCGGCCTACCGATCAACGACACCGCCGTCGTGTCACTGCGTTTCACCGGCGGCGCCCTGGGCACCATCACCATGTCCGACGCGGCGACCGCGCCTTGGGCGTGGGACCTGGCATCCGGGGAGAATCCGTTCTTCGGGCAGTCGAGCGAGAACTGTTATCTGCTGGCCGGTTCCGACGCCTCGTTGGCCGTGCCGAGCATGCGGCTGTGGCGGTACGCGGGCGAGATCGGCTGGGATCAGCAGCTGACGGAGACGACACTGGCCGTCGAGCCGGGTGATCCCTACGCGCGGCAGTTGTCCCACTTCCTGGCCGTGATCCGCGGCCAGGAGCAGCCGGTGATCGGTGGCGCCGACGCCACGATCACCCTGGCCGCCACCCTCGCGGTCGAGGAGGCCGCCGCCACCGCCCGCCCGATCGTCCTGTAACCCGCTCCCTGGACGGGAATCGGCCGGCACCGCGGAGCTCGTACTCCGCGGCGCCGACCGTTTGTCCCTCCAACAAGAACGACAGCTCAGTGTGAGACGGCCTTCTCGGCGTGCGCACCGGTCAGCGAGCGCACCTCCATCTCGGCCCACTTGGCCTTGTTGAACTCCTTGCTGGTGATCGCGCCGATGAACGCGAACAGGAAGCCCAGCGGTATCGAGATCAGGCCCGGGTTGTTCAGCGGGAACCAGTGGAAATCGATCGACGGATCGGTGAACAGGCTGGCCGCCTTGCCGGTGGTCGCGTTCACCGCCCCGCCGGACACGTTGGGCGAGAAGATCAGCAGCACCAGCGACGAGATCAGGCCGCCGTAGATGCCCCACGTGGCGCCTCGGGTATTGAACCGCTTCCAGAACAGCGAGTACAGGATCACCGGCAGGTTCGCCGAGGCGGCGATGGCGAACGCGATCGCCACCAGGAACGCGACGTTCAACGACTGAGCCGGGATGGCCAGGGCGATGGACACCGCACCGATGCACACCGCGGCGATCCGACCGACCCGCACCTCCTGCCGGTCTGTGGTCACCTTCCCCCGGCGAATCACGTTGGTGTACAGGTCATGTGCCAGCGACGACGAGGAGGCCAGGGTCAGCCCGGCGACCACCGCCAGGATCGTCGCGAACGCGACCGCGGCGATGACCGCCAGCATCACCGCACCCATCCCGGTACCCACCCCGCCCAGCGCCTCGGCCAGCTGCGGGGCGGCCGAATTGCCGCCGGCGCTCTGCTTGGTGATCGCCTCGTGCCCGACTAGGGCCGCTGCGCCGAAGCCGAGGGCCAGCGTCATCAGGTAGAAGATGCCGATCAGCGTGATCGCCCACAGCACCGACTTTCGCGCTGCCTTCGAGCTGGGAACGGTGTAGAAGCGGATCAGGATATGGGGCAGGCCCGCGGTGCCTAGCACCAGCGCCATGGCCAGCGAGATGAAGTCGAGCTTGGACAGCAGCGTCTTGGCCGCGTCAGAGGATTCCACCCCGTAGCGCAGACCCGGCTCCAGGAATGCCTCACCCTTGCCCGAGGCGTCCGCGGCCGCGCCGAGCAGCGCAGACGGATTGAAGCCGAACTTGGCCAGCACCCAGAATGTCATGATCGCCGCACCGGTCATCAGCAGCACGGCCTTGATGATCTGCACCCAGGTGGTGCCCTTCATCCCGCCGAACACCACGTACACGATCATCAGCAGGCCCACGCCGGCGATCACGACGTTCTTGGCGGCCTGCGAGCTGATGCCCAGCAGCAGCGAGACCAGCTCGCCCGCGCCGACCATCTGGGCGAGCAGGTAGAAGATCGACACGACCACGGTGGAGATCGACGCGGCGGTGCGCACCGGGCGCTGGCGCATCCGGAAGCTGAGCACGTCGGCCATGGTGAACTTGCCGGTGTTGCGCATCAACTCGGCAACGAGCAGCAGCGCGACCAGCCAGGCCACCAAGAAGCCGATGGAGTACAGGAACCCGTCGTAGCCGTACAGGGCGATCAGTCCGGCGATGCCCAGGAACGAGGCCGCGGACATGTAGTCGCCACCGATGGCAAAGCCGTTCTGCATACCGGTGAACGACCGGCCGCCGGCGTAGAAGTCCGCGGCCGTGCGGTTGTGGCGGCTGGCCCAGACGGTGATGCCCAGGGTGATCGCGACGAACAGCGCGAACAGGGTGATGGTCAGCGTCTGGTGATCCGAATCGCCTTCGGCGGCGGCACTCTCGACCGTGGTGGCAAGCTGCACCAACATCAGACGGCTCCCTCGATCTCGTCGCGAAGCCTGTCGGCCTCCGGGTCGAACTTGCTGTTCATGTGCCGCGCGTACAGCAACGCGATCAGGAAAGTGGTGATGAACTGCAGGATTCCGAAGATCAGGCCGACGTTGATCTCGCCGATGACCTTGATGTTCATGAAGTCGCGGGCGAACGCCGCGCACAGCACATAGCTGAAGTACCAGACCAGGAATGCAATCGTGACCGGGAAGACGAAGGACCGTAACGCATGTCGCAGCTTGACGAACTGCTCGGATTCCTGGACCGCTCCCCAGTCGACCGCGCCTGTCCCGGTTTCCGCCGGGGCGGTGGATGATTCGGCCATGGGACCTCCCTGTCCTGGAGGGCGTCGCGATCGTCGTTGTCGGTGTCGAGATCGCCGCCGCCGTGCTTGTCACAGGGAACGTAAGGAACCCTGCTGAATGGGGGTACCCACCGCTCGGCAGGCAACGCCACCGTGCGCCGAACGGTCGATCCGGGCCGATGAGCGGCACGGGGTCGCGGACAGTCGCGACATTGTCAGGTAGGTTACTTAGGTAAGCCTAATGACAAGGAGTCCGCGTGAGCGCGTCACCGACCCGGACCGCGGTCCGCCGACCGGTCCCCCTGCCCGCGTCCGTGGTGCGCACCGCCCGGCCGAGCGCGACGATGGTGCGGGTCGTGCTCGGCGGGCTTGCCGACTTCGAACCGAACGGATTCACCGACGCGTATGTGAAGTTGATCTTCCCGCGGGCGCCTTATCCACTGCCCCTGGATCTCGATCAGGTCAAACGGGATATGCCGGTGGACCAGTGGCCGGTGGTGCGCACCTATTCGGTGCGGGCCTTCGACACCTCGAGCGGGGAGCTGACCGTCGACTTCGTGGTGCACGGCACGAGCGGGGTGGCCGGTCCCTGGGCGGCCTCGGCGCAACCGGGGGACACGATCTTCGTCCGGGGTCCGGGCGGCGCCTACGCACCCGACCCGGCCGCCGACTGGCACCTGCTCGTCGGTGACGAGAGCGCGCTGCCGGCGATCGCCGCTGCGGTCGAGGCGCTGGGCCCCGACGCGAAGGGACACGTCGTCGTCGAGGTCCCCGAACCCGGATCGCAGATCGCGCTGAACGCGCCTGCCGCGGTCTCGGTCACCTGGCTGCACACCGGGCACGGGCACGTCGGTGACCGCCTGGTCGACGTGGTCCGCAGCATCGAGCTGCCGCTTTCGGACGTACAGGCGTTCGTGCACGGCGAGGCCGGATGGGTCGCACAGATCCGGCGGCTGCTGCGGGTGGATCGCCGGTTGCCGGTCGGCCGGCTCTCGATCTCCGGCTACTGGCGAACCGGTAACGACGAGGAGGGCTGGCGCGAGGGCAAGGCGCAGTGGAACGCCGAGGCCGAGGCCATCGAGCGCCGCGCCGGCGTGGGCTGACCCATCATTCGGTGTCGGTGTCATGCCGTTGCGCTGGTGGGTGGTACTCGATCTCCCGGACACTTCGCTCCACCGCGGGCAGCACCTCGTGCCGATGGCCGTAGATGTCGAGTAGGGACAGCAGCATCGCCGTCACCGGCACCGCCAGGAACGCACCGGCCACGCCGAACAGCGCTGCTCCCAGCAGGACCGATCCGAACGCCACCGCCGGGTGCATGTCGACGGCCTTGGCGTTGATCCGAGGCTCGATCGTGAGGTTCTCCACCTGCTGGTAGACGATCGCCCAGACCAGCGCGATGACCCCGATCCAGGGATTGGGGCTGAGCAGCCCGACGATCACCGGCAGGGCGATCGAGATGTACGTGCCGATGGTCGGAACGAACTGCGCGACGATCCCGGTCCAGAGGGCCAGCGGCAGCCAGGACGGCATGCCGATGATGACGAACACGATCCCGGTGGTGACCGAATTGACCGCCGCCAGGATCACCCGGGCCATCACGTATCCGCCGGTCTTCTCCTCGGTCAGGGTCCAGACCGTGGCTGCCACCTCCTGCCACCGAGCCGGGAAGAGCCGTGCGCCCCACAGGACCAGCCTGGGCATGTCGGCCGACAGGTAGAACAGGAAAAGCCCGAAGGTGAACATGCTGAACAGGCCGACCACGAACGAACCGATGACGCCGAGCAGGTTGACCCCGACCGTGGTGGCCAGGCTGGTGATCTCGGCCGGGCTGAGGTCGACGGCCGAGAGGATGTCGTCGCGCGAAAGTGATTGGGAGAAGGTCGAGTTGATCCACGCGAGCGCGCCGTCGATCAGGTTCGGGATCTGTCGGATCAGTTCGGCCAGCTGATCGGCGAACAGCCGGCCGAAGGCCAGGAAGAACACTGCGACGAACAGGACGAGCGCGAACATCACCAGCCCGGTGGCCAGACCTCGCCGCATGTGCCGGGCCAGCCGGTCGACGACGGGCGCCATGGCAATGGCGCCGAACCAGGCCATCAGCACGGTGAAAAGGACGCCGCCACCGTCGCTGATCACGAACTGAACGAACAACCCGAACGCGAGCACGGCGAGCACGGCCAGGCCGGCCCGCCAGATGTTGCGCGGCGAGAACTCGACCAGCCGCCGAGGCGATGACGCCGACGCGGAAGTCGGGCCGGGTGACTCAGGCGGGTGTGCTTGGGATTCGCGCATCACCCCACGGTAGGTGGCGGTCGTCGTCGACCGAACTGTCAGATCAGGCCCGCTTGTTCGGCGCGACGCACGGCCTCACGTCGGTTCGGGACGTCCAGCTTCCGGTAGACCGAGCGGACGTGCGACTTGATCGTGTTCACGCTGACCCCCAACTGGTCCGCGATCTCCTCATTGGTCATCCGGGTCGGCAGGAAGGCCAGGAGCTCTCGTTCCCTGGACGTCAGGGCCTGGTGCGGCTGGTCACCGCCGAGGTCCGGCACCGCGGGCGCGTGCGCCAGCAACCCCGCCAGCAGGGCGCGTTGACCGGCCGGCACATCGGAACGAACCAGTTCCAGCAGGGGCCGCGCGTGCTCACGCATTTCCAGGAACGGTAACCGGTAGCCCTCGCGGTCGGCCAGGTCGAGGGCGGCGCGTGCGCCCGCGACGGCGCGGCGGTGCTGTCCGGTGAGTTGATGGGCCCGCCCCCGCCAGAGGTGCATCCGGATCAGAGTCGCCCGCGATCGGTCGAACGCGCCCTCACCGGCACGATCGGACAACGAACGAACCGCGGACCAGAAGTCGCCGTCCTCGATCGCCCGCCGTGCCCGCACCAGCCCGATCAATGACGGATCCACGTCCTCGAGTTCGGATATCCGGTCCAGCGCCCGGCCGTATCGACCAGCCGTGACGAGCGCGTCGACCTCGGCCAGCGTCAGCACCTGTTCCAGTAGGGCAGTTGTGGGTCGGGTGGACGCCTCCTGTCGCAGTTGGCCCAGTTCCGCCAATGCCTCGTCCGGCTGGCCCTCGGCGGTCGTCACGCGAATCCCCGCGGCGGCGATCAGCACAGCGATGGCCGCCTCGGACCATCCGCGGTTCGCGCTTCGGGCCCGGCCCAACTGGGTCTTCGCCTCAGACAACAGTCCACGTTCGACAGCCACCCCGGCGAGCACCACGTAGGCGACCGCGACCTGGTAGACGGTGGTCCACCCGCGGCGGTCCGCCGCGGCCACGGCGGACTCCGCCCGCGTGCGGGCCGCGGAGAGCCTGCCGTCACGCAGGTCGAGCCAGCTGAGCAGGGACATGCTGTTCACCGCGGGCAGCGAGTATCCGACCCGTTCGGCCGACCCGGCACTCGTGCCCAGTGCCCGCCGTGCGATTGCCAGATCACCGGTCCACAGGGCCGATGTGCCCAGGTTGCTGGCCACCAACGCGTCCCAGGGTCCGCCGCTGGTGGACCCTGGGTGTGTGCCGACGGCGGCGGCAGCCTCCTCGATGAGGGTGCGCGAGTCGCCGTAGCGCCCGTCGGCTCGCGCATCCCCCATCTCCGCCATGATCCGGACGAACCGGACCTGCCGCGCCTTGAGCGGCTCGGCTTCCGACAGGTGCTCCAGACCGGTGTCGACGGTCGCCAGCAACGCGTGGAGCTGGCCGTAGTCCCCCATCCAGGCCCGGCAGCCGAGTTCGAGGACGGCCAGCACCGGGTCGGCCAACAGGATCGGTCGCGGGACATCGGCAATCATGTGCCGGATCTGGGGTACCGCGCCGTTGATCGACAGTCGGGCCAGACTGCCCAGCAACAGGTCGCCCGCGGTGTGCCAGTCCTGGGCCATGATGGCCTGCCGCGCGGCCGGCAGGGGTCGATCCCGGTCGGCGAACCAGCGCGAGGCCTCACGGTGCAGTGCTCGACGACGGTCTGCCGAGAAGCCGGCGAGCTGGTAGCGCAGGGCCGCCGCGAGCAGCTGGTGCATCCGATAGCTGCGCTCGGCAGGGTCGACGGGAGCAACGAAGCCCGTGACGGTCGAGACCTCCCGCAGCACCACGCGGGCATCGGCTCGACCGGACAACCGTTCGGCCAGCTCGACCGGGATGGGATTGATGACGCAGATGTCGCGCAGGAAGTCCTGGGTGGGCGCCGGGAGGTCTTTGATGACCTGCTCGATCAGGTAATCGGCCAGACTCGTACCGACGCCGCCCGTCTCGACGATGCGGTCCAGTGCCCGCTGCGGATCCGCCGCCGCCGCGAGGCTCCGGGCCGCCAACCTGATGCCGCCGACCCAGCCCTCCGTGATCGACACCAGGCGGTTGACGTGCAGATCCGCGAGCCGGACTCCCAGAGCGGCGACCAGGCAACCGGCCTGCTGGGCGTCGACGGCCAGCTCGGTCGGCCCGATATCGGCGAGGACTCCTGTCATCCGCCATCGGTTGATCGGCAGGTCCGGCTCGCTGCGGCCGGTCATGACCACTCGCAGGGGTCGCGGCGCGTGGCCCAGCAGTCGCCCGAGGGCGGCCAGGGCGGCGGGATCCTCGACCAGGTGGACGTCGTCGAGGAACACCGTGACGTCCTCGGGCATGACGGCAACGGCCGTCATGATCTTGTCCAGCGCGGCCGGCACGTCCTCGACGTCCGGTGGGAGGTCGACGTCGCGCAGGTCGAGGTCCAGCATCGGATGCGCCAGCCGTAGCGCGGCGATCAGATCCCGGACGAGATCGTGGACCGTGTCGCCCTCGTCCATGCTCAGCCACGCCACCGACCTCCCGTCGGCCTCCTCCCGCCGGGCAACCTGAGCGGCCAGGGTCGTCTTGCCCCACCCGGCCGGAGCGGCGATCAGTACGAGCGGCGATCTTCCGGTCCCACACAGCCGGTCGAGCAGGGCGGTGCGCTCGACCACCGGCTCGTGCGGTTGCGGGATGAGCAGTCGGGTCGGCACGGCCACGCTGTCCTCGAGCCGGCCGGTGTGCCGACCCGACCCTGCCCGCATCGTGGACCCCTCCCGACATCCCTGCGCATCACCCAACCGGGATGTTGACGCTCTGACGACCACACGCCATCATGCCCGCCCGATGTCCGCGGTCAGTCACCGACCCGTCGGAACCGGCGGTCAGCGTGTGCGCCCTCGGCGGACGATCGACACCATGACGGCGCCCAGCGCAAGCATGGCGCATCCGAGCAACACCCAGCTCCCGGCCGGGAACCCGGTCCAGGAAAGGGATCCCGAGGTTCCATCCGCGCCCGGCTGCCAGGGGTCAGGCGGGTTCGGGTTCGGGTTCGGCGGGTTCGGGTTCGGCGGGTTCGGGTTCGGCGGCGCCGGCGGGATTGGCGTGGACGACATGGACCCGGTTGTCGACGTGGACCCGGTTGTCGACGTGGACCCGGTTGTCGACGTGGATTCCGTGGACCCGGTTGTCGCGGTCGTCCCAGTGGTCGCGGTGGTGCCGGTCGTCGCAGTCGTTGGCGTGGTCGCGGTCGTCGCGGTCGTTGCAGTGGTCGCGGTTGTCGTCGTCGGCCCGGTCGTCGTCGGCCTTGTCGGGATGGTCGGCGGCGGAATGGGCCGGTCGAACGTGTTCACCGCCGTGATCGTCAACGTGCCCGTTTCGTCGGAGGCCTCCACGACCACCGCGTTGTCGTAGGAGTCGTGGTCGACCGAGCTGGAGTCCGCTCCCCCGTCGTCGGTCTCGGTGCCGAAGCAGTGCGTGCCGAGCGGCAGCAGCACGGGATTGCCATCGGCGTCGGTGACGGTCACCGTTTCCCCGCCGGCGACCTGAACCGGGCCGGAATAGACGGTCACCAGATCACCGGAGGCGGTCATCACCTGACAGGTCACCTGCACGGTGAACACCACGCCGGCGGCCGCCGCCTGGTCGTTGCCCGCCAGCTCCTTGGTCACCTGAAGGGTGGCGGCGGAGTAGACGTTGACGAACTCGGCGACAGCGACCTGGGCGATGCCATCCTCGGTGACGTCGGGGATCGTCACGGTCGCCGGCGGTGGTGTGACATCTGCTCCACCCGAATCGGTCTCGACGATCTGGCAGACCGCGCCGACCGGCAGCGGGCCGATCACCTGGGACGTCAGCGTGGCGGCGTCACCGTCCCGGGTGAGCGTGACCGTCTCGGTGTACGCGTCGGTGTCACCGTTGAACGAGCAGGTGACGGTGAACACGAACGGTCCCGTCGCGATGCTGGCGCCCGGTCCGTCGACCTGCTTGAGGATCTGCAGGCCGCCGGCCCGGTACTCGTTGGTGATACCGATCTCGATCGGATCTGCCGTTTCGGGTCCGACAACGACGGCGCCCGAACCGGTTTCACCGTCGGCGGCCGGCGGGTCGTAGGTCACCTCGGTGGCCTGCCCGGAGTCGGTCTCCACGGCCGTGCAGGTGGCGCCGACCAGCGCCGGCACCTGTGTGTTCTCGCCGGCGGTGACGGTCACCACGGTCGGGAACCCCGGCAGCACCTGCCCGTCCGCGGTGCAGGTCACCTCGACCGGGAACGATGTCGGCGCGAACGAGGACGCGTCGCCCGTGACCTGCTTGGTGAGCAGCAGCACACCGGGGTCGAAGCCGTTGGTCACGGTCACCGTGGCGATCTGCCCGTCGCCGACGACGATCGGCTGATCCGGCGTGATCGTGACGGTGCTGGCCCCGCCGTCGGAGGGCTCGGTGACCGTGCATTCCGCCCCCGCCGCGACGTGCACGATCTCGGCCGACAACGGCGTCGGGGGCGGACCGAGCACGACGTCGCCGTCCCATACGGTGCGATCGGGGGTGGTGTCGTCCAGCGTGCAGGTGACGTGCAGGGTGAACGGTCCGGCGCCGTAGGCTGCGGCCGCCTCGCCGGTCACCTCCTTGACCAGTGCCAACGTCCCGTCACCGAAGGTGTTGGTGACAACGGCGGAGTTGTCGGTGTCGTCGGTGTCCGGGGTGAGCACGATGGTGTTGCCCGAAGTGGTGCCGTCAGCGCTGACGGTCACGATCGTCGTCGACTGTGCTGACCCGTCGTCGACCTCGGTGACGGTGCAGGAGGCTCCCGCCGGAAGTCCGGTGAACGTGACGGTGTCATCGTCGGACAGTTCGGCGACCATCGGTCGGGAGGGGCCGTACCCATCGGCGTAGACCGGCTCGCCGAGGTACATGCAGTCCACCTGGACGGTGAACGGACCGTACTGGATCGGGTGGCCGTCCTGGTCGACCGCCTCCGATTCGACGGTCTTCGTCACCGACAGCGAGGCGAGCGAGAAGTCGTTGACCACCGTCACCACGGCGACGACAGGTGTGTCGGGATCGACACTGGGCCGGATGACCACCGACACCGGGTCGGCCGCGGTCGCGTCCGGGATCCCGCCGTTGGTCCCCGACTCCCACACCTCACACGTGGAGCCGGACGGAATGCCCGTCACCATACCGGGTGTGGTCGGAGTGGCGGTGACGGTGCCCTGCGGCAGGACCGTGCCGTTCGTGAGCGTGCACTCGTAGGTGAACGTGAACTCGACGTCGTCCAGGGGCAGGTCGTCGGGGTTCTGGCCGATGTCCTTGAACACCTGGAGGTTGCCGTACAGCGTGCCTACGCCGACCTTCAGCGGCTCGAGTGGCGCGAGCTCACGTACCCCGCCGCCCGCGATCCGGGTGGTCTCGGAGTGCGCGATCGAGTTGTAGGCGACCGTCGGGTCGGCGACGCGAGGCACGGCGACCGGTGTCGTCATCGTGAAGGAGACGTCGACCGTGCCGCCTGGCGGCAGCGGGTCGGGATCGAAGGATGCCTGCAACCGCAGCCCGGTGGTGTCCGGGCCGGGACCCGCAGTCCAGTCGGCGTCGTCGCAGGGCCAGTCTGCGACGCCACCGGCGCACGGCGAACCGGTCGTGTACTGGATCGTCCCCGTTGGCGGGCCGTCGTAGGTGGCCGGACCGGCCAGCGTCGGCGCGTTCGCCCACTGCGTTCCGCGGTCGGCGCCGAAGACACCCGTGTCACCCGGCGCCGGGAAGGTGTCGACCACCGTCATCGTCAACGCCGGCTCGGTGCCGGCGTTCTGCAGGCGCAGCAGGTAGTAGAAGGGTTCGCCGGGGTTGGTGATGGCGATGCACGGGTTGGTGGTGTAGGTCCGGCCGTTGGCATCGAGCGAGAGGCAGCCGGCGGTGAACCCGACCGGTCCAAGCTCACCGGTCGCCTGGTTGTACCAGCCGAGCTCGGGGGTGCCAGCCACCCACTTGCGCGAGGCGAAGTTGGCGCCGGCGGTGACGGTGACGTTCGCCGGGTCGGTGCAGTACAGCCCGTCGCCGAACTCACCGTCGGTGACCTCGCCGTCGTTGGGGTCGCTGCAGGCCAGGCCGTCGACTGGGGAGGACGCCCCCATGGTGTTGGTGATCGTCTGGCCGGCGACCACACCGGGTTCGAGCGTGTACCGGTAGGTGATCGCCACCGACGCGTTCGGCGGCATCTCCCAGGCCGGGAACGTCCAGCGCAGCAGACCCACCCGGGTGGGATCGGCCGGGTCGGGGGTCGTCTCGAGCACCGCCGCCGGCGGTGCCGGGTAGCCGGACGGCAGGTTCGACCAGGTGACCGTGTAAGGCTGCCCGGTGTCGGAGTCGGCGAAGGTGTCGTCGAACAGGATGCCCTCCGGCAACGGATCGGAGACCGTGACGTCGGGCAGGTTCGCGGTGCCGGAGTTCGTCGTCGTGAGGGTGAATGTCGCGAGCTGGCCGGGCTGCACCGTCGCGTTCTCCGGCGTCTTGTTGACGTCGAGCGCCGGATCGCCGGGGACGAAGATGAGGTTGTCGAAGACCTCGGGGATCTGCGCCGGGTCGTCGGGATGGAGCCGGGTGTTGAACGCGCCGGTGGCGTGATCGAGCACCTCGGAGCAACCGGTCGCGGCTGGTTCGGGTTCGGGGCACAGATCGGTGTCGGGAAGCGGCTCACCGGTGCTGACCAACGTCAGGCGCGGCGTGACGTCGAACTCGACGACCCCGGCGCACGTGACGTCGGCGCCCGGGCAGGTGGTCATCACGTAGCCGTCGTTGATCGGGCTGGTGTCGGTGAACGTGAACCGCAACCCGCGAACCTGATCGTTCGCAACCGGTACCGAGGGTGACCCGGGAGCCGTCGGGGTACCGCCGACCCACGAGCCCTGCTCGGGGCCGGCTCCGTCCGCGTCGATCCACGCGTCGATCTGGACCCGGTCGGCATCACGCAGGGCGCCGACGGCCGGTGATTGGATCGAGGCGATGCCCGAGAAGTCAACGGCGTCCCAGAACTCCGGGTCGTTGTCGGTGATCTGGAGCATCCTCGCCGAGATGGAGCCTGTGTTGTGGATCTGCAGCGTGACCCGAGCGGTTTGCGGGGTCATGCCGGGGATCGGCTTGGGCAACGTCTCGGGGGCGATCGCCTTGTTGATCGACGCCGACTCAGTGATCGGCACGGGAACGATCGGGGGTGAGCAATGCGTCTGCGCCTCGAACTCGTCCGTGCCATTCTCGGTGTCCGCAGTGATTCCGTAGCAGTTCACGAGCGAGTCGGGCACCACACCCGGCGGCGTCGGGACGCGGGCGATCATGCCGACCAGCAGGTCGAATGTCTCCGTCGGGTCGAGCACGTCGATCTGACCGCGGACACCGATGACATCGGGGTAGGCCGGCGGGCCGACCGAGCTGAGGTCCTGCCAACCGCCGGCCGGCGTGTACACCTGGATCGTCACGCGCTCGGCCATGGCCGCCGGCACCACCTGGGCGCCGGTGAACATGCCCCAGTACCACACAGATCCGGTGTCGGGTGTGGGCGGGATTCCGGTGGCGTCGACCGGCGGATCCGAGACGACGAGGTCGAGCAGCGGGAGGTTGCCGTTGTTGGTGGTCCGCAGCGTGAACACGACGGGTTGGTCGTTCGGGAGCTCGTTCTGCGACGGGATCTTGTCGCCGCCCGTACCGGGGTT
The DNA here is from genome assembly GCA_964476495.1 of uncultured Actinomycetes bacterium. GTDB lineage: Bacteria > Actinomycetota > Actinomycetes > Mycobacteriales > Nakamurellaceae > Nakamurella. The sequence goes on along the minus strand of CAYZBB010000035.1, from coordinate 25,082 downwards.
GCGCTCCTCGATCGGGAGCTCGGCGCAGGCCGTGCCCTCCGCCGTTCCGGTGCCGCCGGGGTAGGGCGTGCCGATGCCCTCGACGTCGGCGCAGTTGTCGATGCCGGCTGCCTCTGCGGGCCCGTCGACGTCGTCCTGGTCGACGAGGTCGTTGAGGTTGCCGTGGACGCCGATCCCGGCGGTGGCGCCGGGTTGGATGGTGTTGCCGCCGTCAACGTTGGGGTCGCCGGTGTAGGTCACCGTGATCGAGGTGACCTTGGCGTCCGGCGGGTGCAGGGCGATGGGGCCCGGACCTGGCGCCGGATAGTCGGTGGTGGTCGCCGGTGCTCCGTCGTAGGCAACGACGACGTGGGCGTTCGCGGCACCGGCGGGATACGTCAACTGCAGCGAGTCGGGATCGAACTTCTCGAACTCGCTGGCTGCGGTCGAGGTGGCCGGCTCGGTGATGGTGATCGCCGAGATCGGGAACGCCGACGCATTCGTGGCGTTGACGAGCATCGAGACGCCGGAGTTCTCGCCGATCACGGCGTGCTCGCCGCCGTCGGTCCGGAAGTTGCCGTTCCCGTCGGCGAAGAACGTCTTCGTCGGCTGGATCTCCAGCGTCGGCGGCAGGATCTGGTATTGCGCGTTTGCGTCTGCGCTACCCGCCGGGGTCGTCGGGTCGTCGTCGTCGACGGTGGTGGTCGCCGTGTTGTTGATGATCGTCGTCGCGGGGATCTCGGTGATCAGCTGACCCGTCGAGCGGACCGTGTCGCGTAGGGCCATGTCGACATCGACGGCCGCGGTCCCACCGCCGGCCTGGTTCTCGATGAAGCCGGGCGGAGTGGCAGTGAAGATGACCCGCACGCCCACGACCTGATCCGCCGGCACGCTGCCGGGTAGTGCCAAGTCCGACGGCCCGGGCGGGGTGCCGGTCCCGCCGGCCACCCACTCGCTCTCGTCGCAGGGCGCACTCGCCTGCGGGCACACGTACAGCTGCGCCTGCTCAGCACCGACCGGGTACCGCGTGACGGTCGCCCCGGTGAAGTCCAGATACTCGAACGTGTCGGGAGTGGACTCCTCGATCGTCATCTCGGTGACCTGGGCCGAGTTCGACGACTGGTTGATGCCGCCCAGCTCGATGGTCGTCACCGCGTTGGGGTCACCGGCGATCGCCGACGGATCGGAGAACGCCTTCGTCGCCCCGGCATCGAGCATGACCGGGATGTCGACATTGACGTCGCTCGGGTCGATGGCTGAATCGGCGACGTTGTCGGCGGAGACCGTGGCGTCGTTCTCGATGACGGCACCGTCGTCGAGCGTCGTGTCGGCGGGCAGCGTGACGGAGACGTTGAAGCTGTCGCTGGTGCCGGCGATCTTGCCGGTCGCTCCCGGCGGGTTGGCCAACGGCTGGGTGTACAGGACGGTCAGCGTCCGCGTGCCGGCGTCATAGGTGACATCGCGGAGGCCGGGGATCGACGCCGGGATCGTCGACTCGTCGACGATGACGTCGGCCGGGAAGGTGTCGACGACGGTCAGGTTGACGCAGTCGATGTTGATGTTGGAGCACGACACGAGGAAGTTGTATGTGTACGAGTCGCCGGGCTGGGCAGTGGTGTCGTCGCGCGCCGGCTCGCCGTCGGCCGTGTTGGCCTTGTCGATGGCGATCGAGTTCGTCGGGTCCGGAGTGAGCAGGGCGACCACGGGGAGGTCGGGCTCGACCGTCGGCACCTCGTCCGCCGCCGCGACCGTTGGGTCGGCAGGCAGCTCTGTCGTGGCCGACGACCCGGTGGTCTCCGGCGTACCCGCCGGCTCCGCCGCGACCGTGGGGTCGGCAGACGGCTCGGTCGTGGCAGACGGCTCGGTCGTGGCAGGCGGCGGAGTGGTCTGTGGTGTATCCGCCGGCTCCGCCAGATCGGGCGGCGGTGCGACTTCCAACGTCACGGTGGCGACCGCGGACTTCTCGATGGCGTTGGCCGCGTTGATGGTCGCGGTGTTGACCAGAGGCTCGCCGCCGGCCTCGCCCGGGATGAGGTCGTCGGCCTTGACCGGGATGGTGATGACGATGTCGTGGCCGGGGGCCAGGCCGATCCCTTCGACGCCGAGGTCGTCGTTGAACGTCACCGTCACCGGCGGAGCGGGATCTGGATCGATGGTCGGTTTGGCGGTGTTGCCGGCCACCGTCGGAGTGCCGTTCAGGCGAACGTACTCGGGCAGCTCGTCGGTGAACTGCGCGTTGACGCAGCCCTCCACCGTGCCGGCGGTGCACTGCACCTGAACGGTGTAGGTGAACGTCTGGCCCGGCGTGACGGTCGCAACGTCCGCGGACTTCGCGATCGACATCGCCGCGGTGGGATCGTCGGCCGTCGCCGTGCTCGCGACAGCGATCGTCATTCCCGACGCCAGCACGAGGCTCAGCGCGAGGCGCCCCAACCGACCCCACACGCTCACCGGATGTGCCATGCGCCAACCTCCCCCGAGCCAGCGGACATTCGCCCCGACGAACGGATGCCCGGTCGGCGCACCGTTGGAGTGACCCTGTCGCCGATCGATGGCATACAAGCACGGGCCGGCCTTCGGTGACGACTGGCGAGCGCGATCGACAGGGCGGGGCCTCATCCCTTTCGGGTGATGGCCCATCCATCCGTCGGTCCACGTCGGGAACCGCGGCATCGGCCGCGGCCGGCCGCCTCCGGCTGCCGCTTTCCGCCCTGATTTGCCCCGGGGAAGGGCCGAATCCGGCAAGTGGGCAGATGGGAAGGGGGTCGCGGCGGGAGATACTCGCCGACGTGCCTGATTCCAGCGATGACCGGCCCGCCGAGCCGGAAACCAGGACGGCCAGGGCGATGGCCGCCGCCGATCGGCTGACCCGACGGCTCGAGCCGACCTTGCTGGGCCGCCTCTGGTCGCGGCTGCTGGAGGTCGAATTCGTCGATCGGGCGGTCGCGCTCGCCGCCAAGGCGTTCGTCTGCTTCTTCCCGTTGTTGATCATCGTCACCGCGTTGTCGCCGCAGTCCATTCGGGCCGATGTGCTGACCAGCCTGACCGACCGTTTCGGGATCTCCGGCGAGCCGTTCGAGATCGTCCGGCAGGCGTTCGCGACGGCGGATCAGACCCGGACAGCCTCCGGGATCACCGGCGTGGTGATCACCGTGATCTTCGGCGTTGCCTTCACCAGCGCCCTGCAGCGGACGTACCTGCGGGCCTGGCGGCGACCGCCCGGTGGTGGGGCCTGGAGCAGGGGCCGCGGGGCGGTGTGGGTCGCCGGGGTGATCGCGCTGCTGATGGTCCTGACACTCGCCCGGCGCACCATCAACGACCCGGTCGGCGACACGCTGGTGTGGGCGGCCGGGCTGGCCGGCGCGGTCGGCCTGTGGTGGTGGACCGCGCGTCTGATGACCCGTGCCGAGGTGCGTTGGCGCGCCCTGTTGCCCACCGCGGTGCTGACCGGCGTCGGCCTGTGGATCTACACCCTGGTGGCGACGCTGTGGATGCCAAGGACGCTGCTCGGCCAGTACGCCCAGTTCGGCGCGTTCGGGGTCGGGCTGGCCTTCGTCACCTGGTTCACCGGTGCCGGATTCCTGATCGTGTTCGCGGCCGTGCTCGCCCCGTCGCTGGCCGAGGGGTCCGACCGGTTCGCCGTCTGGCTGCGCGCCGGTCGATCCGACGCGCTCGAACCTTCGGCCGCGCCCGCGTTGCCCGGTCCGAGCCGGCCCATGCGGCTGTCGGACGCGTTCGGGCGGGGCGCGCGCAACACCGACCCGGTCGCCGACGACGCCGCCTGAACCGTCGGCGCTCGCGGACCGGTCCCGGATCGCCGTCACTTCACGGTGGTCCGCCCCGCTCACGTCGCAGCCTTACGCTCCTGCCGTAGCGGGGACTCACCCCTAAAGGATGGGTCGGCTTTGCCGCCCGAGCCGTCCCACCCGGCATGCTGACCCCATGTCCGATCCCAAGCCGCCCACACCGTCCGTCATCCGACAGCAGGCGGAGCTCCGCGATCGCCTGCCGTTCTCGGACACCCAGGACTTCGAGGACGCCAACCGCGGCCTCGTCGCGCCCATCATCGATCCCGTGGTCGCCGATGACGGTCACGTGGTGTGGGACAACTCGACCTACTCGTTCCTGACCGGCGATGCTCCCGACACGGTGAACCCGAGCCTGTGGCGGCAGTCGCAGCTCGTCGCGACCGCCGGCCTGTTCGAGGTCGTCGAGGGCATCTACCAGGTGCGCGGGATGGATCTGGCCAACACGACATTCGTCGAGGGTGACGAGGGCGTCGTGGTCATCGACACACTGCTGTGCGCGGAGACCGGAGCCGCCGCCCTCGCGCTTTACCGCAAGCATCGCGGCGACCGGCCGATCAAGGCCATCGTCTATACCCACTCGCACGTCGACCACTTCGGCGGTGTCCGCGGTTTCGTGTCCCAGGAGGACGTCGACGCGGGTCGGGTGCGGATCTTCGCGCCTGAGGGGTTCACCGAGCACGCCGTCGCCGAAAATGTGTACGCGGGTACCGCGATGGCCCGACGAGCCGGCTACATGTACGGGGCGGCGCTGCCCCGGGGCCCACAGGGTCAGGTGGGCGCGGGCCTCGGCCAGACCACCGCGACCGGCACCGTCACGCTCCTCCCGCCGACCGACCTGGTCGCGACCACCGGGCATGAGGAGACCGTCGACGGCGTGCGCATGGTGTTCCAGATGGCCCCCAACACCGAGGCGCCGGCCGAGCTACTCGTATACCTGCCCGACTTCAGGGCGCTGTGCACCGCCGAGGACGCCACCCACACCCTGCACAACCTGCTGACCCTGCGCGGCGCCGTGGTCCGCGACCCGCACGGCTGGGCGCACTACCTTGGCGAGTCCGTCGATCTCTTCGGCGACGAGGTGGAGGTCGTCTTCGCCTCGCATCACTGGCCGATGTGGGGCAACGCACGAGTCGTCGAGTTCCTGTCCACCCAGCGCGATCTGTACGCCTACCTGCACGACCAGACGCTGCGGATGCTGAACCAGGGCCTGACCGGTCCGGAGATCGCCGAGCAGATCACGCTCCCGCCGGTGTTGGAGAACGCCTGGCACGCCCGCGGCTACTACGGGTCGGTGAGTCACAACGTCAAGGCCATCTACCAGCGATACCTCGGCTGGTTCGACGCCAACCCGGCCCACCTGTGGGAGCACCCGCCCGTCGAGAAGGCCAGGCGCTACGTCGATTTCATGGGCGGCGCGGACGCGGTCGTCGAAAAGGCCCGCGCGGCGTTCGACGCCGGCGACTACCGGTGGGTCGCCGAGGTCGTGAACCACGTCGTCTTCGCAGAGCCCGACCATCCCGCGGCACGCGAGCTGCTCGCCGACACCTACGAACAACTCGGCTACGGCTCGGAGAACGGCACCTGGCGCGACTTCTATCTTTCGGGCGCCACGGAACTGCGGCACGGCCAGTTCGGCACTCCCGCCACGTCCGCCGCGCCCGATGTGATCGGCCAACTCACCCCATCCATGTTGTTCGACGCCATCGCGATCCAGGTGAACGGGCCGCGGGCGTGGGACGAGAAGTTCAGCATCGACGTCGTGCTCACCGATTCCGACAACCACACCGCCGAGCGGTTCCGTCTTCGATTGGCCAACGGCGTGCTGAGCCACAGCGCCGCGAAGCAGCGGGGCGACGCGGATCTCACTCTGACCACCACCCGACGGGCGCTGCCCGCCCTGGCACTCGGCGGCCTGTCGGCCGACAATCTGGCCGACGCCGGGGTCGAGGTGGTCGGCGACACCTCCGTGCTCAGCCGGCTGGCCGCCGTACTGGATCCGGGAGACCCAGACTTCGCCATCGTCACCCCGTAGCCGTCCGGCGAATCGCCTCATCCCCCGCTCTGACGAACGAGATCGGCGTGGGCGGCGCGTTCTACACTCGCGCGGTGATCAAGGACCGGGACGTGCCGCAGGGGCTACGGCTGATCGTCAAGGCACACTGCCCCGAGAACCTGCCTCGGGTCGACGTCTACATCAGCGGTCACTCCTTCGGATGAGCGCACCAGGCTCTCGTCGGTGGGTGTCGCTGGCCGCAACCTGCACAGCCGCCGGCCTGGTCTGGCTCGCGTTCGCCGATCTCGGCGTGGCCATACCGGCCATCGCCGACGACTTCCACGCCGACATGTCCACCCTGCAGTGGGCGAACAACGCGTTCAGCCTGGTCGCCGGCGCACTGGTGATCGCCGCCGGAAAGTTCGGTGACGTGTTCGGCCGCCGGAAGATGCTGCAGATCGGCATCCTGGTCTTCTCCGCGTTCTCGATCGTCGCCGCGCTCGCCCCCAACGCCGGAGTGCTGATCCTCGGCCGTGGCCTGATGGGCATCGGCGCGGCGCTGATCCTGCCCGCCACGCTCGCGCTGATACCGCCGCAGTTCTCCGGCCGCGACCAACTGACCGCGTTCGGGGTATGGCAGGCCGTGGCCTGGGGCGGGCAGGCGGTGGCGCCGGCGATCGGCGGGGTGATCACGCAGGGCCTGGGCTGGGTGTGGCTGTTCTGGATCAACGTGCCATTGGGAGTGGCCGCGTTCCTGATCATCAGGGCCATCACCCCGGAGTCCAAGGATCCCGAGGCGTCGAGCAGGGTCGACTGGGTGGGCCTGGTGACGATCGCTCTTGCCGCTTTCGCCCTGCTCTACGCGCTGACGGACGGGCCGGCGGCCGGCTGGGGCAGCCCGTTGGTCATCGGCCTGTTCCTGGCCAGCGTGGCGCTGGTGGTGGTCTGGGTGCTGGTCGAGCGGCGCGTCAGGGAGCCTCTGGTCGACCTGAAGCTGTTCCGGCTGCGGCCCTACGACGGGGCGCTGACCGCCAACCTGACCATGAACATGGCGTTCGCGGGGCTGAGCTACCTACTGGTGTTGTGGCTGGAGAACGCCCGCGGCTACAGCCCGATCGCCGCCGGAATGCTGATGCTGCCGGCCACCGTCGGCATCTTCGCGCTGATTCCGGTCGGGGGACGGATGGACGCCAGGTACGGCGGCCGGCGGCCGGTGCTGATCGGGCTGGTCGTGATGAGCCTCGGACTGGCCGTGCTCGGCGTGCTGAACTCCGACACCACCATCCTGCTGATCTCCGTCGCCCTGGTGGTCATCGGCGTCGGCCTTGGCCTGCTGTCCACCCCGATCTCCAACACCGCGGTCGGCGGCGTTCCCGAGTCGCTGGCCGGCACCGCCGCCGGCGTGTTCAAGATGTCCTCGATGGTCGGCGGCGCGCTCGGCGTCGCATTGCTGTCCGCGTTCGCCCGCGGCTTCACCAGGGCCGACTCGTCCGACGCGATCGCCTCGGTCGGTCTCACCCAGGCCCAGGTCGACGAGGCACACAATGCACTGGTCAATTCCGCGTCGTTCGAGGACGCCCTTTCCACCCTCGACGCGGACCTGGGCGTCAAGGTGACCCAGGCCGTTGTCGACGCGTTCTCCACCGGGCTGGGCCGCACCATGATCGCCACCGCCGCGCTGTCCCTGCTCATCACCGTCGTGGTCGCGTTCGTCTGGCCGCGCCGCGCCGCCGCGAGGAAGGAAATACACCCATGACCATCGGCGACCTGCGCGACACCGTCAGAGGCCTGATGCCGCGGGCGAAGGCGGATCTGGCCGAGATGGTGTCGTTCAGGTCCGTGCACGACGCTGCGCAGTTCCCGGTCTCCGAATGCGACGGGATGGTCGACTGGCTCGTCGGCGCGTTCACCGCGGTCGGCCTGCAGGACGTGCGGCCGTACGTCACCGCCGACGGCAGCAAGGCGGTCAGCGGCCACAAACCCGGACCGCCCGGCGCCCCCACCGTGCTGCTGTACTTTCACCACGACGTCCAGCCGCCGCTGGGCGACGACGCCTGGCACTCCCCCGTGTGGCAGCTCACCGAACGGGACGGCCGCTGGTACGGGCGCGGCGCCGCGGACTGCAAGGGCAACATCGCCACGCACCTCACCGCGCTGCGGGCGTTGGGTGACGAACTGCCGGTCACCGTGAAGATCATCGGCGAGGGCTCGGAGGAACAGGGCACCGGCGGCCTGGAGGACTTCGTGCCCAGGAACGCGGAGTTGCTGCGCGCCGACACGATCCTGGTCTGCGACTCCGGCAACTTCGCCGTCGGGGTGCCCAGCCTGACCACCACCCTGCGCGGGATCGCCAACGTCGTCGTCACCGTGGAGACGCTGACCAGCCCCATGCATTCCGGCCAGTTCGGCGGCGCCGCCCCCGACGCGCTGGCCGCACTCATCGCCATGCTCGCCACCCTGCGGGACGCGAACGGCAACACCACGGTCAACGGCCTGGACAACACCGGGGTCTGGCCGGGCGTCGACTATCCGGCCGACCAGTTCCGGATCGACGCGAACGTGTTGGACGGCGTCGACCTGCTGGGTGACGGCCGCGTCTCCGACATGGTGTGGGCCCGGCCCGCGGTCACTGTGCTGGGCATCGACTGCCCGCCGGTGGTGGGCTCGTCGGCATCGATCCTGAACAGGGCGAGGGCGCGGATCAATCTGCGGGTGCCGCCAGGCATGAACGCGACCACCGCACAGACCGTGCTCATCGCCCATCTGGAATCCGTTGCCCCCTGGCATGTGCGGGTGTCCTGCGAGCGGGAGTCCAAGGGCGAGGCGTTCATCGGATCGCTCGGCGGGCCAGGCCACGACGCGATGGCCGCCGCGATGAAGGACACCTATGGCCGGGACGTCACGGCGATCGGCCAGGGCGGTTCGATCCCACTGTGCAACGTCTTCCATTCGACGTTCCCCGACGCGGAGATCATGCTCATCGGCGTCGAGGAACCGCTGTGCCTGATCCATGCGCCGAACGAGAGCGTTGATCCGTCCGAGATCGAGAACATGGCCGTCGTCGAGGCCGCCTTCCTGCAGAACTACGCCGCGGCGAGGGCGCGATAACCGGACAAGACCCGCGTCCCCGGACCGCGCATCTCATGCGCCTTCGTCCGTTGCGACGTTCGCGCGAGCCGACCTCCTGGTCAGCCGATAGAAGATCTCGTCGAACCGGAGGGCCCGGGCCAGGATGTCCGGGTCGGAGTCCGCGACGACGGCGTCCGTGACCTCCCAGGACGGGAATGCCTCATCGACGTCGGCCCGGCTGCAACCGCGGGGCAGCGGGCCCCGGTGACGGGGCGCGAAGCAGTCGAGAAGCAGCGCCGCGTCGTCCGATGCAACCGCATTCACCTCGCGGCCCATGGCCAGCCGGCCCGCCCGGTTCAAGCCGTGGAACGTGCCGGTGTCCACGACCAGTCGGTAGCCGGATCCGATGTCCGACTCGCGCAGACGCGTGACGTCGCCGCGGATGAGGGCCATCTGAACACCGGCCTCGCGGATGCGTCGCTCGGCACGCTCGAGAGCCGTGCCGACGCTGTCGATCCCGGTGACCTGCCAGCCACGACGCGCCAACTGGACCCCCCAGACTCCGCTTCCGCAGCCGACGTCCAGCGCCTTTCCGTAGGGCGGGCCGGCCCCGTGCTCCTCCCGGGCGACCAGTGACAGCAACCGCTCTGCGAACGGTGGGTGCCCCGCAAGGTCCTCCCAGGGATGGAACCCGATCGCGTAGGAGACCGTGTAGAACACGCTCATCGATGCCCCGTTCCCGATTCCAGGTTCGCCATCACCACACCGATGGCCACCTCGAGCTCGTCGGTGGGACTGAACTCGATGATCTGTGCCCCGGCAAAATGCACCGGCGTATGACCGGGCGGGACGTAGTAGGCGTCGCCGGCCCGGTACCGCTCGGTGTGATCGGCGAACCGGAACTCGACCTGTCCCGCTTCGACGTATCCCCACCGCGGGAATTGGCAGCGGTCCTCGGGCAGGCCTCGGAACAGCGGGGCCAGGTCGACGTCCGCGGTGTGCGACTCGAAACACACGGTGTACCCGCCTTCGAGGTTCTCCAGGTGGACGTCGAGCCCGTCCATCGAGATCGATTCGGCTGCGGTTGTTCGGGACACGTTGGGCATGAGGACCTCTCGGGTCAACCAGGTGTGCGTTCGGGGAGGGACGACCCGAACCTACGAATTCGACGGATTCGGCACATCGGTGATGTCACCCACGATGTCGCCGGGTGCCGGCGTGGGTGGAATGGCCCACTTGCGGTCAGAGAACACCGGACCGGAAGGCGATCGCAGTCGCCGCGGCACGCGACGACACTCCGAGCTTCGCGAAGATGTTGCTGACATGCCGATCGACCGTTCGCTCGCTCAGACCCAGACCGGCGCCGATCGACCGGTTGGTCGAGCCTCCCGCCACGAGTCGCAGCACCTGGAGTTCGCGGGCGGTCAGCGAGAATGGGCCGCTCGCCCGCCGATCGGACACCGGGTGATCCAACGCCGCCAGGTCAATCGCGGCGCCGAGGGCTTCGAACGTGGTTCGTGACGCTTCCAACTCGAGCTCTGCGCCCTCCTCGTCACCGAGCTCACGACGCGCCCGAGCGATCAGGACGCCGGTACGAGCCACCTCGTACGGTGCCTCGATGGTTCGGAACCCCGAGCTCGCCCGACGTAGCGGGGCAAGCGCGGCGGTCGCGTCACCCTCGGCGAGCTGCACCGATCCCGTCGCTCGATCGGACATCGCGGCGAGCAGGGCGGAGCCGAGCGAGCGGGCAACCTCGGCCAGTTCGTCACACGCCGCTCGGGCGGCCGCCACGTCGCCGACCGCGACCATCACCTCCACTCCGGCCTCCAGCAGCGGGGGACGGCTCACCCACTCGTCGGCCTCGGCGAGCGCACGCCGGATCGCACGGGCTGCCGCATCACCATGCCCGCTGACCAGACGGAGCAGGGCGAGCCCGGGCTGGGGGTCCCTGCCCGCGTTGCCGGCCTGCCGGTAGCACCTCTGCGCCTCGGCGAGTTGCCCCCGAAGCCGGTGCAGTTCGCCCTGCTGGTAGAGGGCGGCACCGAGCGCCGGCTGGGCCACCGGTGACGACATTCGCTTGCGCGCACGACGCGTCAGCGCCATGGCCTTCATCCACGCGCCCTTCAACTGGACGAACTCGGCGCGATGGACGAGACAGAGCCCCGCGTACGGCACAAGGTCCGGTTGGGTCTCGCACCAGCTACTGAACGCCGCGGTCCAGGATTGGCCGCGATGAACATCGAACACATCGTGACAGGCCTCTATGGCGGTGCAGAAGCTGTCGCCCGCCACGACCGGTGACGTCTCGCCGGCGACGACCGCAAGCATTGCCTCGTCGACCAGTCGGACGCCCCCGACGACGTCACCGTGGAAGATCAGCACACGACCGAGCGCAAGCCGAGCGAGGGTCGAAACGTCCGGCTCGCCGCACTCATCGGCGATCTGTCCCGATCGGATGAGATCGGCCTCCGCGGTGACAAGATCGCCCGAGAACGTCGCCAAGAGCCCGGTCAGGTAGGTCAGCCGGCCCCACTCGGGTGAGCCGTCCGGCGCCGCGCGCAACAACCGCTCGATGCGTCCGATCCAGCCACTGGCGCCCGACAGGTCGCCCCTGTTGAGCAAACGGAAGGCCAGCCAGAACGCGCATCCTACGGCTCCGGAACGGTTCCCCGTCTCGAGATGGCGCTGATGCGCCCGCGTCCACGCGTCATCGCTCGCCCTGTCCTCGCCCTGCAGGAACGACGCGACGGCCAGCAGCTCCAGGTCAGCCTCCGGCAGGGGCGAATCGGCGTCACAGGCCGACAAGAGCGTGCAGGCTTCATGCCACGAACGCCGCCGGTAGCTTTCACGACCCAGCGTCAGTCGTTCATCCCCGGTCACGGAATCTCCTGGACTCTCAGCCTGCCATGCGCGTCCCGCGGCCCGTCCATCCGGTGTCCGGCGGCCACTGCTCGACCGTCAAATGATCCGTAGGGGCCGGGTAGTGGCGACCGGTCGGTGTCGTCCAGATCGCCCGACCGTCAACCAGTATTGTGCCGAAGCCGGCATGGGTCTTGGCCCGATGGTCGGATCGGCAGGCGTCGAGCCGGGGCAGATCGGGAACGCCGCCGGCCGGGTCGTCTTCGACGCCGACATCTGGACACAGGTCACCACCGGCGACTGCCCGCCGACGGTGCACCCGAGCCTGTGGCGGCAGAGCAAGGGCACCGAGGGGCGTGGTGTTCGATGGTGACGCGAGTGTGCTCCGGGCGATCGTGTCACTGACCGATCAGCCGGATCCGGCGTTCGCAATCGTCACCCCCGTAACGGCCACCGCGAGCGAACTGAGGTCCAGATGAACGGTGTGATCGGCGACATCCTGCCCCTGGCCGTCGGTATCGCCATCTCACCGATCCCGATCATCGCCGCCATCCTGATGCTGTTCTCCGCGCACGCCGGCAGTGCCAGCACCGGGTTCCTGATCGGCTGGGTGCTCGGCATCGTCCTGGCCACCGGGCTGTTCACCGCGCTGTCCGGCAGCCTGGGCGCCAGTGATCAGCCGACCGGAGTCAGCTGGGTCAAGGTCGGGCTCGGTGCGGTCCTGATGATGGCGGGCCTGCGGCAGTGGCGAGGCCGCAACGAGAAGAAGGGGCCGCCGAAGTGGATGGCGGCCATCGACAGGATGGGCTTCGTCCAGGCCTTCGGCCTGGGCTTCGCGCTGTCCGCGATCAACCCGAAGAACCTGCTGATGGCGGTCGCGGCCGGCGTGGCGATCGGGGCCGGCGGCCTGAGCGTGGCCGATGACGTCATCGCGATCGCCATCTTCACGCTGATCGCGGCCAGCACGGTCGCCATCCCGGTGATCGCCTATGCGGTGGCCAAGGACCGGATGCGCAGACCTCTGGACGAGGCGAAGGCCTGGCTGCAGGACAACAACGCCGCCGTCATGGCCGTGCTGTTCCTGGTGATCGGTACGGTGTTGATCGGCAAGGGCATCGGAGGGTTCTGACGGCCGGCACCGCGCTCGATCAGCCCCGGGTCAGCTCGCCGTGATGGACGGACCGCCCACCCTCCGGGCCGCCGACGGCAGGTGCAGCTGGGTGAGCACCGCGTCGGCCCGCGGGGTGACCGACGAACGGGACAACAGCGACACGACGATCATGGTCAGGAACGAGGCCGGCACCGAGATCACCGCCGGTTGACCCAGCAACGACTCGAGCGATCCGGTCGACAGGCCCGGGAACACCACCCAGGCCACCAGGGCTCCCAGCGACACGGCACCGCCGACGACCAGCCCGGCGACGGCTCCCGCGGTGCTCAGCCCCCGCCACCAGATGCCCAGCACCAGCAGCGGGCAGAACGTCGACGCCGCCACCGCGAACGCCATCCCGACCACCCTGGAGATGTCCACGCTGGTGGTCGGCAACGCGATGGCCAGCGGCACCACCCCGGCCACCACGGCGGCGACGCGGAAGTCACGCACCCGCCCGCGCAGGACGTCGGTGGACAGCACCCCGGCCGCCGCCACCACCAGCCCCGACGACGTCGACAGGAACGCCGCGATCGCGCCGGCCGCGACGAGAGCTGCCAACAACGCGCCCAGCGCCCCACCCACCACCTGCACGGACAGCCCGAGCAGGAGCGAGTCGGCCTGCCCGGGGGCCGGCGGTGGCAGCACCCGGTGCATCAGCACCCCGGCCAGCGTCGGGAACGCGTAGAACACGCCGAGCAATGCGATCACCCGCACGGTGGTTGCCCGCGCCGACCCGCCGTCGACGTTGGTGTAGAAGCGGACCAGCACGTGTGGCAATCCCATCGTGCCCAGGAACGTGGCCAGCATCAGCGAGTAGATCTGCGCCGCCGACTCGCCGCCGCCCAGGCCGGTTCCGGCGTTCGCCCAGTCCCCGGTGAACAGGTCGGCCACCCCCGGCCTGGTCACCGCGAACGCGACCAGCACCGGCAGTGAGATGGCCACCAGCTTGAACCAGTACTGCAACGCCTGCACCAGGGTGATCGACCGCATGCCACCGGCGACGACGTTGATCGTCACCACGACGGCGACCACCGTGACGCCGACCCACCGCGGCAGCCCGGTGACCCGCTGCAGCACCAGGCCCGCGCCATGCAGCAGCGGCACCATGTACAGCCACGCGATCGCCAGCACCAACCCGGTCGCCAGGGCGCGCAGACGCCTTGATCCCCAGCGGATTTCGGTGAAATCCGGAACGGTGTAGGCACCGGAGCGGCGCAGCGGGGCGGCCACGAACAGCTGCAGCGCCAGGTAGCCCGCGGTGAAACCGACCGGGTACCACAGCGCGTCCGGCCCGTACACCGCGATCAACCCGGCCACCCCGAGGAAGGATGCGGCGGAGAGGTACTCGCCGGAGATCGCGGCCGCGTTCCAGGCCGGGCGCACCGTGCGGGAGGCGACCAGGAAGTCGCTGGTGGTGCGGGCGAAGCGGACCCCGTAGGCGCCGATCACCCCGGTCAGCAGCACGACCAGGGCGATCGCCACCAGGGACAGCGTGGATCCGTCGTACGTCATCGGTGCTCGTCCTGGTCACGGCCCAACAGCGCGGTGAAGTCCCGCTCGATCCGTTCTGCCTGCCGGCGGTGCCACCGGGCCAGCAGGTACAGCGCCGGATAGGCCAGCACCCCCAGCAGCCACCAGGCGATCGGAATGCCGAGCACCCGCGCCTGCCCGAACGCCGGGACGAGTGCGAACAGGGCCGGCAGCGGCGCGAACACGGCCAGCGCGAGCACGGCGATCCGGATGGATGCGGCCAGCTGTGCGCGGACCAGGCCGCGGACCAGCTCGCGACCGACCTCGGTCTGCTCGGCCACCTCGGCGCCACGCAGCACCGGCCGGCGGGGCGGGCGCCGGTCGGCGAGGACCACCCTGACCCGGCGCGGCGGATGCCGGTCGGTCACCTGCCCGGCCGCCGACCGGCCAACAGTTGTTCCTTCAGGGACCGCAGATGCCGCCGGCTCACCGGGATGTCGGCGACCGCCGGCTGGCCGGAGACCAGGATCCGGTAACCGCCGTCCACCGATCGCAGCTCCACGATCCGGTCGAGGGCGACCAGGAACCCGCGGTGCACCCGCACGAATCCGGCGGACGCCCATTCCTCCTGCAGCACCGCCAGCGGCGTCCGGATCAGGTGGCTGCCTCCCCCGGCGACGTGCAGCCGCGCATAGTCGCCCTGTGCCTCGGCCCAGCACACGGACGAGCGGGGCACGAAGCGGGTGCTACCGGCCAGGTCGACCGCGATCATCACCTCCTTCGGCGCCGAACGGCCACCGACGGAGGCGTCGGTGGCCCGAGGGGTCGCGGTGAACCGGCGCCGATCGACCTCGGCCGCCGCGTCCCGGGCCGCGCAGAACCTGGTCACCGCCTCGGCCAGCCTGGCGGCCCGCACCGGCTTGAGCAGGTAGTCCACCGCCCCGATCTCGTACGCCTCGACCGCGCGGTCGTCATGCGCGGACAGGAACGCCACCGCGGGCGGCCGGGGCAGCCCGGACAGCACCCGGGCCAGGTCGACGCCGTCCCATCCGGGCATGGCGATGTCCAGCAGCACCGCGTCGGGAGCAGGGGTGGCGGAATCGGTGCGGGTGAGCATGGCCATCGCCTCCGCGGCGTTGCCCGCGGTCAGGATCGCGCCCACCCGCGGATCACCCCGGAGCAGGTACGCCACCTCGTCCAGTGCGGGCGCCTCGTCGTCCACGGCGAGCACGACCAGCCCGCCGGTCGCCGGGCCGTCGGCAGGCGGATCCCGCCGCGTCCGATCACCGACCCCTGGCCGCACTCCGCGCCTCCCGTCACCGCCGCTGCCAGCATCCTGACCGCTGGGCGGGACGGCGACAACCCCCCGACGGGCTCCCGTGCCGCCCTGTCCGGCCGTCGCCGTGGCACCGCGGGTCAGCGGCTTGCGGTCACCCCCGGGGCGAACTTCGGCAGCCGGACGATGACCTTGGTGCCGGCGTCCGGTGCGGTCTCCACCACCAACCCGTAGTCCTCCCCGAACGCCGCACGCAGCCGGTCGTCGACGTTGCCCAACCCGACATGATCGGTTCCTTGATCAGGGCGGCCCTGCTCGTGCCGACCCACCGAGTCGGGGTCCATCCCCACCCCGTCGTCCTCGACGCTGATCACGCAGTCCGGCCCGACGTCCTCGGCGATCACCGTGACCGTGCCGCCGCTCGGCCGACCGGCCAGCCCGTGCCGCACGGCGTTCTCCACCAGCGGCTGGATCGACAGGAAGGGCACGACGACGGCCAGTACCTCGGGCGCGATCGTCCAGCGGATCCGCAGCCGATCGCCGAACCGGGCACGCTCCAGGGTCAGGTATTTCTCGATGTTGCCCAGCTCGTCCGCGAGGGTGGTGAACTCGCCGGCCTGTCGGAAGGAGTACCTGGTGAAGTCTGCGAACTCCAGCAGCAGCTCACGGGCGCGGTCCGGGTCGCTGCGCACGAATGCGGCGATGGTGGTCAGCGCGTTGTAGATGAAGTGTGGGGAGATCTGCGCCCGCAACGCCCGCACCTCTGCCCGGGCCAGGTCGGCCCGGGAGGTGTCCAGGTCGGCGAGCTCGAGCTGGGTGGTGATGAATCTGGACGTCTCATCGGCCGCCCGGATCAGGTAGGGCCCCACCGCCGACCCCGTCAGCACCACCAGTGCGCCGGCCCGGCGGCCGGAGACGATCAGCGGCACCACGACCGCCCTGGTCACCGCGCACCCGGGCACCGCGCACGGCTGCAGGGTGGCCAGCTGCCGACGGTCCGACCGCAGCGCGAGCCGGACGGTCTCGGCCACCTCTTCGATGTGGTGGGAGCCGTCTCCCTGCGCACCAAGGGACCTACCCTCGGGGTCGCAAAGGGCCACCCCCGGCGTCTCCAGCAGCGTCAGTAGATGCGGCAGCGCCTGGGCGGCCGATTCGACCGTCAGCCCGTCCCGCAACGAAGGCGCCGCCAGCCCGGCGGTCCGCAGCGCCTGCGCGGCCGCCCGCACGCCCGGCGGATCCAGCATCCGGCGGCGGATCCATCGGCTACCCAGCAACGCGACGACGACCAGACCGGCCAGCAGCGCACCGACCACCAGCAGGGTGTTCGTGGTAGTCACTCCTCCAGTCTGGGCGCCGGTGCCGGCGTCGGCCGGTTCGGCGGATCCACCACCGCGGCCCGGGAGAACACCACGAACAGGGCGATCAGCAAGGCCACCCGCCCCCACACCCCGATCAGCACGGCCTGCGGGGCGAACGCGTCCCAGGTGGTGTCCGGCAGCCCGCTGTTGATCAGGTACTGCCAGCGGAAGAAGCCGATGCCGATGGCCGCGTCGGCCACGAAGTACGCCAGGATCCACCAGGCCCGGATCCGCAGCAGTACGAAGAACGGCAGTAGCCACAGCACGTACTGGGGCGAGTGCACCTTGTTGAACAGCAGGTAGGCGGCGAGCATCGCGGCGCACACCGGCAGCCACGGATACACCCGGTCCCGGCGGAAACGGAGCCAGCCGACGCCGACCGCCAGCAGCAGCCCCAGCAGCGTGGTGATGGTCGCGGCCATCGCCAGCCGGTCCTGCACCAGGATGTTCGCCGAATTGCTGTACGGCCGGAACGCCCAGAACCAGATCGTGTTGGTGGTCATGTCGATCGGCCGGCTCCACTGGAACTGGAACGAGGCCCACCACCCCCGCCAGCCGGCGATCATGAACGGCAGGTTGCACAGCACGAACACGCCGCCGGTGCCGGCCAGGAAGGCGCCGCCCACCAGCCATCGTCGCGCCCCGGTGACGTTCGGCCGGCCAGGACACCAGCCGCCGGCGCCGAGCCAGCAGGCGATCGGCAGTGCGAACATCGCCGGATACAGCTTGAACGCCGCGCCGATCCCCAGCGCGACCGCCGCCCCGACCAGCGGCCGGGCCGAGGAGATGCCGCCGACCGACGGCCGCCGCGACAGCTGCCCGCCGACCGATCCCACGGGTGGTGCCTGCCCATCGTCGGGTCCGCGCGCCCGCAGCAGGATCCAGCAGGCGGCGACGGTGGCACCGACCGCGAACAGGTCCCAGTTGTGGAACGCGTAGAGCACCAGGGGCGGGGCCAGGGCGAACCACCAGGACCGCAACCCGGCCAACCATGCCAGCATCGCCGCGGACAGCAGCCCGGCGACCGACAGCAGCAGCGCGGAGAACGTCAGGAAGTCGCCGTCGGTGTCCGACGGCAACGCGGCCAGCCAGATCGCCAGCCCGGTCAGCACCGGGTACTCGACGGCCCCGCCGTACAGCTCGCTGCGTGACGCGTCGTAGCCGCCGTGCACGTAGGGGAAGACGTGCTCGTCGATGTCCCGCCCGAGCCAGAGGAACTGGATGTCGGAGTAGCAGGCGTCGCGGGTGATCCGGACACCGAAGTCGGGTGTGCTGCGACCGTCCCGGTCGTAGTCCGGACCGATGCAGCGGGCCTTGTTGGCATACCCCAGGGCGAGGGTGAACGCGCACAGCAGCGTGGTGAGCACCACGAACACCGGGGCGCGGCGGGCCGCCGCCGACTGCAGCCGGGTCAACAAGGGCAAGACGGGAGCCCTAGTCGAGCGAGATAGGGGTGACCCCGAACGGAGCCAGGCCCGCGACGCCTCCGTCGGCGGCGGTCAGCACGCACACCCCGTCCTCGCTGATCCCGATCGAATGCTCCCAGTGGGCGGCCCGGGCACCGTCCTTCGTGACCACCGTCCACCTGTCGGCCAGCACGCGCGTCGCGGGCCGGCCCAGGGTCAGCATCGGTTCGATGGCCAGTGCGGTGCCGGGCGCCAACCGCGGTCCCTTGCCCCGCTTGCCCTGGTTGGCGACGTACGGAGCCATGTGCATGGCCGTACCGATGCCGTGGCCGCCGTAACCGGCGACCGAGCCGTACCGGCGACCGTCGGCGCGAGAGGACCAGGCAACCGACTGCTCGATGGCGGCCGAGACATCACCCAGCCGGCCGTGCGGCCGGGCGGCGCTGATGCCCACCCACATGGCCCGCTCACAGGCGGCAACCAGATCGACCTCTTCCGCGGCATGGTCACCGGCGGGTGCGCCCACATGCAGTGAGATCGCGCTATCGGCGTGCCAGCCGTCCAGGACGCAGCCGGCGTCGATGGAGAAGAGGTCGCCGTCGGCCAGGATCCGGGTCGTCGACGGGATGCCGTGCACCACCTCGTCGTTCACCGATGCGCAGATCGTCGCCGGGAATCCCGGATCGTCGCCCTGTGCGCCGTAGTGCAGGAAGTTGCTGGTGCCGCCGCCGTCGGCGATCACCGACGCGATCGCGTCGTTCACCTGCAGCGTGCTGACGCCGGGGGCGACCACTGCGCGTCCGGCGGCGATGGCGTCGGCCAGCAGCCGACCCGCGGCACGCATCGCCTGCAGTTCGCCGCGGGTCTTGAGCTGGATCACCTCCGCCATGGGAAAGCCGGCGCCCCGAACCTCAGTGCCCGAGCGCGGCCAGCGCGCGCCGCTGCACCTCGTCGATGCTGCCGACCCCGTCGATCGCCACCAGCCGGTTCGCGTAGTAGTCGAGCAGCGGCTTGGTCTCGGAGTGGTACAGCTCGAGCCGGCGGGTGATCGCCTCCGCGGTGTCGTCGGCCCGGCCACGGGCCAGCATCCGCTCCAACAGCACGTCGTCGGGCACTTCCAGCAGCAGCACCCTGTCGATGTCCTCGTTCCGCTCGATCAGTATCTCGCCGAGCTTGTCGGCCTGGACGACGGTGCGCGGGAACCCGTCCAGCAGGAACCCCTTGGCGGCGTCCGGCTCGTCGAACCGGGCGGCGACCATCGCGACGGTCACCTCGTCCGGCACTAGCTCGCCGGCGTCCATGTACTTCTTGGCGAGCACACCCAGCTCGGTGCCTGCCCCCACGTTGGCCCGGAAGATGTCGCCGGTCGAGATGTGCGGGATGCCGAGGTTCTCGGCGAGGAGGCTGGCCTGGGTGCCCTTGCCGGCGCCCTGCGGACCCACGATCAGAATTCTCATCAGCGGAGGAACCCTTCGTAGTTGCGCTGCATCAGCTGGGTCTCGATCTGCTTGACGGTGTCCAGCCCGACACCGACCATGATCAACACCGCGGTGCCGCCGAACGGGAAGTTCTGATTGTTGCCCTCACCGGTCAGTTCCAGGAAGAGGTTCGGGAGAATTGCCACGACCCCCAGGTAGATCGACCCGGGCAGCGTGATCCGGGACAGCACGAAGTGCAGGTACTCGGCGGTCGGACGGCCCGGCCGGATTCCGGGGATGAAGCCGCCGTACTTCTTGAGCTCGTCGGCCCGCTCGGTGGGGTTGAACGTGATGCCGACGTAGAAGTACGTGAAGAAGATGATCAATGCGAAGTACAGCAGGATGTGCACCCAGCTGCCCTGGTTGATCACGTACAGCTGCAGGAACTGCGCCCACCCGCTGATCTCCTCGGTGCCGTCCGCGTTGATCGTGGTCGGCGCGATCAGCTGCACGAGCAGCAGCGGCAGGTACAGCAGCGAGGTGGCGAAGATGACCGGGATGACGCCGGCCTGGTTCACCTTCAGCGGCAGGTAGGTCGAGGTGCCGCCATACATCTTGCGGCCGATCATCCGTTTGGCGTACTGCACCGGCAGCCGTCGCTGGCCCTGCTCGACGAACACCACCGCGGCGATGATCAGCAGCGCGAGTACCAGGACGACGGTGAAGACCACGGCACCCTGGTTGTTCAGGATGTTCATGCCCTCGGCCGGGATGCGGGCCGCGATCGAGGTGAAGATCAGGATCGACATGCCGTTGCCGATGCCACGGTCGGTGATCAGCTCACCCATCCACATGATCGCGGCGGTGCCGGCGGTCATCGTGAGCACCAGCGTGATCAGCGCGAACGCGCTCTGGTCCGGGATGATCTGGTTGCCGACCGTGCAGCCCGGGAACATCTGCCCGTTCATCGCCAGGGCCAGGAACGCGGTCGACTGCAGCACGCCAAGGCCGACGGTCAGGTACCGGGTGTACTGCGTGAGCTTGGCCTGCCCCGCCTGACCGAGCTTCTTGAGCTGCTCGAACCGTGGGATGACCACGCCCAGCAGCTGGATGATGATCGACGCGGTGATGTAGGGCATGATGCCCAGCGCGAAGACGCTCAGCCGCAGCAGCGCGCCGCCGGAGAACAGGTTCAGCACGGTGAACAGGTCATTGCCGGTGCCGGCCTCGTCGATGCATTGCTGGATGGCACCGTAGGAGACACCTGGCGAGGGAACGGTCGCGCCCAACCGGTAGATGGCGACCATGGCGAGCGTGAAGAGGATCTTCTTGCGCAGATCTGGTGTCTTCAGCGCCGAGGCGAAGGCGGCGAGCAATGATCCTCCTGGCTTCACCGGGCCGGTTCGCTGTCAGACCCGGTCGGAGTTCAGGCCGGTGGCCGGAACTCCGTCGTTGCGTAGTGGCTCGTGAGCCGACTTACCTGTCGCGGCCGTCGCTCGGCAGCCGAAGGCTGCCGCGGCGTCGGACCGCAGCAATCGACTGTAACCTACCGGCGCTCCCGGACCGATTCGGCGAACGCTGAACACACGGTGGGCCGTGACGACGGGCGGGCCGCGCCGGGCATGCTCACAATGGCCACCATGTCGGCCCAACCCCCGGGCGCCTTCGGACCAGCGGCGGTCCCCTTCCAGGGCGCGCCGAACTTCCTGCAGCGGATGGCCGACGGCACGATCAAACAGATCAACCCGTTCACCGGCACCGAGGTGTGGACCGTGCCGGGGCGGGCCAGGCGCCCGCAAGCCGGCCAGGGTGGGGTGGGTGGGCCTGGTGGGGTAGGAGGGTCGGGCCCAGCCGCGACCCCGGCGACACCGCTGACCGACCAGGACCGCACGCGGACCTGCGCGTTCTGTGCGGACCGCTATCTCGAGACGCCGCCGGAGAAGGCGCGCCTGGTCGCCGGGTCCGGGGGCGAACGGATGATCCGGCACCTCCGGGCGGATCACCTGTTCGACACCGTGGCCGAGTTCAGGCGTATCCCGAACTTGTTCGAGATCGTCTCGTTCGACTACTGGCAGCTGAACTACGGGCATCAGCTGCCGGCTTCCCAGCGCGAAGCGATGCTGGACTACCTGTCCACCGATGCGGGGCGACGGCACGTCCGAACGCTGGCCGAACGACGCGCCGACGAACCGTGGGCTCGCATGTCGGAGGCCGCCCGAATCGGCTACGCCGAGGACTTCTTCGGCGGCGGGCACGACGTGATCGTCGCCAGGCGGCACTTTGCAGACGGCGCGGCGGACACATCAGGCTTGGCCTCGTCCGGGACCCTCACCCCCGACGAGCACGACTCTTACCTCCGGTTCACCATCGACGCGCAGCGCGATCTGTACGCGTCCAACCGGTATGTGCGGTATGTCGCGGTGTTCCAGAACTGGCTACGGCCGGCCGGTGCCTCCTTCGACCACCTGCACAAGCAGCTCGTCGCCATCGACGAGCGCGGCGTCCAGGCCGAGCTGGAGATCCAGCGTGCCCGGTCGAATCCGAACGTCTACAACGAGTTCGCGGTCGACTACGCGGCCTACCACAACCTGACCGTCGCCGAGAACGATCATGCGGTGGCGTTCGCCGGATTCGGGCACCGGTACCCCACGTTGGAGATCTTCTCCCGGAGCGAGCGCGCGCAACCGTGGCTGCACTCGACGGCCGAGCTGCGCGGCATGTCCGACCTGATCCACGCGCTGCACGCGGCGACCGGTCCGACGGTGCCGTGCAACGAGGAGTGGCACCACAAACCGCCGGACGCGGACGTGCCGATGCCCTGGCGAGTGCTGATCAAGTGGCGGCTGTCCACCGTCGCCGGGTTCGAGGGCGGCACCAAGATCTACCTGAACACCATCGGCCCGCAGACCCTGCGTGACATGGTGACGCACGAGCTGGTCCGGCTGCGCGAGAAGGGCTCGATCGCCGGCACGATCCGGATCGGCGGGGAGTGCGCCTGCGTTCCGAACAGCCTGCGATACAACCCGGCGGTTCGGCGAACCGCGCGGCCGGACGCCGCGTTCCCGTCGCTGTACGGGCCGCCGGGCTGACCGCCCACCGGCGGTCGAAGCCGAGTCAGCTGCCGGTGTCGCCCGATCGCACGACCACCACAGGCGCGTCGGCCCGCGCGATCAGGTCCTGGCTGGTCGACCCAAGCAACGCGCCCTTGAACCCGCCCCGACCCCGGCTGCCGACCACGATCATGGACCCGGCCGCGCCCTGCTCCAGCAGCACCGTGGCGGCGTCACCCTTGCGCACCACCGGATGCACCACCACGTCCGGGTACCGCTCCGACCAGCCCGCCAGTTCCTCGGACACCAGGGCCCGTTCGATCTGCAGCAGTCCCTCGTCGCCGATGTCCGCCCCGATGACCCCGCTCTCGTTGACCTCGAAGGTCATGTCGTCGTGCCAGGCGTGTAGGGCAACCAGGTCCACGCCGCGGATCGCTGCCGCCTCGAAGGCGACAGCCAGCGCCGCTCTGCTGTTGGCCGAGCCGTCGACACCGACCACCACCGGTCCGGTCTGCTTGCCGGCCGCGCCCGGGCGGATCACCGCGACCGGCACGTTCGCGTGCGCGGCCAGGGCCATGGCCACCGATCCGCCGACGACCCGGCGGAATCGGCCCCGTTCGCGGGTGGACACCACCAGCAGTGCCGCACCGACGGAGCGGCCGAGCAGCACGTCCACCGGGTGCCCGGTCTCCACGGCGCTGCTGATCGGCAGTCCGGGGTGGGTGTGCAGCAGCTCTGCGGCGACCGTCCGGTGCAGCCTCTGTTGCTCGCCGAGCAACACGTTCGCGTAGTCCTCGGACATGACGTCGTAGGCCAGCAGACCGCGGTGCGGCACCGAGTAGGCGGACACCAGCACCAGACCGGTCCGGCGCCGGACGGCCTCGCCGGCCGCCCACCCGGCCGCCCGACTGGATTCCGCCGAGTCATCGACGCCGACCACCACCTGACCGTGCGCATCGTGCCGCGGCTGCTCCATCAACGTCGTCTCCCTGCTCAGCGTCGTCTCCCTGCTCAGTGGAACTGCGGGATGATCAGGTACAAGCCGTACAGCACCATCAGCGCCGACGCACCCAGACACAGGTAGCCGCCAAGCCGCGCAGCCGTTCTCGGCGCCCCGTTGCCATCCGCCCGTGCACCCGAGGTCAGGGCCAGCACGCCCAACGAGAAGACGCCGACGATCGCGATGGCGGCCACCACCGTGGTCACCGCGACCAGTCCCAACGATGCCCAGTCGATCTTCATGAAAGCTCGCCTCCTGTGTCGATGCCGTCGGATGGGTGAAGGGTCAGGCGTCCACCGACTGCCGGCCCGGGTTGATGGTGACCTCGGCGGAGTCGTTGACGTTGCCGCCGTCGACAGGCGCGCGCCTGGAGATGGCGTAGATGGTGCCGGCGCCGATCAGCAACGCGACGAACACCAGGATCAGGCCCAGCGTGCCGGTCAGCGCGATCGCCGCCGCCACACCCCCGACCAGGGCGGCGGCGGGTAGCGTGAGCAGCCAGCCGTACAGGATCTTCCGGGCAGTCCCCCAGCGGACCTCGGCCAGCTTCTTGCCGACGCCCGAGCCCATGATCGAGCCCGCGCAGACCTGGGTGGTGGACAGCCCGAAGCCCATGTGCGAGGACGCCAGGATCGCGGCGGCCGACGTTGTCTCGGCGGCGAATCCCTGTGGTGACTTCACGTCGACGATGCCCTTGCCCATCGTCCGCATGATCCGCCAGCCGCCCGAGTAGGTGCCAAGGCCGATGGCCAGACCGGCCGACGCGATCACCCAGAACTGCGGGCCGGTGCCGGACTCCTGGTAGCCGGCAGTGATCAGCACCAGGGTGATGACACCCATCGTCTTCTGCCCGTCGCTGGTGCCGTGGGACAACGCGACCAACGAGGCCGATACCGACTGGGCCTTCCGGAACCAGCCGGCGGCCGGTTCCGCGTCTGCACGCCTGATCATCCTGTACAGCACGAAGGTGGCCAGGCCCGCGGCCAGGCCGGCGACCACCGGGGCCATGATCGCCGGCAGCACGATCTTCGACATGACCACCGAAAAGTTCACCCCGGACACGCCGGCGCCGATCACCACCGCGCCGATGAGCCCGCCGAACAGTGCGTGCGAAGAGCTGGAGGGAAGGCCGAACAGCCAGGTGGTCAGATTCCACATGATGGCTCCGACGAGACCGGCGAAGATCATCTCCGGACTGACGAGGGCGTCGTTGACGATGCCGCCGGAGATGGTCTTGGCCAC
>CAYZBB010000034.1:0-42749 GCA_964476495.1 uncultured Actinomycetes bacterium | reverse complement strand
CCGGGTCAGTGATTCTCAGGGAGCTGGTGCCTCACCCCAGGTTGACAGAGAGGGTCCGGACCCGGCATCGGCCCACCGGTTGGTGACCATCGGGGACTCCCTGTCCCACGGATTCCAGAGCGCCGCCATCTACAACACCGACTTGTCCTACGGCGCGATCCTCGCCCATGAGCTGGGCTGGTTCGATCGATTCCGCTATCCCAGGTACCCCGGCCTCGGCGGGCTTCCGCTGAACATCGAATACCTGCTGCGCGACCTCGAACAACGCTTCGGGCCCACGATCAACCTCTTCGAGATCCCGCTGGCCGCCCTGCGGGCCCGCAGCCTGATGAACGAGGTGGAGGAGTACTGGGAGCGCGGTCCGGGCGCCAGGGCGCCGAACGTCGGCGGCTACAACCACGCGCTCGCGGTCTTCAGCTGGGACCTGTACGACGCCCTGCACAGGACCTTCGCGACATGCGCCGCGGCGGCGGCCGATCCGACCGACAACCTGCTGATCCCGTTGGTGGACAACGCAGCCGACCGGTCCGCGATGCGCGTCTACCCGCACGTCAACCCGGGGGACACCGACCTTACCCTGTTCGACGTTGCCGAAATGCTCGGCGCCGACGGTGGTATCGAGACGCTGGTGGTCTGGCTGGGCGCCAACAACGTGCTGGGCAGCGTGGTGCAGCTGCGGCTCGCCTGGAGCCAGGATCCGGGTTTCCAGGACCCGGAGGCCAAGAAGGACTACACGGTCTGGCAGCCGGCACACTTCCGGATCGAGTTCGACAACGTGGTCACCGCCGTGCAACGCATCAGGGCGCGCAACGTGATCCTGTGCACCGTCCCGCACGTCACCATCCCACCGATCGCGCGCGGCGTGTATCCCAAGCCTCGAGGCTCCAGGTACTTCCGGTACTACGCCCGGCCCTGGGTGAGCGACCAGGACTTCCAGCCGGAGCACGACCACAATCTGACCGGCGCACAGGCCCGGGCCATCGACTACGCGATCGACCTCTACAACACGCACATCGAGCGTGTGGTCGCCGACGCGCGCCGGCAGCGACGCAACTGGTACCTGTGTGACATCGCCGGGGTGCTGGACCGGCTGGCCTACCGCCGGTACCTCGACGACCCGAGCGCCACCCCCGACTGGTGGACGCCGTATCCGCTGCCGCCGGAACTGGCGGTACTGCAACCTCCGCCGGACACCCGGTTCCTGTCCGCCGACGGGGACGGCGGCCGGGCCGCCGGCGGCCTGTTCTCCCTCGACGGCGTCCATCCGACGACCGTGGCGTACGGCATCGTCGCGCAGGAGTTGGTCGGCATCATGCAACGGGCGGGCGTCCGGTTCGATTCACCCAACGGCACTCCACGCAAGGGCACGATCTCGGTCGACTTCGATCGGCTGGTCCGGCGCGACACCCTGGTGAACGCGCCCCCGCAGAACCTCAACTCGACACTGGACGTGATCGGCTGGCTGGACGAGACCGTCGACGTGTTTGCCGGGCTGATCCGCGGCAGATTCTGAAACGGGCGACCGAGCCCGTATGGCTCCGCCGCCATATCAGTAGTCGCTAATATTAGCGGCTACTGATATTCTTGCTCGCGTGCATGCGTTCGACGTGCTCGGCGATCCGGTCCGGCGACGGATCGTGGAGCTGCTGGCCGACGGCGAGCTGACGTCCGGCGGCGTCGTCGACGTGATCGGCGCGGAGTTCGGCATCACGCAGTCCGCTGTGTCCCAACACCTGGCGGTGCTGCGCGAGTCGGGATTCGCGACCGTCCGACGGGACGGCGCGCGGCGCGTCTATTCGCTCGACCCCGGACCGCTCAGCGAGATCGACCGGTGGGTCGACCGGTTCCGGCATCTGTGGGGTCAACGGCTCGACGCGCTGCACACCGAGATCGCGCGCGGCAGGCGCGCGCGACGGGACAGGAACGAGGACCCATCATGATCGATCTGTTGGCCCAGTTGACCCAGGTGCACCGATCGGTCGCCCAGGACGAGGATGCGGACCCCGACCAGGTCATCCGGGTCACTCTGCGCCGCAGCTACCCGACCGACCAGGACGACCTGTGGGACGCACTGACCCGGCCGGAGCGGCTCGCCCGCTGGTTCTCCGCGGTCGACGGCGACCTGCGGACGGGTGGCACGTTCCAGATCGAGAACAACGCCGGCGGCGAGATTCTCGCCTGTGAACCGCCGGCTCTGCTGCGGACCACCTTCGGTGATCCCAGCAGCATCGTCACCGTGACGCTGACCCCGGCGGGCGAGGGCACCGACCTGACCCTGGACCACACGGTGCCGCTGGCCATCGCCGGCAGTGTGGCCGGCGCGCTGTTCGCCGGACCGGGCTGGGACGAGGCCCTGATCGGGCTGTGGCTGCACCTCGCGCATCCGGACCGCGACCGGGTCGCGACCCTGGACGCCCGACCTGGGCGGGACTGGGCCCACCGGATCGTGCTTGCCTGGGTCGACGTGGCAGCTGCGGCCGGCGCTCCCGCCGACCAACTCGAGGCCGGCCGGCAGGCCGCACTCGCCCAGTTCGCGCCACACTCACTCACCGGCGACCCGGCCTGAACCGCCATCCGTCAACGCGCTCGCCAGGCCCGCGTCTCGACCCAACCGGCAACGGCGTGCGACACGGTCGGCAGACCCGCCCCACCGCGGTCGGCGGGCCCTCGGCGCGGGCACGGCGGGTAGATTACCGCGGCAAACCAATTTCCTTCAGGAAGGGTTTCCGTGGACCGGGTTCGACGGCGGCGATGGCATCCGGCCCTCACGGTGCTCGTCGTCTCATTCCTGGCCCTGGTCGCAGCAGCGGGGTTCCGTGCCGCACCGGGCCCGCTGCTGCCCGCACTGCAGGCGGAGTTCGGCTGGTCCACCGCCGCGATCTCCGCGGCGATCAGCGTGAACCTGCTGCTGTACGGGTTGACCGCGCCGTTCGCGGCCGCCCTGATGGACCGGTTCGGCATCCGCACCGTGACCACCTGCGCGCTGTTCCTGGTCGCCGCGGGCAGCGCGCTGTCGATCCTGGTCACGGCCGCCTGGCAACTCTGGCTCACCTGGGGCGTGCTGATCGGCCTCGGCACCGGGTCGATGGCGCTCGCCTTCGCGGCGACCATCAGCCAGCGGTGGTTCATCCGGCACCGTGGCCTGGCGATGGGCGTGCTCACCGCGGGCGGCGCGGCCGGGCAGCTGCTGTTCCTGCCCGTCGTCGCGGAAGTGGCGACCCGGACCGGTTGGCGCACAGCGTCGTTGGTCATCGCCGGGGCGGCGCTGGTGATGGTGCCGGTGCTGCTGCTCGTGCTGCGCGACTACCCCGAACAACGCGGCGTCGCACCCCTGGGTGCCGAACCCGGCTGGACACCACCGTCCCGGGTACACGACCGGCCCGGCCGCCGGAGCATTGCCGCCCTACGGACCGCCTCGCGGGTGCCATCGTTCTGGGCGCTGGCCGCGGCGTTCGCGATCTGCGGTGCCACCACCAACGGACTGATCGGCATCCACTTCGTGCCTTCCGCACACGACCACGGCATGCCGGAGACGGTGGCCGCCGGGCTGCTCGCGGTGGTCGGCATCTTCGACATCGTCGGCACCATCGGCTCGGGCTGGCTCACCGATCGGGTGGACCCGCGCATGCTGCTGGTCGGCTACTACGCGTTCCGCGGGGTGGGCCTGGCCCTGCTGCCGTTCCTGCTCTCGGACTCCATCGAGCCGAGCATCGTGGCGTTCGTGGTGATCTACGGGCTGGACTGGGTGGCCACGGTGCCGCCGACGGTCGCGCTGTGCCAGCGGATCTTCGGGGTGGACGGCACCGTCGTGTTCGGCTGGGTCTTCGCCTCGCATCAGGTCGGCGCGGCGGGTGCGGCCCTGGCGGCGGGCGTCATCCGCGACCAGACCGGTTCCTACACGCTGGCCTGGCTGTCCGGCGCGGCGCTGTGCGTGCTGGCCGCCGCGCTGTCGATGGCGACCCGCCGAGCCACCCCGGATCAGGCACCGCACGCCCTCACCCGCGTCGAATGAGGCCTGATCAAGCCCGAGCGCCCGGCGAGCCGACCAGGAACGCCGGCACGCGACGCGTCAGGTCCGCCTGTGCGGCGGCCAGACCCTCGCGGGTGCCACCGAAGGCGAATCCATTGGTCCACGGAGCGTCGGTAGGCAGCAGGCCCAACCGCATCAGGTGGCCTCCAGTAGACGATCCACGGAATGAACCCGACGATGATCCCCTCCGGCCGACCCTACCGGGCGACGGCAGCGACCCCCAGTCGCCAGCCGAGCATCAGCACCGCCAGGGCAGCAGCGGCCACCAGAATGAAGGTCGGAGCCGTGCCCTGCCCCGCGATCCACCGGGCCAGCATGCCGACCGCCACGGTGCAGGCCCAGATCAGCACACCGCCGGGGAACACGCGCCGCGGATCGAACGCCGGGCGGAGGGCGACGAATCCGGCGAGGTGACCCATGAGCAGACCGAGCAGGAACGGCCACACCGTGCCGGCCAGCCCGGCGAGCACATCCTCGCCGTGGCTGCCGCGGCCCACCACGGCGAACACCAGCACCGCGCCGGCATCGAGCGCGAGAGTGATCATTGCCCGAGCCAGGCGCCGGCGGGGCGGGGTGTCCGTTCGGGTCACGCGTCGATCATGCCAAGGCGTGGTCCGCCCTGCTCCGGGGGCGCCGCGGTTCATGATCGCCGGCGCGGCCGCTGGTAGATTCCGCCTGCCGGTGAGTGGCCCGGCGACCCTGGGGTCGAGCGGCAGGTGGCGAAGATGGCAGGCGGGATCGTCGGCTGGATGCGGGCGCACGACCCCGAGAACGAGGCCATGGCCAAGGCTGTCAAGCTCGCCGTCGTCGTGACCGTCGGCCTGGCCATCGGCACCGCCCTCGGCAACGCACAGATGAGCCTGTTCGCGTCCTTCGGCGGGGTGGCACTGTTGCTGTTCGCCGACTTCCCCGGGAACCGGACCGCCCGGCTGGGCGCGTATCTCGGGCTCGCCGTCGTCGGCGCGCTGCTGATCGCGCTGGGCACGCTGATGTCCCCGGTGGCCTGGTTGGCGATCGCCGGGATGGCCGCCGTCGGCTTCATCGTGCTGTTCTGCGGAGTGCTCAGCGCGGCCATGGCGGGAGCCACCCGAGCCGCGCTGCTGACGTTCATCCTCCCGGTGATGGTGCCCGTCCCCGCGTCGGAGATCCCGTCCCGATGGGCGGGTTGGGCACTCGCGGCGGCCCTGGCGGTGCCGGCCGCGGTGTACCTCCTGCCGCCTCGGGACCACGACCGGCTGCGCCGGTCGGCGGCGGCGGCCTGCGCGGCGCTGGCCGACCAGTTGGACGCATATGCGTCGTCCGACCGGGCCGGGACGCTGGACGACCGGCGCCGGGCGTCCGCGGCGACGGTGACGGCCTTGCGCACCCAGTTCTCCCGCACCAACGTCCGACCGGTCAGCCTGACCGCCGGCAGCCGGCAGCTGATGCGGCTGACCGACCGGCTGGAGTGGCTGCGGACCGTGATCGAACGGTTGCCGGCGGAGCCGCCCACCTCGGCCGATCACCGAACCGTCGTCGCCGGATGCGCGGACGCCCTGCGTTCCGCCGCCGCCGTGCTCGACCAGGCGGCGCACCATCCCTCGTTCGCGACCCGGCAACAACTGTCGGTCCGGCTCAGGGCCTTGGAACAGTTGCACGCGGGCACGCAGAACTTCGCCGCGCTCTTGGATGCGCCCACGCCCCCGGATGCCACGGCCGTCACGCACCCGGCGACCATGCTCGAGCTCGTGTACACGACCAGGCTGACCGGGTTGACGGTGGCCACTTCGGCCGCCGCGGACGCCCGACCCCTGCTCGACCGGCTGCTCGGACGCGACCTACCTGGCGTCTCGGGTCCGCTGCTGCCGGTGCACCGGGTGCTCACCAGCCACCTGAGCCTGCGCTCGGTGTGGTTCCAGAACAGCGTGCGCGGCGCCCTCGGCCTGACCATCGCGGTGGCGATCGCCGAGGTCACCGAGGTCTCGCACGGCTTCTGGGTGGTCCTGGGCGCGATGTCGGTGCTGCGCACCACTGCACTGAACACCGGTTCGACGGCGCTGCGGGCCATCGGTGGCACGGTGATCGGCTTCATCGTCGGCTCGGTGGTCATGCTGCTGGTCGGTACCACCCCGTGGCACCTGTGGGTGCTGCTGCCGATCACCGTGTTGGTGGCGGCGTACCTGCCCGCCGCGGTGTCCTTCGCCGCCGGTCAGGCCGCGTTCACGCTGCTGGTCGTCGTGCTGTTCAACATCATCGCGCCCACCGGCTGGCAGGTGGGCCTGGTCCGCGTCGAGGACGTGGTCTTCGGTTGTGTGTCCGCGCTCGTCTCCGGTGTGCTGCTCTGGCCGCACGGGGCCGCCGCGGCGATCAGGAACGCGCTGGCGGAGTTCTACCGGCGGGCGGCGGACGCGGTGGTGGCCGCCACCGACCGGCTCGTGACGGCGCGCGCCGGCGACCCGGCGACGTTCGACGCGGCGGTGAGCGAAGCCGCGACCGCCTCGCTGCGCCTGGACGATGCCCTGCGCGAGTACCTGTTCGAGCGCGGCACCCGCAACGTGCCGCTCGACGCACTGATCGCTCTGGTCAACGGTGCCGGACGGGTCCGGATGACCGCCGAGGCGATCGCCGCGATGACGCCGTTGGCCGACCCGACGTCGGCCGGGTCGGCCGAGTCGGCCGCGGTGGTGACCCGGTCCGCCGCCACCAACCGGGCCGGCCTCGACGAACTCGCCGGGCGATTGGAGCACACCGCCCGCGAACTGACCCCGGCCGCCGAGCCGGACACGACCGCCGAAGCGGGCGTGATCGTCGCCACCCGGGACGTGCTGGCCCGCCACCCGGCGCCCGACGTCACACGTCGCCTGCTCACCGATGGCCGGACGCTGTGGGCGGCGGCGCTGTACCTGGACAACATCACCCGGATGCAACGTCGGCTCGTCGCGCCGGCGGACGAGTTCACCGCCCGCCGTCGAACCCCGAGGGCGGGCGGATCGACCACGGGGTCCGGCGGCGACGGTCCGGCTGCGAAACCCGCCGGGGAGGCGTCGGAGAGCCGGCCATGACCGCACCGGGCCGGCCCGTCACGCCGCCGCCGTCGCGGACCCGCGGGCGGCGGCCGCGCGGCCGCTTCGCGCTGATCGCGGGGAGCGTGCTGATCCTGTTGCACGGCGTGCCGTGGTGTGTGCTGGTCCTGGCTCCGGGGTGGCCGGACTGGGCGTTCCGGGCGGGCAGCGCGCTGACTCTCGTCACCCTGGCCGGTTTACCGGTGGCGATGATCCGCGGTCACGGGCGGCGCGCGCAGGACGGGTGGGCGATCGCCGGCGACACCTGGCTCGGCCTGGTCTGGCTGCTGTTCACCTGGTCGGTGATCGGCGGGCTCGTCGACCTGGTGATGCTCGCGGTCCGCGCCCCGGCGCCCGGACCGCGGTGGGTCGCCGTCGCCGTGCTGGCCGTCGTCGTGGTGCTGGCCGTCTGGGGCACGGCCGAGGCAAGGCGCCGGCCCAGGGTGCGTCGGACCGAGATCACCATCGACCGGCTGGCCGTCGAGCTGGACGGGCTGCGGGTGGTGCTGATCGCCGACACCCACTTCGGACCCATCGACCGGGCCGGGTGGTCGTCCCGGCTGGTTTCCACGGTGAATGCCCTCGACGCCGACATCGTCGCCCACGCGGGCGACCTCGCCGACGGATCGGTCGAGCGGCGGCATGTCCAGGTCGACCCGCTCGGTGGCGTCCGGGCCCGGATGGCCCGTGGCTACATCACCGGCAACCACGAGTACTTCTCCGGGGCGCTGCCGTGGATGCGGCACATGGACCGGCTGGGCTGGTCGGTCCTGCACAACCGGCACCTGGTCCTGCGCCGCGGCGGCGGTGAGCTGGTGCTCGCGGGGGTGGACGATCTGACCGCGGCCGGCTCCGGCATACCCGGACACGGCGCCGACCTGGCGGCGGCGCTGGCCGGCGCAGCGCCGGAGACACCCGTCGTCCTGCTCGCTCACCAGCCCAGACAGGTTCGCGCCGCCGTCGCGGCCGGGGTCGACCTGCAGCTGTCCGGGCACACCCACGGCGGCCAGATCTGGCCGTTCCATCTGCTCGTCCGGGCCGAGCAGGGCACCCTGCACGGGCTGTCCCGACCGGGCGGGCGCACCCAGCTGTACACGACCCGGGGCGCCGGGTTCTGGGGTCCGCCGCTGCGGGTGTTCGCGCCCAGCGAGATCAGCCTGCTGGTGCTGCGCTCCCCCGTGGCGCGCTGACCGGCGAGGACGTCGCCCCGCCCCCGTTCGGGGGCTTATCCCTACTCCCCTGCGCCGCCCCGAGGGCCAGAATTGACCGCATGACGGAATCCGCACGCCTCCCCGAGCCGAGGCCGGCCGACCGGTGGTCGCTGTTCGGGATCGCGCTGGCCCAGGTGGGGCTGTGGATCGTCGGGATGATGCTGATCGCCCTTCTCGTGGTGGCGGTCTGCCTGCTGATCGTCTGGATCGGCCTGCCGCTGTTGCTGGCGTTCCTGGCCTGCCTGCGGTGGTTCGCCCGGCTACACCGCAGGCTGGCCGGGCGGGTGTTGGGCACCACCGTGCTCGACCCCTACCTGCCGATGCCCGAGGGTGGCCTGTTCGTCCGGCTCCGCGCGCGGCTGACCGACCGGGCCACCTGGCGTGACCTGGCCTGGCTGTTCGAGGTGCTGACCATCGGTTTCGCGTTGCAGCTCGCCGCGCTCATCTCGTTCCCGTTCCTGCCACTGGGCTGGTGGGGATCGCCCTGGCTGCTGCGGATGGATGCGGGCATCACCCGGCTGCTGCTGTCCGCCCAGGATGAGCGACTCAAGCAGCGGATCCAGGCGCTGGAATCATCCCGGCAGGACAGCGTGGATCACTCGGCCGCCGAACTGCGGCGCATCGAACGGGACCTGCATGACGGCGCCCAGGCGCAGCTCGTGGCGTTGGGCATGAATCTCGGGCTGGCCCAGGAGCTGGTCACGCGCGACCCGGTCGCCGCGGCCGAGTTGATCGCCGAGGCCCGGCAGTCGTCGTCCACCGCGTTGTCGGAGCTGCGCTCGCTGGTCCGCGGCATCCATCCGCCCGTGCTGGCCGACCGCGGTCTGGCCGGCGCGCTCGAGGCACGGGCGCTGGTCCATCCGCGGCCCGTGGACGTGGACATCCGGTTGGACGGACGGCCGCCGGCCCCGGTGGAGTCGGCGGTCTACTTCGCCGTCGCGGAGACGCTCACCAACGGGGCCAAACACGCGTCCGCGCAACACACCTGGGTGTGGATGCGGCATGAGGCGGGCGTGTTGACCGTGCTGGTCGGGGACGATGGGGTGGGCGGCGCGCAGCTGACCCCGGAGGGTGGCCTCACGGGTGTGCAGCGCCGGCTCGCGGCCTTCGACGGAGCCCTGTCGGTGGCCAGCCCGCTCGGCGGTGGAACGATCGTCACCATCAAGGTGCCGTGCGTGCTGCGGGTGTCGTCCGCGGCCTGACCGACACCCGCCACGTTCGCCAGGACGCGGGGATCACAAGTGACGAGGGATGTGGCGGATGCGGGTGGTGCTGGCCGAGGATCTGGCCCTGCTGCGCGACGGCATCGTCCGGATCCTGACGGCCCACGGCATGCAGGTGGTGGAGGCGGTCGACAACGGTCCGTCCCTGCTCAAGGCGATCACCGAACACCGGCCTGACATCGCGGTGGTGGACGTGCGCCTACCACCCACCTTCACCGACGAGGGGTTGCGGGCCGCACTCGCCGCCCGGGAACGCCTGCCCGGCCTGCCGATCCTGGTGGTGAGCCAGTACGTCGAGCAGCTGTATGCCCGCGAGCTGCTGTCCCAGGGCACCGGGGGCGTCGGATACCTGCTCAAGGACCGCATCTCGGACGTCGCGCAGTTCATCGACGCGGTGCACCGCGTCGCCGGCGGTGGCACCGCGATGGACGCCGAGGTGATCGGCCAGCTGCTGTCCCGGCACCGGGACACCTCGCCCGTCTCGTCCCTGACCCCGCGTGAGCACGAGGTGCTCTCGCACATGGCGCAGGGCCGGTCGAACGCGGCCATCGCGGCCCGGATGTTCATCACCGAGAAGGCCGTCGGCAAACACACCAACTCGATCTTCGGCAAGCTCGGCCTGGAACAGAGCGAGGACGACAACCGCCGGGTCCTGGCCGTGCTGGCCTACCTGGAGAGCGCACCGAGGTCCTGATCGGCTAGGCCTCAACCTCAACTTGAGGGTAAGATATTGGTTGGCCCGACAGGCGTGTCAGACTGTCCGCCGTGACGGCGTACCTGGACGGAAACCCACCCCGGGCCTTCGCCCACCGCGGATGGCACATCGGTGACCTCGCCGGCCTGGAGAACTCGATGGCCGCCTTCCGCCGCGCCTACGACGAGGGTTTCCGATACCTGGAGACGGACGTGCACGCCACCGCGGATGGCAAGCTGGTGGCATTCCACGACCCGTCACTGGATCGGGTCACCGACCGCACCGGGCAGATCGCCGCACTGCCCTGGGCCGAGGTCCGCCGGGCCCGCATCGGCGGGGTCGAGCCGATCCCGCTGATGTCCGACCTGCTGGAGCAGTTCCCCGACGCCCGGTTCAACATCGACGCGAAGGCCGACCGCGCGGTCGGTCCCCTTGCCGACCTGGTCCGGGGCACGGGCAGCAGGGGTCGGGTCTGCCTCGGTTCCTTCTCGGACCGGCGGCTGGCATCGCTGCGCGCAGCGTTGGGACCGCACGTCGCCACCTCGATGGGTCCGCGCGAGGTGTTCCGGCTGATCCGGGCGGCGCGGCTGAGCCGCCCCTTGACCACCACGGCGGTGGCCGCACAGGTACCGGTGGCGTTCTCCCGGATCAAGATCGTGACGCCGGCGTTCATCGAGGCGGCCCGCCGCGCCGGCGTCGAGGTGCACGTCTGGACCATCGACGACCCGCACGAGATGGGTCGACTGCTCGACATGGGCGTGGACGGGGTCATGTCCGACCAGCCGGATCTGCTGCGCCAGGTGCTGGCCGAGCGCGACGCATGGTGAGCACCATCGATACCCTGCCCGGCCGTGTCCGCTTCTTCCACGGGCCGATGAACTGCGGCAAGTCCACGCTTGCCCTGCAGATTCACGACAATCAGGTGCGACAGGGGCGTCGTGGGCTGCTGATGACCCGTTTCGACCGGTCGGGCCCGGCCCGAATCAGCTCGCGCATCGGTCTGAGCAGCCCCGCGCTGGAGGTCATCGATGGACTCGACCTGGGCCGGGTGGTGCGCGAGGCGCGGCCGGTCGACTACGTCGTGGTCGACGAGGCCCAGTTCCTCACGGCCGAGCAGGTCGAGCAGCTCGCCACGGTCGCCGACGAACTGATGGTCGACGTGTTCGCGTTCGGCATCGCCACGGACTTCCGCAGCAGGTTGTTCCCGGGATCGGCCAGGCTGGTCGAGATTGCCGATGAGGTCGCACCCGTGCAGGTCGAGGTGCTCTGCTGGTGCGGGCGGACCGGTCGGTTCAACGGCCGAGTGGTGGACGGACAGCTGGCCCGCGAGGGTCCGACCGTCGTCGTCGCTGACACGGACAAGGAGACGGGCACGGATACGGACCCGACCCGGACCGGGGCCGAACGCGACGTCACCACGGTCCGCTACCAAGTGCTGTGCCGCCGCCACTACCGGTCGGGAGAGCTGGGATCCTCCGAACCGGGATGACCCGTCAGACGTGTGAAGAAAGTCGCCGTTTCCACGTCACCTCCGCCGGGTTCGCGCGTCTGGACAGGTGAAGGAGCCTTCTGCCCGGTGGAACGCGCAGTCTAACCCCACCGGCTGGGGTAGAAGTGGTACTCGCGCCGACCGATAGCAGTGCAAACTGTTCGTTCGGAACGGGAACGAATTAGGGATTTGGAGCGTTACCCACCGGTAGTGAGCCCATTGGGCTCGTCGTCGGTGTGACGACCGGATGCCATGGCCGCCACAGCGGTGGCCCCGATGGCATCGCACCACCAGCAAGGAAGGAACACCATGGCCGACCGTGTCCTGCGCGGAAGCCGCCTGGGCTCGACAAGCTACGAGGCCGATCGCAACCATGATCTCGCGCCTCGCCGCACGGCGACCTACCGCTGCCCGCGCGATCATGAATTCACCGTCCCGATGGCCGACGACGCCGAGGTGCCGTCGGTGTGGGACTGCCGCATGCACGGCCTGTCGTCCACCCTGGTCGACGGCTCGGTGCCGGAGGGCAAGGCGGCCAAGCCGCCGCGCACCCACTGGGACATGCTGCTGGAGCGCCGGTCCATCGAGGAGCTCGAGGAGATCCTCAACGAGCGGCTCGCCGAGCTGAAGGCACGCCGCACCGCATCCTGAGGCGTCCGAACACCCCAAGAACGACACAACGCCACCCGCCGCCGGGCGGGTGGCGTTGTGCTGTCCGTGCGGCCGGCCGCCGGTTCGGCACGGCTCAGCGCTTGCGCCGGAACGCTCCGGTGAGCTGGTGCCAGCGGTGGACCGCGCCCCACAGGGTCACCTTGAGCAGCGCCTCCCGGACGATGCTGCCGCTCATCTTCGAGTGCCCGATCTGCCGCTCGGTGAAGGTGATCGGCACCTCGGCGACCCGGAACCCGGCCCGCATCGTGCGCCAGGCCAGGTCCACCTGGAAGCAGTAGCCGGTGGAGGCCACCTCGTCCAGCGGGAGGGCCTTGAGCACCTCCGCCCGGTAGGCGCGGTACCCGCCGGTGATGTCGTAGATGCGGACACCGAGGGCCAGCCGCGAGTAGAGGTTGCCGCCGCGGGAGAGCCACTCGCGTCGCTTGGGCCAGTTCACCACCTCACCGCCGGCGACGTACCGGGAGCCGAGCACCAGGTCCGCGTGCTGCAACGCGTCCAGCAGGCGGGGCAGCTGCTCCGGCGGATGCGAGCCGTCGGCGTCCATCTCCACCAGCACGTCGTACCCGTTGTCCAGGCCCCACCCGAAGCCGGCGATATAGGCCGCACCCAGGCCCGCCTTCTCGGCCCGGTGCAGGACGTGCACCCGCTCGTCGGCGGCGGCCAACTCGTCGGCGACGTCACCGGTGCCGTCCGGGCTGTCGTCGTCGGCGACGAGCACGTGCGCGCCGGGCACCGACGCGAACAGCCGCTCGACGATCCGCGGCAGGTTCTCCCGTTCGTCGTAGGTCGGGATGATCACCAGGACGCGATCGCCGTGCGGCTCGTCGAGTTCAAAGTGCGGCGATTGGGCGCCTTTCGGGCTCACGGTGTGCGATCCTCCGTCGAGTTCACGGCGGCCGTGCCGCCGGTCGGGATAGTGCCGGGTCCTGCTGTTGCCCCGCGGGCCGCCGACGTGCCCGTCCTCGGGCCGCGCCGACGGCGGGCCGCGAGGACGACGTACGCCAGCGCCGCGGGCGTGGCCAGCGCGAGCAGCCACTCCAGCGGGCCACCGAGCACCGTACCCGGCGTTGTTGTGTCGATCAGCGGGACGCTCGGCGTGAGGTACCCGGGAGTGAACAGCGGGATCGACGACTCGACGGCGCCGTCCGGCCCGATGACGGTGGACACCCCGCTGGTGGACGAGATGAGCACGCTGCGGCCGTGCTCCACGGCCCGGACCCGGCTCATCGCCTGCTGCTGGTAGGTCTCGTCGGTGTAGCCGAAGGTGGCGTTGTTGGTCTGCACCACCAGCACCCGGGCGCCGCCGTCGACGACATCGCGGACCAGGTCGTCGTAGACGACCTCGAAGCAGATCACATCGCCGACCGGCACGTCGGCGATATCGAGGTTGCCCGGCCTGTCCCCGGGCAGGAACGTGCCGCGTTGCAGGTCCACCTTGTCGGAGAACAGCCGGAAGAACGACCGGTAGGGCATGTACTCACCGAACGGAAGCGGGTGCCGTTTGGTGTAGGTGTCACCCGGCCCGGTCACCGGGTCCCAGACGATCCCCATGTTGTAGCCCTCACCGGGGTGCGAACCCTGCACGACCGCGCCCACCAGGATGGGCACGCCGATATCGGCGGCGGCCGCGGAGATGACCGCGTCGGCGTCGGCGTTGCGGTACGGGTCGATGTCGGTGGAGTTCTCCGGCCAGATCACCAGCGTCGGCTTCGGCGAGGTGCCGGCGCGCACCGCGGCGGCCAGTTCGTGGGTGCGTTGGGCGTGCATGTCGAGCACGGCGCGGCGCTCGGCGTTGAAGTCAAGGCCGGGACGGGGCACGTTGCCCTGGATCACCGCGATCGTCGTGGTCGGCTCGCCGGTGCCGCGTTGCATGGTGGCCAGCCCGAGCGCCCCGATCAGCAACGGCGCGACGATCATCGCGGCCGAGCCGAGCACCGCCGCCGATCGCCACGGCGCGCGGGGACGGCGGGCCAACGCGCGGATCAGTGCCGCGGCGGCGAACCCGGCCAGCGCGGTGAGGTAGGCCAGCCCGGTCGCTCCGAGCAGCGACGCGGCCGGCAGAAGGGGGCCGTCCGGCTGGGAGAAGGCAACCGCACCCCACGGGAAACCGCCGAACGGAACCCGGGCTCGCAGCGCCTCACCGGTGATCCAGGCGGCGGCCGCCCACACCGGCCAGAGCGGCAGCCGCCGCGAGGCCGCGGCGATCAGCGCGCCGACCGGGGCGGTGAGCACGGCCTCCGCGACCGACAGGGCGTACCAGGGGAAGTCGCCCACGTAGATGTTGGTGAACGACAGCAGGGGCAGGTAGAAGGTCAGCCCGAAGACCAACGCGAGACCGCCGCCGGCACGCCAGCCCCGGCCGTCAAGGGACAGGCCGAGCAGGGCGAAGCCGACGACGGCCAGCCACCACAGCGTGGACGGAGCGAACGCGGAGTACAAGGCGTACCCGCCGGCGCCCGCGGCCAGGATGCGAAGGCCGCCGACACCGAGCAGCGACCGGCGCCAGCGGATCAGGCGGGCGCGCCACCGGACGGACGACCGGGGACGCCCTTCGGCGGACGCGCGTTCCACCGTCGGCTGGGCCACGGCGCCACTGTAGTTGCGAGTCCCGACAACTCCGTGTGCTCGGCGTGGGGGCGCGGGCGGCGGTCCGGCCGGGGAGCATTCGATCGGCCGCAGGGCGGGTGTTCCCCGAGCTGGCCCTTCTCCGGCCGAGCCCGGGCTCGGCCCAGGGTGCGGCCGGCGGGCCGTTGGCACCGCGGACGGCACATGTGGACGAAGTGCGTCGAAACGCGAAACGGCCGCCAGGTCCGGGTTGTCCCGGGCCTGGCGGCCGTGAAAGCAGTGTCGGTTCGGATCGATCAGACGGCCGGCGCCAGCGCCGCGAACAGCTTGTCGGTGGCGACCCGATGCTGGGCAAGCGCCTTCTCGGCGAAATCGAAGCTCGCCGCGGTGACCTCGTGCGCCGACGGCACGTCGACCGCGGGCACCTCGAACGCCGGCTTGGGCATCTCGGGCAGGTTCTTCACGAACGCCTCGACGGCCTGCACGAACTGGTCCTGCACGGCGGCGACGGCGGCCAGGTACTGGTCGGCGGTCTTGGTGGTCTCGGCGATGTAGTCGGTCATGGTGAGTTCCTCTCGGGTGATATGTCTGCTCGGTGTTGTCCGCGCTCAACGTGATGTGCTTAGTCTGCCACGCATTGCGTGGTCTGTCAAGCGTCGATGCTTGAAATACCACGCAAGTTCTGCCGCCTCCCGCGACCCAACGTTCGGGGAGGACCCATCGCACCTCGCCGGGGAACGTCGCACACCGCATGCGTGGTGCGACGTTCCCTCGCGCGATACGAAGTCCCAACCGGAGCCGGCTAGGCGAAAAGTCCTGTGTCGTAGACGATCCGGCCGGCGACCAGGGTGGACAGGGTGGTGGGCAGGGTTCCACCGGGGCTCAGGTCGGGCAGCAGCGGCACCCTCGACCGCGGGTCGGTGGACCAGCGGGCAACCGACGGATCGGCGGCCGGCCGGACCAACTCACCGGCCGCGACGACGGCCAGGTGCGCCGGCGCACCGATCGAGATGGTGCCGATGGCCCGATCGGTGCGCCCGGCGGCCCGGTGACCGCCGCGGGTATGCGCGGTGAACGCGGCGCGCGGGGACAGCCCGCCACCCGGCGTCCGGTGATGCACCGCCGCCCGGACCGCCGCCCATGGTCCGAGCTGCGTCACCGGCGCGTCCGAGCCGAACGCAAGCGCGACGCCCGCGGCGGCCATCGCCGCGAAGCCGTTCATCGGGGCGGCGCGGTCGGCGCCGAGCCTGGCGGCGTAGAGCCCCTCGCGGCCACCCCAGGCGGCATCGAACATGGGCTGCATGCTCGCCACCGTCCCGGTCCGGGCGAACGCCGCGATCGCGTCGGTGTCGGCCATCTCGGCATGCTCGACCCGGTGTGCCCGGGCCGCCATCCGGACCGTCGCGTGCTCCCCCAGCCGCTCGGCCGCGGTCGTCAGGGCCAGCCCGACGGCGGACACGGCGTCGTCACCGATGGCGTGGAAACCTGCCTGTATCCCCGCCTGTGTGCAGGCGACCAAATGGTCGACGATCTGCTCGCCGGTCAGGTACCGGGCGCCGAGGTTGTGCGGATCATCCGTGTACGGGTGGGTGAGCGACGCGGTGCGGGAGCCGATGGCACCGTCGACGGTCAGGTCGCCGCCGAGCGCATGCGCGCCGGTCTCGGCAAGGACGGCACGTGCCTCGTCGGGATGGGTGACCGCGCAGGCCAGGTAACCGCGGACGGGGACCGGGCCGTCGAGACCGAGCAGGGCCCGCAGGTCGGTGCGGCCCGACGGGTCACCGGCGGCACATTCGTGCACCTCGACGATCCCGTGCGACGCGCAGGCATGCAGGAAGGCCAGGTGTGCCGCCCGGCGCTGGTCGGCGGTCAGCAGTCCGCGTGCGGCCGCCCGGACCGCGGCATGCGCCTTCCGGCTGA
Organism: uncultured Actinomycetes bacterium; assembly: GCA_964476495.1. Lineage (GTDB taxonomy): Bacteria > Actinomycetota > Actinomycetes > Mycobacteriales > Nakamurellaceae > Nakamurella. The sequence continues at coordinate 25,904 of CAYZBB010000034.1, read as the reverse complement.
CCGGAGTCGTGTCGGACCAGCCGTCGGGTCGATCGCCGATCCGGCCGGCCAGGGCCGACGACAGCTGGGCCGAGTGCACGTCGATCCGCGACAGGTAGGCGGGCCGGCCACCCACGGCATCGTCGACCTCGGCCCGAGTCGGTGGCCGTCGCTCCGGCCAACGGGTGTCCTCCCAGCCGTGCCCCCAGACGGTCCCTTCCGGATTCGCCGCCGCGTGCGCACGGAGAGCGGCCAAGCACTCGGCCAGCGAGCGTGCGCCGGACAGATCGAGTCCGGTCAGTGCCAGACCGGCGTCCAGGGTGTGCACGTGGGCGTCCACGAAACCGGGGACCACCAGCGCGCCGGCCAAATCGATCACCCGGTCCGGGCGCCCGGCGGTATCCACCGCATGTTCGCCGCCGATCCAGCTGATCGTGTCGTCGGTGATGGCCAACGCGGTGGCCTCCGGGTCGGCGGCGGTGTGCACCCGGCCGTTGCGCAGGACTGTGAGCGTCATCGGTGATCAGTCAACACCAGCCCGACATCGCCGAACCGGCCTGACCGCTGTCGGTGCTATCTGTCACAGTGATCCGGTGAGCCTTTCCCCCGAAGCGACCGGCACCCAGGTCGCCACCGACGTCACGCACGGCCTGACCGCCGGGCAGGTGGCTCAGCGGGTCGCCAACGGCCAGCTCAACGTCACCGACCAGGCGTCCTCCCGGTCGCTCTGGGTGATCTTCAAGTCCAACGTCTTCACCAGGTTCAACGCGATCCTGGGCGGGTTGTTCGTGTTGATCCTGATCACCGGGTCGCTGGCGGACGGGCTGTTCGGGGTCGTGCTGATCGTCAACTCCGCGATCGGCATCGTGCAGGAGTACCTGGCCAAGCGGAAGCTGGATCGCCTTGCGCTGCTGAACGCGCCGACCACCCGGGTGGTCAGGGACGGGCGATTGATCGAGATCCCCACCCAGCAGGTGGTTCTGGACGACCTGATCGAGCTGCGCACGGGCGACCAGGTGCCGGCCGACGGGGTCATGGCGACCACCTCGGGGCTGGAGATCGACGAAGCGAACCTGACCGGTGAGGCCGATCCGATCCCCAAGTCGCCCGGCGACGAGGTTCGCTCCGGAACGACCGTGGTGGCCGGCACCGGCCGGTTCCCGGCCGCCGCGGTCGGCCACGACGCCTACATCAACAAGATCGCCGCCGAGGCCAAGAAATTCACGAAAACGCGGTCGGAGATCCAGGAGTCGGTCAACCGGCTGCTCAAGTACATCACCTGGATCATTGCCGTCGCGTTGCCGCTGCAGCTGTGGTCGCAGTGGCGGGCGATCGGCGACCAGGGCTGGCAACAGGTGGTCATCCGGTCGACCGGTGGTCTGGTCGGCCTTGTACCCGAGGGACTGGTGCTGCTCACGTCCGTGGCCTTCCTGCTGGCCGCGGTGCAGCTGACCCGCCAGCAGGTGCTGGTGCAGGAGTTGCCGGCGGTGGAGGGCCTGGCCCGGGTCAACGTCGTCTGCCTGGACAAGACCGGCACGCTCACCGTCGGCGACATCGTCTACGAGGACTGCGAACCCCTGCCCGGCGGTCCGATGACGGCCGACCAGGTGCGTGAGGCACTGGGTGCGCTGGCCGACGACCCGAACGCCAACGGCACGCTCAAGGCACTGGCCGCCGCGCTGGCACCGCCGGCGGGATGGGAGCGCGAGACGACCATCGCGTTCAACTCGGCCCGCAAGTGGAGTGCGGCTTCGTTCACCGGTCGAGGGGCGCTGGTGTTCGGCGCGCCCGACGTGCTGCTGGCCGCCGACGATCCGCTGCGGGCGCGGGTGTCCGAGCTGGCCGCCACCGGCCGTCGCGTGCTGCTGCTGGGCCGCTCGGACGCCGCGTTGCACGGTCAGGACCTGCCGGACGGGATGCGCCCGGTGGCTCTGGTGACCCTGACCGAGCAGGTCCGGCCGGACGCGGAGGAGACGCTGAACTACTTCAAGGACCAGGGCGTCGCGATCAAGATCATTTCCGGGGACAACCCGACGACCGTCGCGGCGATCGCCCGCCGCGTCGGCCTTGACGTACCGCCGGAGGCGGTGGTCGACGCCCGCACCATCGGTGAGGATCCCGATGAGTTGCGCGACATCGTAGAACGGACAACCGTTTTCGGCCGGGTTTCACCGGAACAGAAGCGGGCGCTTGTGAACGCGCTGCAGCGCAACGGTCACGTTGCCGCGATGACCGGTGACGGCGTGAACGACGCACTGGCGCTCAAGGACGCCGACATCGGGGTCGCCATGGGCAACGGCGCGCAGGCGACGAAGGCGGTCGCCCAGCTGGTGCTGCTGGACGGCCGGTTCTCGCACATGCCCAACGTGCTGGCCGAGGGCCGGCGGGTGATCGGCAACGTCGAACGCGTGGCGAACCTGTTCGTCGCCAAGAACGTGATGAGCCTGATCGCGATCATCACCGCCGCCCTGTTCACGCTGCCGTTCCCGTTCCTGCCGCGGCACCTCACCTTGGTCTCCGCGGTGACGATCGGCATCCCCGCGTTCTTCCTGGCGTTGGGCCCGAACAAGCGGCGGTACATCCCCGGATTCCTCAAGCGGGTGCTGCGCTTCGCGGTGCCTGCCGGGGCGGTGTCCGGGATCGTGGTGTTCGTGTCCTATCTGCTGGCTCGGGCCGAGGTCGGGGCGCCGCCTGCGTCCGAGTGCCTGGTCAGCCGGGAGGGCGACAAGGTGACCGACAACGTCGTCTGCTGGCAGCCGTCGACCGCGGCCACCATCGCCCTGCTGTTCACCGCGTTCTGGATCCTGGTCGTGCTGTCCCGGCCGTTCCGGCTGTGGAAGGCGGCGCTCGTCGGGTCGATGGTCGGCATCGCCACCCTGGCCTTCATCACCCCGCTGGGCCAGCAGTTCTTCAACTTCTCGCTGACCCCGACGACGCTATGGACGTCGCTGGCCGTCGGCGGGGTCGGAGCCCTGGCGATCGAGATCATCTACCGGACCGAGCCCGGGATGCGCAGCGCCGCCGGGACCTGACGATCCGATGCCTCCCGATGCCGCCCCGATGCCGGCGGCCCCACGTCGGTCCGCTTCGCGCCACTTTCCGCAGGTCGCGCCCCGAATTCCCGGCGCGACCTGCGCCTTTATGGCGCGGAGCGGAGCAAGTGGCACAGGACCGGCGCGGAGCTCACCGATTCACCGCACACTGCGACCCGGGGCCCAGCGAAGGCGACTGGAACCAGTGGTCGCGCGGCCACGTCGCGAGCTGGTGCTGACGGCGTTGCAGCGCGGGTAATCGGAGCCAGCTGATCGTCACTGTCAACGCGGAGCCTGATCGTCGCGGTGCCCTGAACGCGGCGACCCACTGACATCGATCGGGTCCATGGCCGGGGACGCCGCCGCTTCCTGCGCCGTCGGCCGGCCGCCGGGCATCAACCAGGCGGCGCCCAGCATGCAGGCGGCCAGCACCGCGGTGGCCACGAAGACGTCGTGGGTCGCGGCCGCGACCGCGGCGGGGTTGTCCGCGGCGTTGACTGTCCCTCGCAGGCTCAGGTTGGCGATCGCGCCGAAAGCCGCGACGCCGACCGCGCTGCCGATCGACCGGGCGAACAGGTTCGTCGCGGTGACCACGCCACGCTCGGCCCAGCCGACGCTGGACTGTGCGGCGATCAGCGTCGGGCTGGCGATCAGGCCCATGCCGAGTCCGACCAGGAAGCAGTACGCGCCGACCTGCCACACCGAGGCGTCAACACCGAGCGTCGTCGTCAACGCCAGTCCCGCGGTGGTCAGGGCGGCGCCGATCAGCGCCGTGGTCCGGAACCCGAGCCGCAGGTAGAACCGTCCGGACAGGGTGGCCGAGATCGGCCAGCCGATGGTCAGGGTGGCCAGCGCGAACCCCGCGACCAGCGGCCCGGTGCCGACCACCGTCTGCACGAACGTCGGCACATAGGTGGTCAACCCCAGCAGCACGGCCCCCACCAGCAGCGCGATCACCGCGCTGGCCGCGAGCACCCGGCGGGAGAACACCCACAGCGGCAGTACCGGCTCGGCGGCCCGCCGCTGCAGCATCAGGAACGCCACGATCAGCAGCGCCCCGGCGCCGAGCACCACCACACCGGGAACCGACCACCAGGCCCAGGCCTGCCCGCCCTCCAGCAGACCGAGGATCAGCAAGGTCGCGCCAACGGTCAGCGTGATGCTGCCCAGGTAGTCGATCCGGTGGCTGACCGGTCGCACGTTCTCCCGGAAGTGACTCACCAGCATCCAGCCGGCCAGCAGGCACAACGGGATGTTGATGATGAACAACCAGCGCCAGGTGAGCCACTCGGAGAACACGCCACCCAGCGTGGGCCCGACCACCGCCGACACCGCCCACACGCTGGCCAGATAGCCCTGGGCCTTCGCCCGTTCGGCGAGGGTGTAGATGTCACCGGCGATGGTGATGCTCATCGGTTGCACCGCACCGGCGCCCAGACCCTGCAAGGCCCGGAACACGATGAGCGCCACCATGTTCCACGCCACCGAACACATGATCGAGCCGGCCAGGAACAGTCCGATGCCGACCAGCATGATCGGCTTGCGGCCCAGGATGTCGGCGAGCTTGCCGTAGATCGGCACCGACACCGCCTGCGCGAGCAGGTACACCGAGAACAGCCACGGGAACTGGGAGAAGCCGCCGAGGTCGGCGACGATGGACGGCACCGCGGTGGCGACGATGGTCGAGTCCAGCGCCACCAGAGAGGTGGCCAGCATCAGCGACGCCAGGACGGGGCCGCGTTCGGACCGCAGCCCGACGTCACCGGCCGTCGCCGTCACGCGAACACCTCCGCACCCGTCACCCGAAGAAGCTTACCCAGGCTAATCTTCTGCGCGTGCCCGCCGTTCCGGTGGGTGGACGCGTAATCCGGTGTGTTCGGCCGCGAACGCCAGCTGATCCGCATATTCCAGCGCCAACGCCCGGGCCGGTTTGCCCATTCCGTGGCCGGCCTTGGTGTCCACCCGCAGCAGCACGGGTGCCGGGCCGGCCTGGCAGTGCTGCAGCCGCGCGCCGAACTTGAGGGAGTGCGCGGGGACCACGCGGTCGTCGTGGTCCCCGGTGCAGATCAGTGTCGCCGGGTAGGCCGTGCCGCGCGTCAGCCGGTGCAGCGGCGAGTACGCCAGCAGCACCGCGAAGTCGTCCGGGTCGTCGGGTGAGCCGTAGTCGGTGGTCCACGCCCAACCGATGGTGAACAGGTGGAACCGCAACATGTCCAGCACGCCGACCGTCGGCAGGGCCGCCGCGAACAATTCCGGCCGCTGGGTCATCGCCGCCCCGACCAGCAGTCCGCCGTTGGATCGGCCGTGCACCGCCAACTGCGCCGCGGTGGTGACACCGGACGCGATCAGCGACTCGGCCACCGCGAACAGGTCATCGAAGACCTGCTGCTTGCGGTGCAGCATGCCGGCCCGGTGCCATTCGGCGCCGAACTCGCCACCCCCGCGAAGGTTGGCCACCACCAGCACTCCCCCGGACGCCACCCAGGCGGCGAACATCGCCGAGAAGGACGGCAGCACCGGGATGTCGAAACCGCCGTACCCGTACAGCAGGGTCGGCGCCGGCCCGTCGGGGAGGTCGGCCCGCCGCAGCACCGTCATCGGCACCGCGACGCCGTCGGAGGAGATCACCCGCCGGCGCCGGGCGACCAGGTCCGGCAGGGGCACGTCGCCGCCCGGACCGGGCAGCTCCGGCGGCGACTCCGGCCGGTCGACGAGCAGCCGGAACAGCCGGAGCCGGGTGGTGAACGAGCTGACGCCCAGCACGATCTCGGCCGAGGCCGAACGGGTGTTGACCGCCACCATGCAGACCGGTGACGGCAGGGCCGGCCATCCGAGGTGCACGCCGGACCGGTCGACCACTTCGAGCCGGTGCGCCGCGTCCGTCGACCACACCACGGCGAAGGCGCCGAGCGCGGGATGGGCGCTCACCAGCACGTCCTGGGTGTGCTGGGCCAGCACCTGACGCCACGGCGCACCTGTGTCGGCCAGGTCGACCGCCACCAACCGTCCGCGCGGCGCGTCCCGTTCGGTGCGCAGGTACAGCACGTCGTCGTCGCTACCCACCACATGGTGGGCGTCGGTCAGCTCGGACACCACCGGGACCGGGGTCGGGTCGATCGTCGCCCACCGCCCACCGGAGATCAGCCGGTGGGCGCTGATGGTGGTCCGCGAGTCGGTGCCGGGGCTCGTGGTGAGCACCAGCCACCGGCCGTCCGGCGCGACCCACGGATCGGCCATCCAGTCCCGATCCGGCGGGGTCCAGACCGTCTCGTCGTCCGCCGGATCCGTACCGATCCTGTGCAGCACGAGTTCGCCGGGCCCCATCGCATCGGCCAGCCGGCCGGCGACCCCAGCGGTGTCCGGCGGCGGGTAGCGCCAGTACAGAAATCCGGACTCGTCCGGCAGCCATGTCGGGTCCACCCATTTGGTCCAGCACAACTCGTCGGGCAGATCGACGCCGAGGCCCACGTCCCGGACCCGGATGGTCCGCCAGTCCGATCCTGCCTCGGACACCGCATAGGCGAGCAGGTTCCCGTCCGGGCTCACCCTGGCCGCGGTCAGCGCCACCGTGCCGTCCGCGGACAGGACGTTGGGATCCAGCAGCAACGTCGGCGTGTCGAGCAGTGCGTCCAGACCGTCCGCCCACAGCAACTGGTCCTGGTCCAGGTCGCCGGGGTTGGCCACCACGAAGTAACGGCCACCCCGTTCCCAGGGCACTCCTCGGCGCGGTGCGGTGACCAGCGCGGTGGTCAACTCCAGCAGCGGGGCCTGGGCCGGCAATGCCTCGAGATACGGCCGGGACACATCGTTCTGGGCGTCCACGAAGACGCGCGTGCGGTCCGCGTCGGGATCCTCCAGGTAACGGTAGGGGTCGGGTATCTCGACACCGTGCACCACTTCGACGACGTCGTCCCGGTCGACCGTGGGGTACCGGATCGGGCCGTCAGTCATGTGCCGGTGACGTCCCGTTCGGCCGGCGGTGCGACCGGCCGCCCCTCGAACGGGGTCGACAGCACCACGGTGGTCCGGGTGGTCATGCCCGCGGTGCCGCGGATCTGGCCGAGCAGCGCCTCGAGCGCGGCCGGCGACTGCACCCGGACCTTCACGATGTACGACTCGACGCCGGCCACCGAATGGCACGCCTCGATCTCCGGCATCTGCGCCAGCCGCTGCGGGTAATCGTCGGGCGCCGCCGGGTCGATCGGCGTGAGCGAGACGAAGGCGGTGAGCGGCAGACCGATCTGCTCGCTGTCGATCTGCGCGTGATAGCCCTTGATCGCCCCGCGCTTCTCCAGCCGGCGCACCCGCTGATGGACCGCGGACACCGAAAGGCCCACTTTCTCAGCGAGATCGGTGTAGCTGCAACGGCCGTCGGCGGCAAGCACCGCAGCGATGCGAGCGTCCAACTCCTCCAACATCTTTCGACTCCTTCAGGCGTCCGAGCCGGATCCGGCGCCGACGACCGTCAATCCGGTGGGCGCGTTGTTCATCAGCACTGCCCCGTCCGTGCCGACGACAACGATGTCCTCGATGCGCACCCCGAACTCGCCGGGCAGGTAGATGCCTGGTTCCACCGAGAATGCCATTCCCTCCTCCAGGGTGATCGTGTTGCCAGCCACCATGTACGGGTGTTCGTGCACCTCAAGGCCGATCCCGTGACCGGTCCGGGTGATGAAGTATGCCCCGAAGCCGGCCTGTTCAATCACGCCGCGGGCGGCGGCGTCGACGGACTCGGCGGTGACGCCCGGACGGACGGCGGCCACCCCGGCCGCCTGGGCTCGGCGGACCACGTCGTACACCTCCCGCACCCTGGCCGGGACCGGCCCGTCGCCGGCCAGATACGTGCGGGTGCAGTCGGAGAAGTACCCGGACGGCATGGGGCCGCCGATGTCCACGACCACCACGTCACCCGGTTCCACGACCCGGTCGGACGCCTCGTGGTGCGGGCTGGCGCCGTTGGGCCCGGACCCGACGATGACGAAGTCGGGCCGGGCATGACCCTCGGCGACGATCGCCGCGGCAACGTCGGCGGCCACCTCGTTCTCGGTGCGTCCCGGACGCAGCCACTCACCGATCCGGCGCTGCACCCGGTCGATCGCCGCACCGGCAGCAGCCAGCGCCGCCACCTCGTCGGCGCTCTTGCGCATCCGCAGCTCGGCGATCGTCTCCCCGGCCAGCGTCAGCTCCGAACCGGGCAGGCGGGCCTGCGCATTCAGCGCGTGCACCGCCGGCATGTGGTAGTCGACCGAGAGCACCCGGGCACCCGCCGGAAGCAGCTCGGCCAGCGCCGCGTAAGGGTCTTCACCGTCGGTCCAGGTGCCGATCGCGACGTCCAACTCCTCCACCGGCGACCCGGACCAGCCCGGCCGCTCCAGGGTCGGCACCAGGAGCGACGGCCGGCCGCCGGACGGCACCACCAGGCAGGTGAGCCGCTCGTGCGATCCGATCGAGTGGCCGAGGAAGTACGCCAGGTCCGGGCCTGGCGTGATCAGCACGGCATCCGCGCCGGACACCCCGGCGAGCTCGGCGAGGCGGATCAGCCGGTCGGACAGCACCGCCGCGGCGTTGGGATCGGGAGACATACCCGGAGCCTAATGTCCGGATCGGCCGCACGGTCGCGCACGATCGCGCCGGCGTCGGTGACACGGCGTACCGTCGCCGGATGGGGAAGGTCGTGGTGCCGGGTCCCGGCCCCGAACGCGCGCGCCGGGCCTATCTCGCGGTGCCGGTGCCGACGGGGCCGGACCCCGGGCCCTGGCCGGGAGTGATCGTGCTGCACGAATCTCTCGGGCCGACCGACGACATGCAGGAACAGTGCGACTGGTTCGCCGCCGCCGGCTATCTCGCCCTGATGCCGGACATGTTCCGCGGCCGGTCGATGGTCCGCTGCATCCGGGGCGTGGTGCGGCAGCTGTTGTCACAGCGGGGCCCGGTGTTCGAACAGATCGAGGCCGCCCGCACCCATCTGGCCTCGCACCAAGACTGCACCGGGGCGGTGGGCGTCGCCGGGTACTGCCTGGGCGGCGGATTCGCGCTGCTGCTGGCAGGTCGCGGCGAGTACCACGCGGCCGCGGTCAACTACGGGCGACTACCCGAGAACCTGGACCGGATGCTGGCCGGGAGTTGCCCGATGGTGGCCAGTTACGGCGGCCGCGACGGGCTGGTGCGCAGCGGCACCGCGGACCTGTTGACCGCCGCCCTCGAGGGGGCCGGGGTGCCGCACGACGTGCATGAATACCCGCCTGCCCGGCACGCGTTCGTCAGCCGCAACATCGTCCCGTCACCACTGACCACGATCGGCAAGGTGCTCGGCGTCGGCTACGACCATGACTGTGCCGCCGATGCCAAGCGCCGGATCCTGTCCTTCTTCGACGAGCACCTGCGCGGTGCGGCCGGCCGGGCCGGCTGAGCTGATCCCGGCGGTCACACGCGAGCTCGGGAACCGCTCGGACCGGCGTCCCGATATCGGCCAACGTGCGGATGTCTTCGGAGGGCGGCCCGGGTAGGAAGGACCCCATGACGACCCGGACCGCCGCACCGCAACCGGTCGACCCGACCACCAACCCACACCTGCAGGGTGTCTTCGCGCCGATCACCACCGAGATCGACGTCGACGGCCTGCGCATCGACGGTCAGTTGCCGGCCGAGATCGACGGGGAGTATATCCGCAACGGCCCGAACCCGCGGTTCACGCCGATCGGCGGATACCTGTACCCGCTGGACGGCGACGGCATGCTGCACCGGATCCAGTTCCGGGCCGGTCGGGCCCGGTACACCAACCGGTTCGTCCGGACCCCGGCGCTGATCGCCGAGGAGGCCGCCGGTCACGCGTTGTGGCCGGGCCTGATGCACCTGGATCAGCTGCCGGGACCCGATCTGGTCGGACCCGACCTGGCCGGCACGGTCAAGGACCTGCCGGGGATCAACGTGGTGCGACACGCCGGCAGGCTGCTGGCGTTGGCCGAGGGGAACAACCCGTTCCTGATGTCCCCCGAGCTGGCCACCGTCGGCCGGGAGACGTTCTGCGGGACGATCCCGGTGGGCATCACCGCGCATCCCAAGGTCGACCCGGTCACCGGCGAGATGGTGGTCTTCTGCTATCAGCTCGATTCTCCGTTCCTGACCTGGGCGGTCCTGGGACGGGACGGATCGACCGTGCGCCCGCCCACCACGGTGCCGGGGATCGACCGGCCGGCCATGATCCACGACATGGCCGTCACCCGGCGGTACGTGGTGCTGGTCGTGGCCCCGTTCTATTTCGACCTGGCCGGGGCGGCCACGGGCGGCTCGCTGCTGGCCTGGCGCCCGGAGGACGGCACCCGGATCGCGCTGATCCCCCGGGACGGCGGCCCGGTCGTCTGGGCCTCGACCGAGGCGTTCTGGTTGTGGCACACCGCCAACGCGCACGATGTCGACGACTCGTCGGGCCTCCGGGTCGTTCTCGACTACGTGCGATGGTCCGCGCCCGGCGGCCTGGTGCGGGGTGTGCGCCCGGTGGGCGGCCTGGCCCGGATGACGGTCGATGCCGCAACCGGGCAGGTGCGGCACGAGACCCTGGTGGACCGGTCGATGGAGTTCCCGCGGATCGACGACCGGTCGATCGCCGCCGGGCACCGGCAGGTCGCGACGGCGCTCAAGGGCGGCACCCGCGATCTACCGGCGGGGGACGCCGACATGCTCGGTTGGTTCGATGCGACCACCGGCGCCTTCACCACCTGGGATGCCGGCGACCTTTCGGTGGGCGAGCAGTGCTTCGTGCCGTCCCCCGGCGACCCGGATCCGGCGCGCGGATGGTGGTTGTGCATCGCCACCGACCGCACGGATCTGACCAGCCGGCTGCTGGTCGTCCCGGCCGGCGACCCTGCATCCGGTCCGGTCGCGACACTCCATCTGCCACAACGGGTCCCGGCCGGCCTGCACGGGGCGTGGCTGCCGACACAGGAGTAGCTCAGCCTCCGGACGCCTCGATCCGGGCGGCGATCTCGTCCTGACCGCGATCCCGGGCGTGCTGCAGCGGCGTGACCCCGCGGGCGTCGGCGATCCTCGGATCGGCTCCGGCGTCCAGCAGGATGCCCACGATCTGCTGATAGGGGGCGGACCCGTCGCCGTAGACGATCGCCTCGAGCAGCGCGGTCCAGCCGGGCTCGTTGACGTGGTTGACGTCGATGCCCGTCTGCACGACGCGGCGCACGTAGTCGACGTGCCCGCGCTCGCTGGCCGGGATCACCGACACCCCGCCGAAACGGTTGGTCAACGTCAGGTCCGGCCCGGCCGGCAGCAGGGTCTCCAGCATGGCCACGCTGCCGGTCACGCCGGTCACCAGCCATGCGCTGTCCCGCTGGGCGTCCTGGGCGTCCGGGTCGGCGCCGAGCAGCACCAGCAGCCGGGCGACGTCGACGTGGTCGGCCAGTGCGGCCAGCAGCAACGGGGTGCGGCCATGCGGGTCGCGGGACTCGATCGGCGCGCCCGCCCGCAGCGCCGCGGCAACCGCGTCGGTCTGCCCTGCGGCCGCCGCCCGCAACAGCTCGGCCGCTGCGTCGCCCGGCGCGGGCTGCTCCCCGCCGGCGGCCAGGGTGGCCGAGACGGCCTCCTGGCCGAGGCGCTGCGCGTTCTGGAGCGGGGTGCGACCGTCCCCGGCAACCCGACCCAGATCGGCGCCGCCGGCGACCAGCGCGCGAACGGTGTCGACGTAGTCGCTGCCGCCGTCGCCGTACACGATCGCCTCGTCCAGTGCGGTCCACCCCGGCCGGTTGACGTGGTCGACCTCGATGCCGGCGCGCAGCAGGCGGCCGACGATGTCGGCGTGGCCGCGTTCGGCCGCCCGGATCAGCCCGGTGCCACGGTAGGAGTCCAGCGAGCTCAGGTCCGCACCGTGGGCCAGGGTGAGTTCGAGCAGGCCAAGGTAACCCTCGCTGGTCGCAATGAGATACGCGCTCTGTTCGGTGACGTCCTTCGCGTTGACGTCGGCGCCGGAGAAGATCAGCTCGGCGGCCGTCGTCACGTCGTTCGCCCAGGCTGCGTCGCGCAGCGGCTGGTCCAGCGACGGGTCGCGGGCAGGCGCGGTACCGGCCTCGGATGTGGTCGGGACCGGCTCGATCGCAGAGGCCGGGGGCGTGGTCGCGGGCGGCGCAGCGGCCGTCACGGTCGTCGACGGGGACGATGCGGCGGACGGCTGAGCGGTCGACGAGGGCGGCGAGGGCGGCGTCTGCGACCCGGACGGCGCCGCACAGCCGGCAATCAGCAGCGCGACACCGGCCACGGCGCCCGCGCCGCGGAACGCGGTTCTCACCTGCAACCGCTCCGATGCAGGCACACCGGCCCGCCGGCCCGGACCGGTCCCGCCGAGCGTCCGACCTCGTTTCGCCAACACTGTCACACAGGCCGGTGTACCAAACCCCGCTCCGGTAGCGTCGGGCGGCATGCTGCAGCTGCTGGACCTGGCCGGCATCTATTTCCGCGCGTTCTTCGCCGTACCCACGTCGACCACTTCTCCGGACGGGCGTCCGGTGAACGCGGTGCGGGGGGCTCTGGACATCACCGCCCGGGTGATCGCCGACGCCCGCCCCACCCGGGTGATCGCCTGTCTGGACCTGGACTGGCGGCCGGCCTGGCGGGTGGAGCTGATCGATTCGTACAAGACGCATCGGGTGCTCGAGCCGGGCTCGCCGCAGGTCGCCGCGCTGGCGGTGGCCGCGGACGCCCTCGTCGCGGCGACCCCGCACAGCGGCACGCCCGGTCCGTCCACCGACATCGAGGTGGTGCCGGACGAGCTCGCACCGCAGGTGCCGATCCTGTTGGACACCCTGGCCGCGGTGGGCATCACGGTGGCCGGGGCCCCCGGCTACGAGGCCGACGACGTGATCGGCACCCTGGCGGCCGCCGAACGGACCGACCCGGTGGAGGTCGTCACCGGCGACCGCGACCTGTTCCAGGTCGCCCGCGACGAACCCCCGGCCGTGACCGTCCGTTACATCGGCGCGGGGATGAGCAAAGCCAGGGTGTACGCGGCGGCGGACGTCGCGTCCCGGTACGGCATTCCGGCCGGTGCCTACGCGGACTTCGCCGCGCTGCGCGGGGACCCGTCGGACGGGCTGCCGGGAGTGCCCGGTGTGGGTGAGAAGACAGCGGCCACCCTGATCGGCCGGTTCGGGTCCGTCGAGGGTGTGGTCGAGGCGCTGGACGCCCGGTCCACCGGCCTGGCGCCCGCGCTGCGGGCGAAGCTGACCGCCGCGCGGGACTACCTGCTGGTCGCGCCTGCGGTGGTGCGGGTCGCGACCGACGCACCGGTGGAGGTGCAGCCGGCGGGTGACGGCGCGCTCCCCGCGGAACCCGTTGATCCGGCTGCACTGTCGGACCTGGTGCGGACGCACGGCATCGGTGGCCCGGTGGCCCGGCTGGTGCAGGCGATCGAATCACGCTGAGCGGCCCGCCGGCGGCGGATCAACCTCGGGCTCAGGACATCTCGGCCAGCTGCGCCATCCGGAGCATCCCCGGTCCCACATGACTGCGGAAGCGCTCCACGGCGCCGGTCAGTTCGGGTGAGGTCGGCTGCTCCGGCGGGATCCGCGCCGGATTGAGCGGGACCCGATCGGCCCAGGCCTTGATGCCTGGGTCCGATCCGAACGCGACCGCCGCGCGATTGCCCAGCACCTGCATGCGGGCCCAGTCGGCGGGCGTGTTCGGGTACGGCGACGGCGGGCACAGCCTGTTCTTCTCGGCGTCTTCGTCCACGGTGGCCTCGACGAATCCGGCCAGCGCCGCACCGAAGCAGGGGAAGCCGCTGCGAATCGGCTGCAGCGTGATCGACCCGCTGTCCCAGATCGGCACCAAGGGCGGGTACCGCAGGCCCTCGCCGGCGCAGTGCACGATCAGCGCGTCCCGGGCGGTGGCGTGCTCGCCCCGATTCAGCAGCAGCCGGCCAGGCTCCACCCGCTCGATGTGCCCGAGCCGGACAACCCCCTCGATCGTGCGCAGCCGGTCGAGTTCCCATCGGGCAAGAGTCGGGGTCTTGGCCATGGTGGGCGTCACGGACCTGTCGATGCGCAGCATCACCCCCACCTCCTCGAGGCGGCGGAACAGGTCGTCCGGTGACGAGGACTCGGCCGCCGCCTGCACGGTGTCGGCCGCCATGCCGATGAAGACCGCGGGATCGGGCTGGATCACGGCGCGGTTGAGCATCCAGGGGTCGCGGGGGCGCACCCAGCAGATCGCGCCCGGGTCAACCCCGTTGTCGAGCAGCCAGATGCATGCATCGGTGGCCGTCTTGCCCGAGCCGACGATCACGTACTGTGACGCCACAGCACCCAACCTGACAAGGTCGTTGACGGGAACGACGGGCACGCCGTCGGCAACGCCGAACGGCGCCGGCGTGTCAACCGGTATCCGCGGCGACAGGTAGCGCGCGTCGACGACGGGCCGCCTGCTGCGCACCTCGTACCGCCGGCCGGACACTCGCGAGACGAACCGACCCTCGCCGAGGTGCTCGCAGTTCGGGTAGAAGGACACCCTGCCCGACGCCAGCAGCCGTTCGCGCAGCACCCGGCCGTAATACGCGCAGATCTCCGGGGCGGTCGCACGCTCGTGGAGGCCGGCCTCCGGCCCGTTCGCCTGGATCCGACCGCCGCCGAGCGGCGTCGAGGCCACCCCGTAGAACGCCGACGCCTGATGGAGCCGGACGAACGGATACGCGTCCAGCCAGTGTCCCCCGACGTCGTGCCGGCGGTCGACCATGACGACGCTGACGTCCGCATGGTCGATCAGCGCGTCCGTGAACGCCATCCCGATCGCACCGGCGCCGACCACGAGATAGTCGGCCTCCAACACCGCCTGCATCGGCTCATGCTGGACCCGCCCCGAGTCCGGGTCAACAGCCCGGTGGGGTCAGACATACCGCAGGCAGTAGAACCACTCGTCGAACCTGAACAGCCGCGAGCTGGATCAGGCTCGGTGTCCGCGTCGATGACGACGGCCACCGATCGACCCGCGGACGGCTCCTCGACATCCGTCTGGGTGCAGCCCGCGGCAGCGTCCCGGCTACCTGATCCGCGAGGCGTAGGCGGCGCGGGACGCAGCGTCCTGCGTCGTACCGGAGCCTCCTTCGCCTGCCAAGGCCGGGCACAGCACCCAGAGCACGGTGGTCACCTGGTCGGTCGCCTCGGCACGGAACGTGTGCGTGACCCCGGGATCGAAGGTGAAGGCGTCGCCCGGGCCCAACTCCACCGTTCGATCGGCGAACCCGAGGGCGAGCCGGCCGGTGACGACGTAGACGAACTCGACCTCGGCGGGCAGCGAGTACCCCTCCGAGCCGCTCCCCCCGCCGGGGCGGATGTCCGACCGCATGGCCTGGACACGGCGCTCGGCGAACGGCGTGAGCTGGTACTCATCCAGATCCTGACCCCCGAAGTCGATCCGCGGATACTGCCCGTTGCGGACCACCTCACCGGTGGCCTCACCTTCGAACAGACTTGACAGCGGGACACCCAGGAGATTCACCGAACCGCTCCGGCTCCTGCTGGGCCGACGCGGCTGCCTGGTCGGCCAACCCAGCTGAAGTGCGTTCAGTTCGGCGGGTTCACCTCATACAGGCCGCTGCCGTCCTTGACGACCACCGTGACCTTGGTCGACTGACCGTCGACCTTCAGGTCGCACTGGAAGGTGGTTCCTACCTGCACCGGCTGGCCGGACGGACAGGTCACGTCGCTCACACCGGACAGGCCGAACCCGGACGGCGGCGAGCCGGTGAGCACCTGGGTGACGCCCTGGGCCACCTGCTTCTCGTCGAAAACCTTCTTGTTCAGGAATCCGGGCCAGACGAACAGGGCGACCGCCGCGACCGCGAGCAGCACCACCACCACGACGATCGCGATGATCAGACCCTGGTTGGACTTCTTCGGCGCCTCCGCGGTCGCCGGGAAACCGCCGGACGACGGGCCACCGGGATAGCCACCGTATCCGGGTTGCTGCTGACCGTAACCGGAGCTGGCCTGGCCATATGCCGGCTGACCGTACGAGGGTTGCTGACCGTACGACTGCCCGTAGTCCTGACCGCCGGAGGGCTGCCCGTAGCCCGGCTGCTGGTAGTAACCCTGCTGACCGGCATCCTGGCCGTAGCCCGGCTGCTGGTAGTAACCCTGCTGACCGGCATCCTGGCCGTAGCCCGGCTGCTGGTAGTAACCCTGGCCGCCGGGCTGGCCGTAGCCGGATTGACCGTAGGCGGGGGCGTCGTAGGACGAGGGGTCGTAACCGGACTGCCCGCCGTACGAGGGCTGCTGACCGTAGCCGGGCTGTCCACCGTAGGACGGCTGGGCCGTCGTCGGCGGTGGAGATGAGGACGAGTACGGTGATCCGCCGGGCGCCTGCTCGGACGCCGAGCCGCCCGACCCACCGGGCGAACCCGGTGAACCGGATGAGGATCCCGACGAGTCACCGACACCGAAGTCACCGGGCCGGTAGACGGTGGTCGCGTCCGAATCGGCGCTGTGATCGGGTCCCGGTCGCTGGGGGCCGTCCTGGCCGTTGCCCGATTGACCACCCTGTGGGGTACTCATCGCTTCCTCCTCGATCACCGCTGCATCGTTCGAGTCCGGCGGTTGTTTGATGATCCAACCACGATGAGGCTCATCCGTCGCCGAGGGATACCACGCCGCGGCGCACCGACCGCACCGCCGCGCCGGCGGCCACCGCCACGGAAGGCGGCGCCACCGCCCCGATCTGGTCGAGAAGATCGACCACCTGCCGACACCAACGCACGAAATCCCCTGCGGACAAATCGGTTCCACCGCTGATGGCCACTGCCAGCGACTCGGCCAGGCTTGCCCCCCGGCACCACGCAGCCACCGCGGCGGCGAATCCGTGATCCACGTCGCGGGTGGTCGGCAACCCCTCCGCGCGCTCGGCCGCGACGATCCGCGCCCACACCCGGGTGGTCGCCGTCACCAGCTCGCCGATCTCACCCGCGACCGGGCGCAGGCCCCCGGGACCCTCCCGCCGGGATTCGAAGACCAGGCAGGAGACCGCAGCCGCCAATCCCGCGGGACTCGCTCCGTCCCAGGTGCCGCGGCGCAGGCACTCGGCGACGACCAGATCGCTCTCGCACCAGATCCGCGCCAGCATCCGCCCGTCGGCGGTCAACGCATCCCCCCGCAGGTACCGCCCGTCCTCCAGCAACCGGACAATCTTGTCCAGCGCCTGGCCGAGGGATCCCGTGGCGGCCGCGACCTTCTCGGCCAGCGCCGCGTTCTCGCCGGTGAGCCGCCGCCAGCGGCGGGCCCACTGCAGGTGTTGTTCACGGTCGGCGCACCCGTGCACCGGGTGCGCCCGAATCGCCTTGCGCAGCACCGCCAGATCCATCTCCTCCGGTGATGCTGTCGAGCCATCCTGCGCCGCCCGCGCGGACCGCCGGTCCCGACCCGGCGGTCTGATGCCCGAGGAGGCGATCGACGACGCGATGTCCCGGCGCACCCGCGGCGAACGGTGATCGGTGAACTTGCCCAGCTTGATCCGGCCGAGGGCGGGCACCGGACCACGAAAATCGGCCACCGAGAGCCGGCCCGCCCATCGGCCCGCGGTGACCACCAGCGGCCGCGGCGCCTCATCCTTGTCGATGCCCGGGTCGAGAACGACGGCCAGGCCCGCCCGGCGCCCGGACGGTACGTCGATCACATCGCCGCGGCGCAGCTCGGCCAGATCCCGTTCCGTGCGGTCGCGCCGGCGCGCCGCACCAGCCCGGGCGATCTCACGTTCGGCGTTCGCCAGGTCGGTGAGCAGATCGAGATACTCGACGGTGCTGCCCAGATGACACTGCATGGCCTGTTCGTGCGATGCGATCGCCTCGGCGTTGCGATCCACCTGCCGGGCCATGCCGACGACCGCGCCGTTGGCCTGGTACTGGGCGAACGACCGCTCGATCAGCTCGCGGGCGGCGACCCGCCCCAGCCGGCCGACCAGATTGACCGCCATGTTGTAGCTGGGTCGGAACGACGAGCGCAGCGGGTACGTCCGGCGGGAGGCCAGGCCGGCCACCGCTCTCGGATCCATGCCGGGCGACCAGATCACCACCGCGTGGCCCTCGACGTCGATGCCCCGGCGACCGGCGCGCCCGGTGAGCTGCGTGTACTCCCCCGCGGTCAGGTCCGCGTGGCTCTCCCCGTTGAACTTGACCAGCTTCTCCAGCACGACCGTGCGGGCCGGCATGTTGATGCCCAGTGCGAGCGTCTCGGTGGCGAACACGGCCTTGACCAGACCGGCGACGAACAGTTCCTCGACAGTCTCCTTGAACACCGGCAGCAGCCCCGCGTGGTGGGCGGCCACGCCGCGTTCGAGGCCCTCCCGCCATTCCCAGTAGCCAAGCACCCCCAGGTCGGCGTCCATCAGGTCGGCGGTCCGCCGATCGACGATCTGCCGGATCTCGTCCCGCTCGGACTCGGTGGTCAGCCGCATGCCCGCGCGGACGCATTGGGCGACCGCCGTGTCGCAGCCGACCCGGGAGAAGATGAATGTGATGGCGGGCAGCAGCCCGGCGCCGTCGAGCCGCTCGATCACGTCGACCCGCCCCGGGGGCCGCCACCTCGGACCGGCCGGCGGCCGACCACGCTCGCCACCACGGCGGGCTCGCCCGCCGCCGTACCTGCCGGCCAGGGCTTCCGCGTCGTGCACGGCCCTGGCCAGCGCCGGATCGATCCGCACCCTGCCGTCCAGCGAGTCGCCCGCGCCGTCAACACCGTCGCCGACCCCGAAGAGATCGAACAGCCGGCGGCCCACCATGACGTGCTGCCACAACGGGACCGGACGGATCTCGTCGACGACAACGGCGAGTTCACCGCGTATCTCGGCCAGCCAGTCGCCGAACTCCTCGGCGTTGGAGACGGTGGCGGACAGGCCGACGACCGCGACGTCGGCGGCCAGGTGCAGGATGACCTCCTCCCACACCGGGCCGCGGAACTTGTCGGCCAGGTAATGGATCTCGTCGAGCACGACGTGGGTCAGGCCGGCCAGGTCAGGGGACTGCGCGTACAACATGTTGCGCAGCACCTCGGTGGTCATCACCAGTACCGGGGCATGGGCGTTCACCGATGTGTCGCCGGTGAGCAGGCCGACCCGGTCGGGACCGTACTGGGCGATCAGGTCGGCGAACTTCTGGTTGGACAGGGCCTTGATCGGGGTGGTGTAGAAACACTTACCGCCCGAGGCCAGTGCCAGGTGGACGGCGAACTCGCCGACCACGGTCTTGCCGGCTCCGGTCGGCGCGCACACCAGCACCCCGCCCCCGCGTTCGAGGGCCCGACATGCGTCGATCTGGAATCGGTCGAGTGGAAAGGACCGGGTCAGCTCGAATTCGGCCAGCCGGGGATGGGTGCGGCGCTCCGAGGCCGATGCCCGCGCACGGGCGTACCGGTCCGCCGGTGACCCGTCGGATTCCTGGGTCCAGCCGTGGGTCACCCGTCCAGGGTGTCACACGGACCGTCGCCGCCGGCTATGGCGTGGTGTCCGCCTCGGCCGCCACCTGCTCGTCGGCGATCGCCGCCAGCTCGTCGTCGATCTCCTCGGCCAGTTCCTGTTCCAGCACGCCGAGCAGCTGCTGCACCGGGATGCGACCGCCGGCGACCAACTGGCCGCCGGCGCGGCGTACCGCCGACGCGAGCGGGGCGGCCCACAGATTCTCGTACACCAGCAGCGCCGCGGTGCTGCCCGGCTCGAGCGCCGCGGCGGTGGCCGCCACATCCTCGTCCGACAGCAGCTCGGCCAGGTCCCGTTCGATCTCCCGCAGCTGCGCCAACGGCCCCGAGTCGGCGACGTCCTCGAACTCGAACGCCTCGTACGAGTCGTCCTCACCCCTGCGGATCACCGCGAGGTCAAGAATGCGGACGAGGCCTCGCCGGACCAGGCCGAGCAGCTCCGGCAGGATCTCGCCGTTGAACTGGCTACCGGGGAATTCGACGACCAGATAGTCGACCGGGCCGAGCTCGTCGATGGGTTCGGTCATGACGTGCCTCTCCTGAAGGACAGCGGCAGCGGGCAGCTGCGATGGGCGATGCGCAGAGCAGTGTCACACGGCCCTACAGACCCCGTTGCACCGGCAGGCGGCCGGAGTCGATCGCGGCGGTGAACGCCTCGTAGTCCTTCTCGTTCTGGTCGGCGTAGCGCACCGCGAAGTCGGTGATCGACGTCTCGAAGGTGTCCGTGTCGCCCAGGTAGGCGGCCATCGCGACGACGTCCCCTGACCGAGCATGCGCCCGCGCCAGCGTCCATCCGCACAGTTCGGCGTAGAAGTTCAGCGTCGGCGAGTTCATTGCCTCGATGTCGGCGGAGATCTTCATATCCCGCAGTTGCCGCCAGTAGTAGTACCGGCCGGCCTCGATGCCCTTGGTCCAGCCCAGGAAGATGTCGCTGGCCGCCTGCATCATCCGCTGGCCGCGAACCACCCGCTCCCCCGCGTTCGAGTATTTGCTGGGCGGCAGATGATCCTCAAGAACGGACCTTGTCGCCTCTTTGACCTGCAGGAACAGCGGGTCCTGGTCGTCGCGGCCCTCCAGCAGCACGATGAATGCCCGGGTGCCGACGCTGCCCACCCCGACTACCTTGCGCGCCATGTCGACGTAGGAGAAGTTCTCCAGCACGTGCCGGCGATCGGGGTCCAGACTCGCCCGGTACTCGCGGAACTGGTCGCGCAGCAGCGCCTCGATCGCTTCCTCGGTGATCCCGAAATCCTTCGCATACTGCTGGAAGTCACGCAGGGGCACGACGATCGGCGGCTGGCTGCGGATCCGGTACCGGCCGTCGACGGACTCGCCCAGCTTGGACAGCGCCTGCAGCGAGTCCCTGGTGCGTGCCTTGTCCAGGTTCTTCTGCGCACGTCGGGCCGCTCGGGCCAGTTGCTCCTCGTCGGCCGTCCGCTGCACGGCCGCACCCTTGGCGGTCTTGTCCCGCTTGTCCTTCGACTTGCCCTTGCCTGCCTTGCTCTTGACCGGTTCGGCCGCCCTCGCCTTCGCCGCCTCCGAGAGCTGGCCGAGCGCCGACTTGAGGGTGTCCTCGGAGATGTGCGTGTACCAGAGCTCCATCGTGCCCATCGTGGCGAACTCGGCCATCGCGGTGCGGTACCTGGCGACCGCGGTGCGGGCGGCGGCTGCGCTCTGCTCCGGGGTGAAGCCGTTGTTACGGCCAGCGATCACGAAGCTGGCTGCCAGTCGCTTGATGTCGTACTCGATCGGCCCCGGCAGCGTCTCGTCGAAGTCATTCAGGTCGAACACCAACCGACGTTCCGGCGACGCGAACCCGCCGAAGTTGGACAGGTGGGCGTCCCCGCACAACTGTGCGGCCAACCCGGCGATGGGCGTGCCGGCCAGGTCGGCCGCCATAATCTTGGCCGCCCCGCGGTAGAAGGTGAACGGTGACACCGCCATGCGGCCGTGCCGCACCGGCACCAGATCGGGCTCGCGCGTCCGGTTCTGCTTCTCCAGCAGCGCCACGGGGTCGAACCGGTCCGCGGGCGGGGTCCATCCTTGATGGCTCTCCAGCGGGGTAGCGATCCTGGCCTCGACCCCCTTCGCCTTGCGGTCGTCGACGGTGAGGTGAGCGAGGATCTTCGGGGTTGCCACGGGACGCTCCTACGGTCGAACGCGAACACCGGACAGGTGCCGGCCTGCCCGCGTCATCACAGTCCGCGGGCGGGCAACGGACATCATCCCAATCGAATGGGATCGCTGCACGCCTCCGCGTGATCGGCCGATCAGGTGACGTCTCCGAGATCCTCGTACGACCGCCTGACCGGAGCCGCCCCTCCCGGCGGTGTCCGTCCCGGGACGGGCTGCGGCGGCGCCACCGGCGCGGCGCCGGCCACCGGCTGCACGCGGGTGTCCGCGGTTGCACCCACGGGGCTCGGCGGCAAATCGGACAGCGGGGTGGCCTCGTCGTCGGCCAGCTCGCTGCGCGCCTCGCGGCGGCGTGCCCGCCGGTCGTACAGCAGGGCCACTTGCACCGACAGCTCGTAGAGCAAGGCCAATGAGACGGCAAGCGCCAGCATGGTGATCGGGTCGTTCCCCGGCACCACCAGGCCGGCGAACACGGTGAGCCCGAAGATTGCGTAGCGACGCCAACCGGCCAGCCTGGCCCCGGACACCACCCCGATCCGGTTCAGCATGATCAGCAGCAGTGGCAGTTCGAACGACACGCCGAAGATGACGATCATCGCCATGAGGAACGAGAAGTAGCTGTCCGGGGACAGTGCGGCGATCGTCGCGTCACCGCCGAACCCCAGCAGGACGGTCAGTCCCTCCCGGATGACCACGTACGCCAGCACGGCACCGGAAACGAACAGCGCACCCCCGGCACTGACGAAGATGATCGCGTACTTGCGTTCCTTGCTGTACAGCGCCGGGGTGACGAACGCCCACAGCTGGTACAGCCACACCGGCACGGCAAGCACCACCCCGGCGATCAGCGCCGACTTCAGCTGCAGTTCCAGCGCCGAGAACGGCCCCGTGGCCAGCAGCTTGCACTCGTCGGTCGATCCGAAGGTGACCCGCTCGGTGGCCGGCACCGCGCAGTAGGGCGCGGTGAGGATCTCCGACAGGCTGGGCAACCCGATTGCCGGGATTCCATGGCCGAACCAGACGAAGCCGACGACGGCACCGAGCAGGATGCCGAGGGTCGCCACGAACAGCCGGCGACGCAGCTCGTACAGGTGCTCCATGAGCGGCATCGTGCCGTCCGGCGACTTCGGCGGCCTGCCCCTGCGCAGGCGCAGGCTCGGCAGCTGTCGGCCCAGCACGCGCACGTCCGCACCCTCCGGTCGGGCGGCCGCCCGCCGCCCACACTGATGGTCCGACACCGATCCTACGGAGCGGTCGGGTTCGTTCCGGGCGCCGGCGGCCGGGAGGCGCGCCGCCGCAGGTTCATCTCCACCGCGCCGAAGATCAACTTGGCGACCAGCCCGAATACCAGCAGGTCGACCATCATTTGGATGCTGACCAGGATCCGCGGCAGGTCACCGACCGGTGTGATGTCGCCGAAGCCGACCGTGGCGAACACCGTGACCGTGAAGTACAACGCCCCGACCTTGTCCACCTGCTGGGAGAACGTGCCCGGGTCGGCCGAGGAGATGACGAAGTAACCGGTGGCGAAGATGATCAGCAAAAGGGGCACCCCGACCGTGAGCGTCTCGAACGCCCGCAGCCGGGGAAAGGGCGAGCCGACGATCGCCCGGATCTGCCAGGCAAGGACAAGGGCGAGCACGAGCACCCCGACGACGAGCACGACGATCCCGGTGCCGCCGGGACGCCGCAGCGGCAGCACGAAGTAGCCGACGAACATCACCGTGGCGGTGATCACGGACCGCAGCACCAGCACGGTGGCCATCCGGGTGCGTTGCCTTCGGGTCAGGTCCTCGTAGCGAGCGGGTATGCGCATGCCGGGACGCTGGCAGGCCGCCGGCGCATGGACAACCTCCGTAACGGACGAACGGTCCGTGCCGGCCACGCCCGGCGGGCGACCGCCGGCTGCGACTTACGTCGCCCGGCCGCGGCTCACGACCGCCCGTACGCCTCGAGCGCCTGCCGCGCCCGGCGCGCGACCAGGTCGGTCACCTCGGGTCGGTTGCGAACCACGGCGTTGCCACCCAGGGACAGCAGCAGGCGAGCCAGCCAGTCGTCGTTCCCGGCGTGCAGGGTGACCAGCAGGCCCGCCTGTGGTTCGGACAGCGGGGTGACCGACTCGACCGGGTAGTACTCGGCCACCCAGCGGGCACCGCCGGTGAGGACAAGCTCGACCGGCGGCACCGCCGGGTCGGGATGGAAGATCCGGTCGGGGATCTGCGAGTCCACCCACAGGCTGCCCTGCGCCGGTTCGTCCAGCACCCGGGCAGCCTCGATCCGGTCGATGCGGAAGTGCCGAATGGCGCGGGCCAGGTGGCAGTAGGCCTCCAGGTAGGCGTGCCCGTCGGTGACCAGGATCCGCAACGGATCGACAGTGCGTTCGGTGACCGCGTCGCGTGAAGCCGAGTAGTACCGCATCCACAGCCGTCGTGATCGGTCCAGGGCGTCCCGCACCGTGCCCAATTCCGGGGCCGGGTCGGCCGGTGCCACCCGCACCGCGTCGGTCGACTCGGCCGCGCGGCGGTCCAGTTGCTCGAGCTTGGCCAGGGCCGACAGGACGGCGTCGGTCTGCACGAGTCCCGGCGTCTCGGCCAACGCACGCAGCGCCACCAGTAGCGCCTGCGCCTCGTCCGCGGTGAGCCGGACCGGGCGTTCGATCCCGGCGTCGAACGTGATGGCCACCGTGCCGCCGTCGTCGTCCAGCACCACGTCGATCAGGTCGTCCGGGTAGTAGCCGGGCAGACCACAGACCATCAGCAGATCCAGGTCGGCGCTGATCTGCCGCCGGTCGACGGCGAACTCGCGGGCAAGCTCGTCGATGCTCACCCCGGGCCGGCGGGAGATGTACGGCACCAGCGACAGCATCCGCGCGAGCCGGTCCTGGGCGTTCTCGCTCGTGCTCACGGCCCACGCAGTCCCTCGAACAAGGGTGTGTCCTGCTCGCCCGGCACGGTTCGATCCCGGCCGACATGCGCCCGCACGGCATCCAGGGTGCCCCGGAGCAACGTCACGGCCGCGTCCACCAGATCGGCGGGTTCCTCGACCAGCACGTCCGGCCCGTGCGCGGCGACCTGCCGAGCCGTGTCCCACAACGGGCCGAGCGGGATCAACACCCGATCCCAGCCGGGCGGATCGTCGAGCGGGGTGACGGCCACGGCGGTGCGCCGTAGGCCCGCGGCGACTCCGGAGCGGATCCGCAGGGTGGCCTGTCGGTCGCCGACCGCCCGCTGCACGGTGTCGGCGACGGCCGCCAGCAGATCGATGCCCGCGGGCGCCCGCACCGACACCCGGCCCGCCAGGCGCACCGGGCCGGTGATCCGGGACAGCCGGAAGGTGCGCCGGTCGCCGCGCAGGTCGTCGTGCCCGATGACGTACCAACGACCCCGGAACGAGACAAGACCCCACGGCTGCAGCTGCCGGGACTCCGCCTGCCCGCCCGGGTCCTTGCGGTAGTCGAACTCGACCGCGCGACCCGCCCGGACCGCGGCCAGCACCGGCTCGAAGGCCGGATCGGAGGTGCGCACCCGCGGCTGCAACAGCCTCGCCACCGACCCGCCAAGGTCAGAACCGTCGATGGCCTGGTCGTTGTCGATGCCGTTGTCGCCGGCGTCCCGGATCTTGCGCAGCGCCCCCGACCCGGCCGCATCCAACGCAGTCGTCTCCCACAGCCGGCCGGCCAGGGCCAGCGCGGCCGCCTCGGCGGGGCTGAAGGACAGTGGCGGAAGCGCGAACTCGCTGGGCGGGATCCGGTATCCGTCGCTGCCGTTCGGCGGTGTCTGCAGCGGGATGCCCAGCTCGCGCAGCTCCCTCTTGTCCCGCTCGAAGGTGCGCAGGAACGCCTCCTCGCTCGGCGCGTCGGAGTAACCGGCGACGTTGCGTCCGATCCAGGCAGCCGTGCGGAAACTGGGTGCGTTCAACAGCGCGATCACCAAATTGAGCAGCCGCTCCGCCTTCGCAGCCTTCGCCGTCACCACGCGAACAAGCGTGTCACATCCGGCGCCCGGGTCGGGTTTCCGGCGTGGCGACCGCTACATCGCCTCGATCAGCTTGGTCACCCGATCATCGACGGATCGGAAGGGGTCCTTGAGCAGGACCGTGCGCTGCGCCTGGTCGTTCAGCTTGAGGTGCACCCAGTCGACGGTGAAGTCGCGCCCGGCCGCTTGGGCGGCGCTGATGAACTCGCCGCGCAGCCGCGCCCGGGTGGTCTGCGGCGGGACCGACTTCGCCTCGAAGATCGCCAGGTCGCGCGCGACGCGCTCGACGCTGCCCTTCTTCTCCAGCAGGTAGTACAGACCGCGGTGCCGGT
>CAYZBB010000033.1:40405-43868 GCA_964476495.1 uncultured Actinomycetes bacterium | reverse complement strand
TGATGAGGTCCGCCGCGTTGACCAGCAGCTTGGAGTCCTTCTTGCATCGCGTGCAGTAGAACTCGACTTCGCGGGTTGTCTGCGGCCTGTCGGCCCACCCCAGGATCCGCCACCGCCTCATCGTGCGACACCTCCGACCGTATCCATGTCAACACCATGCCACGGATTGACGCATGAGTCCAGCATGAAGTCGGCGTGACGACCGTTCACGCCTGACTCTGCCCGAGGAACATCCACTGGCGGGTCGGTGCGGTGGCACCCGGAAGGAACGCCTTTGCGATCATCCGCATGGCGCGGTTCCGCAGCATGCGCTTCTTGTGCCGACGGGCTCGCTGACGACGGCCGCCACGGTATCGAGGTTCGCGCCAGCCCTTCAGCATCACGTCCCCGCCCTCCTGTAGACGACGCCCGTCTGCGGCACCGGGTGCCGCACCCACGGCGGCGCAGTCTCCAGCCGCACGGCTTCCTCAAGCATGCTGTCGACGACAGCAGCCGGCAGAGAGTCGTCCCGGTTCTGGCACCGCTTCTTGTGCGTCCACTGCAGCATGCAGGAGTGGCTGCAGAAGCCGGCGCCGAGGTAGGACAGGAACGGCGCGCGGCACTGACGGCACGGGCGCATCTTGTGGTAGTTGCTGGATGCCATCAGTCGACCTCGGGTTGCGTTGCCTGAACCGGAACCTCGGGAACCGCGTAGCCCTGGAGCAGCTCCGCCTCGGACAAGCCGGCGGGTAGCCTGGTGCGACGGCGGTGGACGGCCTGGACCTGCTCGGGCGTGGCGGGCGGGATGTCGGGGTTGGTCATGGCAGCCTTACCATCAGTTCGCGGAATGCAGCCGCCGCCACCGCCGGTACCTGCGCGTTGCCGAGCGAGCGCAATCGGTCCACGCGAGCGGGAACCCCATGAGCCACTCGACCCACACGGGGCTCAGTTGCCCACCAACGACCTCCGACAGCGGTCGGCTGTTGCGCGCGTGCGTCGCCTCGCTCGCCTTGCCGCTCCTCCAATCCCTTGCGGTCGGAGTTGGCCATTGCGGGTTCTGCTTCCCCTTTCCAGTGACGTAGTTGTGGAGTCCAGCGTACGTCGCTGACCAGGTTCTTGAGTGGCTCTTTTTGTCCGCGCCCTCGCTCGCAGTTGGCGTCGGCAGCAAGCAGCCACCATCGGTTGCGACGGTGCGGCGCCCCAACATCGACTGCACCGAGGCAGAGAGCTGGCGGGACTCGGTAGCCCAGCCCGCGAAGGTCTCGCCAGGGTTCTTCGAAGGCGGCCATCGAAACGTTCTCTGCGAAGACATAGGCGGGCCTGCACTCGGCGACGACGCGCGCCATTTCGGGCCAGAGGTGTCTTGGGTCTGCTGCGCCGAGTCGCTTGCCGGCGCTACTCCATGGCTGGCATGGGAACCCGCCGCAGACGACGTCGACTCGTCCTCGCCAAGCGGTCCCGTCGAAGGTCTTGATGTCGTCATGGATCGGGAACGGCTCGAGGATTCCGTCACGCTGCCGCGCCTCGAGAACGCGCCGGCAGTAGGGGTCGATCTCGACAGCGCCGACGCATCGGTGGCCGAGCAGCATGCCGCCGAGAATCCCACCCCCTATTCCTGCAAACAGATGTAGCTCACGCACGCGCCGACGCCTCGCGCCTTGCCGGCGTCCACCAGTATGCACCGCACCCGCCCTTCTCGCCGTCGAACGAGAAGCCGGACCACGACTGCCAGTGCTTGTCGACGGGAGCCACCCACCGCCAGCACGACTCCCGCTGCGGGCAGGGCTCTCCGTTGACTTGCAGGCCGGCGCACTTGGCGATGTCGGTCACGGCTTCTCACCGGGGAAGTAGACGCACGTCCGCACGAACGAGTAGCAGGTCAACTGGAACAGGATCATCAGCACGACCGCGACTTTGTCCTCGCACCCGTAGCCCGCGATCACGCTGCCGGCGACGAGCATCGCGTTGACCGCATCGCGGCGGGTCACGGCTTCCTCCGCGCCTCATCCTGCAAAGCAACGCCCCATTGGGCAGCCATCGCAGCGGCGATGCCGTGGTATGTAAGGCTCCGTAGCTTCCACCGGTTCGGCGACTGCGCCATGCGGTGAACGACAGCGGAACGTCCGGCCACAACCGAAGTCGGTTGCAGTTGTGGCAGCCCCTTGAGCCACAGGCATGTCGCCTTGGTCTCGCCATGCCCGTATTGCCACGGCTGGATGATCTGGTCGGGCCGCCGCCAGGCTGTCGACAGCCGACCGATCGGATTCTCGATGCAGATGCGCGCAATCGGAGCCTCGGCCAAGGCCGCAACGAATGCTAGCGCGTCGGCCTGCGCGGCGCCTTTGCTGGCCCACCAGCGAGCGCCACTCGACGCCAAGTTCGTGCAGGGTGGATGCGCCACCATCAAGTCCCACCCATGGCCCAGCACGGACAAGACATCGCAGCGCATGTGCTGGCCTGGTGCGTCCGTGGGCAACAGGTCGCACGACCACGCATCGTGCCCGCGCGCAGCAAACGCATCCCGCACACGACCAGAGAACTCGCAGGCTACAAGGACTCTCACGGCTTCCTCCGCGCCCTCTGCTTCGGCTTCGTCTTGCGCGGCTCGGGCTTCACGACGCGGAGTTCGACGCGGACGGGCCTGGCGCCACTGAATCCATGGCAAGTAATGAGGTCCACAATGTCCGCTTTCGTGGTGTGCAAGTGCTGCCAACACAAATACTCGCTCGCATTGGGCGGGCAGTGCATGAATGACCACAGGATCAACGGCTTCACGGCTTCCTCCGCGCCTTCTTCTTCGGCTTCGGCGGGACGAAGCGGTGGGGTTGGATCAGATGGCTGTCCACAAGCGCCTGCAAGTCGGTGATGCGCATGTGCAAAGCGACGAGTCCGATCAGCATTGAGATGAAGGCGACGGCGGCGACGATGGCGAAGAACGTGTCCATCACTTGCCCCTCGCCAGTTCGCGGCGGCAGAGTTCTGCGACGGCACGCCACAGCTCGTTGGTGCCTTCACCGCCGGCCCACTGCGCCAGTTCGCGCAGCACCTCGTCGCCGTCGCGCGTCGCGGCGTCTGGCTTCGGTCCTGCGGCCATCCACTGCACCGGTTCCGCGTCGTGCGTCGGGCAAGGCTTCGTGTTCGCGCAGGTGCCTCCGGTGACGATCCGCATGGGCGCGCCGCAGACTTCTGGCTTCATCGGCAAGTCCCAGTCGTCGATCAAGTCGGATTCGGTAGGTTCCCTCGGCTCGCCTCGCTTCAGCACGCCGCGCGCCTCCCGCCATGCGTTAGGGTCCTTCGGCTCGTCCGGCTCCGGCTCCGGCTGCTGGGCGGGAAGGGCGGCGAGGCGTTGCCGGATGTCCGTCAGTAGGTCTTGCGGCTCTGTTGGACCGAAGCCAAGATCCCCGTGGTCGTAGCGGAAGAGCAGGCGATCCAACTCCAGCCTCGCCATCGCGGCCTGGTCGGCTCGGGCGGCGGCGAGGTCGGC
>CAYZBB010000033.1:9705-40305 GCA_964476495.1 uncultured Actinomycetes bacterium | reverse complement strand
GCCTCGCCATCGCGGCCTGGTCGGCTCGGGCGGCGGCGAGGTCGGCTTGCAGGCGGGCGTTCTCGGACATGATGTCCTTCAGCCACCCAGCCACGCGCCTTGCCTCGCCACGATCGGCCACAACCTCGTCGGCGTGCAACTCCACCATCTTGCTGCCAGCCCGTGGCTCTCGCTCGGGCAGGTTCTCCTCGACCCACTCGACTACCGTCTGCTTTGCGTCCCAGTCGAATGGTTCGGCATCGCGCCCCCGCAGCCGCTCGTTCTCGGCGCGGAGCCGGTCGATCTCGGCAGTTGGCGCTGGCTCTGGCTTGGAGAGGAGGCGGTCGATCTCGTCGACAAGACGCATCCTCGCTGTCCCCTGGAATGCACCCAATGGCATTTTCACAACCAACTCCCGCAACTCCCGCAGCTTCGCGCCGTCCGGCGCGGATCGCATGATGGCGACGCCTTCGTCGAGCGTCTGTTTCGCCTTGTGCCTCCAGCCGAGCGGCACATGGTCCAGGATCATGGTGGCGAAAGCCTTCCGCCACGCCGCGATCTTCGCCTCGCGCTCGGCGATGGGGTCTTTGTCTTGGTTCATGGTGTCTCCTTCTCGAACCGATCGCGGTATTCATTGGCTAGCCAACGGAACGTGTCAGCCGCGTTCTTGCCGCTAGCAATCCATCGAGGGATCAGCACATCGGCGGCATACGAAGACGATCCGTCATGCCAGCAAGGCCGACCCGACAGCGCCCAGCAGGAACCACACCCGTGATCTGGCGGCCCATCACCGTCCAGGCTGTGCGTCTCCAGACCGCCGTAGTGATCCACTTCCCCAGGCCGTCCACTCATTGGCGACTCGTGCACCTGGAACTCCACCGCGCCGTGCCGTCCCTCCACGACATAGCGCCACCCCCAACAGCCAGCGAACCGTGTCATGCGAAGCTCGCACCGCAGCGAACGCGGTACGTTGAACTCGGCGCTATTCATGGTGTCTCCTTGGCGGCGGCGATGGCACGCAGCAGCGCGCCGGATTCGGTGTCGTTCATCTGGAAGCCCTTCAAGAACGCTGGCGCAGTGCTGCGTTGCGCCGACTCCAGTTGCCAGACGATCGGCTCCAGCGCAGCCAGCAGCGCGTCGCGTTGGGCGCGGAGGCGGTCCCGCTCCTCGGCGGCGTCGAGGAGGGCATACACGATGCCGCACTCAGCATCCGCGATGAAGTCCGACAGAGCGTTTTCCGCCACGCAGCGGTAGGCCCGGTTGGGAGCTTGCTTCACGGCGTCTGCGAGCTTCCGCAGCGCCGCGATGTCGAGGTCGAGGTTACTTGCCATCTGGCTTGGCCTCGACGTTGGCGAAGTAGTCCTGTAGCGGCCACGTAGGCGTGACCCATTCTGCCCACGCATCGCTAATCATGTTCTGAACAGCCTTCGAGGTGGCGGGATCTAGGTTCGCATCCAACCACTCGTCGAGTCGCTTCCGCACCAAGATCTTGCGCTCGAACTTGGTTGGAGGCTTTGCCTCTAACCTGCGCCTCCGTGCGTCAGGGTCGTGCTGCCTACAGAAGCCAGCATCAGTCGTCGCCTTGCGCGTGCAGCGGTGGTGTCTCCATGCACTTTCCCAAACATCACGCTTGCATGTGTCTTCGTTCACGACGCACCCCCGACGTTGCGGAAGCTGGCGAGGGCGGCACTGCCACGCTTGAACAACTGCGGCAGCGGCACCCAGGACAGTTTCGCTCGCGGCGTCGACCACCACGGGAACTCGGAGTCGAGCGGCGACCCGCAGTATGGAGGCTCGTCGATGGGCTCCGCGAACCACAGGGCGCACCCGTCGTCTTCGTGCCACAGATCGCCGTTCCTCGGTGTGTTCACGTCGGCAAGCTCACGCACCACCGCGAGCAGGTCGGGCAGCGCGTTGCGCATCGCGACGATCAGGCGGCCGTCGTCGACTCGATCGACCGGGTAGTTGTCGGACCGGTCCGGCGAGAACAGGAGTTCGTGCTCGCTCCAAATCTGCCCGCACTTGCATGTGTGGCCGGGTGAGTCGTCATGGAACCGGCTCCAAGGCCCAGGCGTCGCGGCCGCGTCCAGCCGCCCGAGGGCGGCGAAGTCGATGGGGTCAGGGAACGGAACGTCGGGATTGCTCATTGTTCGATCCATCCGCTCGCGCGGTCTCGTGCCATCAGACGGAGGCACTTCGCGCAGGTCACCTGCTTGGGATCCTTCGTCGATCGGCGTGGCGTATTGAGGGCAACGCCGCAGCGGATCTCACCGCCAGGGAACCGGGTCTGGTCAAGGAAGTGCTTTGGCGGCTCGCGGCGGCGGGGGAGGTTTGTGCTCATGCTAGGTCACAAGGAAGAGAATCCCCGCCGCTGCCGCGCGCCTTGCCGATCCGCGCACGCTGTTGGCTTGAAAACGCGGACCGGACTCGTGACCGCGGCGGGTGCCGGGGACATCCCGGCGAAGAAGGAAGGGGGCCGGCCATGGCTCTCGCACTCTCGTTCGTCTCGCAACTTCGCTCTCGTTTCCATGGCCGACCCTGAAGGAAAAGGCCCGTCACCCGAGGTAGCTAGCCAAGGGTGACGGGCGGGCACGGGGCGCGTGCGGTGAACAAAGGAGAAGGGAAGATTCCGCGCCCCGGCCGATGTGTCGTGCCGGCTGAACCTCACGGCTCACCGGCGAGGCCGCACATTAGTAGCGACTCGTGGCGATGTCAACTACTACTTCTTCGTGCCCGGCGCGGGGGTGCCGGTGGCGAGCCCGCGTGCGTAGTCGACCGGTCCCGTCGGCTGCACGTTGCCGCGCGAAACGTCGAACTGGTAGCTGATCGGCCGAGCCGCGAGCGATGCCGGTGCTGCACCAAGAATCACCGACAGGAACAACGACACGTCCTTGATGTCCTGCCCCTTGGCGTCTCGCTTGCCCGCCGCGATCGCAGCCAGCGCACGCAAGCCGCGCGAACCCTGCTCGGCAGCTCCCAGCGTTGCCGCTGGCGACAACCTCCCGCCTCGGTCGCCTGTGACCAAGGAGTAAGCCATCGACCCCACGATCGGCACCAGCGACGCACCCGTCTTGGCTGCCTCACCGACCGCCCATCCGGCGATGTCGTCCCACAGAGCGCCGTCCTCGTCGTCGTCGTCCCAGCCGCCCTTCAGGGCTTGCGAGAGGGCGCCTGCCGTGACACCGGCGAAGGCGATGATCGTCGCCGTTGCCTTGGCCTGCTCCGGCCCGTGCCGCTGCAGGATGGTGTTCAGGCTCGCCAGCCAGAAGCTGCCGAACTGCGTCAGCAGGCGAACGACCGCGCTGCTACGTTCCAGCCGCGAGATGTCGGCAGCCGTGCCGCTGCCCTGCGACCGGCGCACCGCGGCATCGGCCCACACGATCGCCTCGGCGTTGGTCTTGCCCTGGGCGATGGCGTGGTCCTTGGCGCCGAGCCACGTCACCACGTCGACAGGCGCCTGGAACCACTGCTGCAAGAAGTAGCCGTGCCGCTGGGTCCACTTCTGCACGTTGCCGAGCCACGTCGGGTTCAGGATCAGGTCGATGTCGTCCGTGATCTGCCCCATGCGCTTGTCGAGCCGCAGCAGCATGAACTTGCTGTCTGCCAGCATCTGCTCGCGCTCGCTCGCCCGCATCGCGAGCTTCATGCCGGCGCGCAGGTGCTTCAGCGGCACGTAGGTCAAGCTGGTGGCAAACCCGGTGAGCTGCTGGATGCCGTTGCTGATGTTGCCGAACATGTAGGCGAGCCCGACGTTGCGTCGAAGCGCGATCAGCGCCTTGTTCACCATCGGGTTGCCGCCAGGTGCCATGAGCCGGTTGCGCATGGTGTCCTGCAGCCACGGGAAGAACATGTCCTGCAGCGCCCGCTGGTCGACGCCCTGGATGGCAGCCGACACTTCCTTGTCGTTCAGGATTGACGCGAGGTCGCGGCCGGGCCGCTGCAGGTGGATGAACTGCAGTTCTTCGGAGAACGCCTGCGACGCCAACCGGAGGTCGTGCGACAGCGGTCGGTTGATCCCGGTGCGGTTGATCATGAACTCCTTCGGCGCGCTCGGGTGCCGGTCCATGAACTCGCCGCCGGACTCGGTCACGCCGTCGACCGACACCATGCCAACCCGCGTGTCCTCGTCGATGTCCGCCTTGGCCGGCATGTAGCCGCCGCGGTAGGTCGCGGTCTCGCCGTTCGGGAACCGCACGGTGATCGGCTTGGCTTCGATCTCGTTGAAGTAGTAGCCGTAGTTGTCCTTGTGCGCCTCCTGCGCGCGAGCCTTCAGCCGGCTCTCGAACACGTCCCAGACGTTCCCCTGCGCAAAGTCGAAGTCGGCTTTGGTCAGGTGACCCTCGTTGACCATGCGCTCGATGAATCGCCACACCGGCGCCAAGTTGGCGTTGCCGTCCGCGTCCAGAGTCACCCAGCCGCGACCCACCGCGTCGATGCGCAGGTTGTCCTCGTTGCCGGCGTGCAGCAGGAAGCCGACCAACTCGTGCCGGTTCTGGAAGACGTGCGGCTTGCCGGTCTTCTGGTCGATGAGTTCCTTCGCCTCGAACTTCCGCCCGTAGAGCGTCGGCAGCTTGCGGATGGCGACATCAAGCTCGTTGCGCATCTGCGTGCGCTCGAGCAGGAAGTCGTTCACCGGGTCGCGCAGGAGCTGGAACAGGTACTTGTGCACCGGACCCGGCTGGCCGCCGTCCATCTCGAGCGCCCAGCTCTCGACGTGCCGCAGGGAAGCCGCCACCGACCCGACCGCCCGGCGGATCGGCTGGTCCTTGCCGGCGGCATGCAGCCCCGACTTCACCAGTTGCGCGACGATCGCCTCCCTGGCGACTGCCCGCTCCATGAGTTTGCCGTCGATGCGGATCTGCTGGCTGCGCTTGCTGTCGTTCCAGAGCCCGTCGACCTTCGCCATGAGGTCGCGGAACTGCTCGACCGTCAGGTCTCGGTAGTCGCGGCCGTTCTGGTCGGCGTCCTGGATCAGCGGCGCCAACTGCCGCGACATCGCCGCGTCGTACTTGGCGATCGCCGTCAGCGCCCGGGTCGCCGTCGCCTCCTGGGATGGCGTGCCCAGGTTGAACCGGGACAGGATCCAGCGGGCGGCGTTGACGAGGTCCGTGTCCCGCGTCTTCGCCAGCTTGGCGTCGGGACGCTGGAACCGGGAAAGATTCCGCAAGTCCTTGGCTGCCTGCTCCTGGAACTCGCCGGCGACCGTCGCCAGTGCGTGTTGCAGCAGCCGCTTCTGCTGCCATTCGGCCGCCAGGGCGCTGTCGCCCTTGCGGAGTGCCTCCACGACCTGCCTGGCAGCCCTGGCTTCGTTCTGAGCGAACTTCTTGGCGGATGCCTCCCGGAAGGGCAGGTTGGCAATCGCCGTTCTGGCGGCTTCCTTGGCGGCTGCGAGCATGAGCCGAACCGGCTGCGTCGACTTGGCGAGGTGCCGCAGTTCGATGGCAACGAAGCGGGCGCGGACCTCGTTGTGCAGGGCGCGCTCGACGGCAGCCTCGACTTCTGCCGGATCGGCAAGGTCGCTGTGCTCCGCCAGCATGCGCTCGGTGGTGCGGGCGTCTACGGCCTCACCGAACGGCTTCATGGCTGCGAGGGCGCGCAGCATGCCTTCCCCGCTGTCGTAGCCGAACCATTCCGCCACGGCGTCGGGCGACAGCCCGTCGGCGCGCAGGTAGTCCTCCAGCCGCGCCGTGGCGGCCGGTCCGAGCCCCATGGCTTCGACGGTGGCACGGTTGAGCTTGTGGTTCGTGTCCTTGTCGCCCTGCGCCGTCGTGCCGTCCTCGTTGATCGTCCTGCCGGTGCGCAGCCAGCGGTCGGCACGGGTCTCGGGACGGGCGGCGACCTCGGCGACCACCTCGCGGCGCACCTTGTCCCGGATCTCCTTGTGCTCGGCCTGCATCGCCTTGAGCCGCTTGCTCCTCGCACCGTCCAGCCACTGCATCTGCCGCAGGCTGTCCTTCTCCAGCGACGCCACGCCGGCTTCCCGTGCCTTCCTGGCTTCGTCCTGGTAGGCAGCCCAGGCGGCGTCGTCCATGCCGGACTGCTCCTGCGTCTGGTAGATCGCCGCCATGCCCCGCACCGCCTCGGCTTCGGCGATGGCGTCCTCGCTGGCAAGCATGCGGTCCATGACCGAACGCACCTCGCCGGTCAGGATCGGCAGCGGCTCGCCGAACTCCTTCTCGTAGGTGGCGCCGATGCTGTCACGGATCGTCTTGTAGACGCGGCGCAGCCACACCTTGAAGCGGTCGAACAGACCCTGCATCTCCAGCGACGGGGCCTTGCCGTCGAACAAGTAGCCCTCGAAGGAGTAGGCGAACTTCTCGTGGTGCTTGCGCTGCTGCTCCAGCGACATCTCGTTCCATGTCGCCATGTCCTTGACGCCGAACCAGTCGAGCAGCGTCTGCATGTCGGCGGTCGCGAGCGCATCGCCCTTCGCGGCGAGGTCGGCGTAGATCGTCAGGAAGGCGTGAGCCGCTTCGTGGAAGAAGGTGCTGCTGTCCGCCTTCTCGTGCAGCAGGATCGTCAGCGAGTCGGGGATGAAGCCGCCGCGGGGGGAAGCCTTCTCGCCGGCCCGCAGGATGTTGGGGTCGTTCGGGTCGTAGGTGCCGCGGTTGTTGACGGACTTGATCCGGCGCCCATCGAACACCGCTACCGTGCTCACACCCTCGTCGCTAATCAAGGCGCCGTCGTAGCCAAGCGCCTCCAGAGCCTTGGATCCCACTCCTGGGGCGTCCGCCCGTCCTCCAGGGCCGCGCTCAAACGTCTGCCACCACATCGCCGCCCGCGTCTCCGGTATCGCGACGACCGTGTCGCCAGCAACCTCTGACGGATGGTCGGTTCGATATAACTCCCATTCCCCGGACGCCAACCTCCGCGTGTGATGCCACCTCCCCCACTCCTCAACGGCGATCTCCTTCGCCAGCCGGTTGACGGATGGATCGGTGGAGAACAACGCATCTGCGATTGCAGCGTGGACCGCCTCGACTGACTCCTGCCCAGCGTTGGCTGGATACACCCCACGCACATCAGGCACCCCTTTTGGCAAGACGTAGCTACGTCCGTAGAGGTTCGGAACCGCAAGGTAGACGGGGATTGTCCGATCCGGATACGGAGCCATGCCTTCGTTGGCGCTAGCAGACGCCCCCGTAAACGCCGACTCTGGCGTTGCGCTGAAAAACGAAGCCCCGCGCAGACGCGCCCGTCGAAACTCGCTGAACTGCGCGCCGGTAGCGTGGTAGTAAACTTGCGGCTTTCCCTCCGCGTCGACCACCTTGCTGTCGCCGAACCACGCCTTGAACTCCGGCGTGTCCGTGCGCAACTGGTCGAACCGCGCCCCCGTCTGCCCGTCCGTCGGGACTTCCAGCCGCACCTGCTCACTACGGGCGACATCCTCTGTAGTTGCCGGCGGCTTCGCCCGTCGCTCCGCAGCGGTCATCTTCTGGCGCGACTGTGTGTTGCGCGCCTCAACCTCGACTGCACTTGTGCGGTATGGCTTGCCCGTGTAGCCCAGGATGTCGACGCCCTCGATGTCCTGGATGGCGTGCTGCACCTCATGCAGCAGGAACGACAGATGCTGCTCCGGCGACAGACCGCTCCGCACCGTGATGGTGCCTGGGTATTTCCTGCGGGCGATGCTTGTTGGGGCGCTGGCGGTGTAGGCGGCAGCCTCTTTCCCGTCGCCACCAACCTCCATCACTGGGATGGCTGCAAGCTTCGGGTATGCCTTGAACAGCCGCGGGTGGTCCAACACCTCGCCAAGAGTCTTGCCGCCGCCGTCTCGCAGGCTTGCGTCGGCGTCACTGATTTCAAACCGCAGATCGCCCGTTGGCCCAACCGACCATCCAGTTGCGTTGAATACGTCGGCGTCCGTGGCGCCGGCCTCCGCCATCGCGATTGCCTTACTCAACGCCGCCTTTGGCGCCCCCTTGGCGCGGAAGCCGGCGAACTGATGGAACCTCGCCCCCGTCTGCCCGTCCTCGCGCTTGACCTGCAACGGGTACTGCGCATGGAACTGCTCCGGCGTCAGTCCACGCCGAGCCGCCTGCGTGATGACGAAGTCACGGTAGAACTGCGCCGCGGTGCGCGCCTCCTTGGCGTCCACGATGCGGCCGGTTGCCTTCACCTGCTCGTAGATGGCGTCCTCGACCCGCTTGGCGCTGTCGACGAACGCCTTGTCGGTCGCCTGCTTCTCCTGCACCAGTGAGCCGGCTTCCTTCGCCAGCTTCTGCTGCTCGGAGATCCACTGCTGTGCCTCGGCCATCGACATGCCGTCTTGCGAATGGCGGACGTGTTCCATCAGCGCATCTCCGAGCGGCGTCTTCGCCAGCCTGGACTGGAAGGCGGCGTTCTTCAGCACCACGTCCATCTGCAGGTCGGGGTGCTCCTCAGCCTTCTCCAGTTGCCGGAACAGCTCCGGTTCCTTCTGCTGCAGGTCGGCGCGCGTCACCCCGGCCGACTGCATCGCCTTCGCGAATGCCGGCGCATCGACGTACAGGTCGGCGTTCTTCGTCGCCTCGGCAACCTTGCTGACGTAGTCCTCGTGTCCCTGCGGGTTGGCTGCCCGCACCTTGGACTCAGCCGACAACTCGACTTGCCGCTGGAACGCCTCAGCCCGTTGCGTCGCCTCGGCTGCCCGCTGCGACTGGCTGGCGTAGTGCAGCACCGGACCCGGCAGCGCGAGCACCGACATGCCCTGCGCCGTCTTCAGAGCGATCTCGCCGAGCCGGCCGCGGATCTCGCCCCACGTCGGCTCCGGCTGTCCCTCGGGGCGCGCAATCGACTCGGTGACGACGTTGGTGATCTCCTGCAAGACCTCGGTCGTCACCTCGCCGCCGACGCTCTTGGCGTACTCCTTGACGAACTCGCCGAACGCCTTGCCGGCCGTCTCCTTCGACAGCCCGCCGATGACGCGGTGGGTGATCTCCTTCGCCGCCAACTGGAACGGCTTGGCGACGACCTTCGTGCCGACCAACTCGAGCGCGCCGTTGATCAGGCCGACGCCGAGCGCCATCACCGCCGCCTTGTCGGGGTCGACGCCCATGTCGATCAGGTCGATGTACTGGTTGCCGCCCTCGATCATCGCCGACTGCGCGAACACGGTGGCACCGAACCCCCAGGCGAACGCCGTCCCGGCGGTCAGCGGTCCGCCGAGTGATGCCGGCAGCGCCGCGGCGCCGCCGACTGCCAAGGCCGTCGGGATCGTTCCCGCCATCTGCCCGAGCACCTCGGTAGTGGACGCAACGAAGCCGCTATCCCGCGAGGCGTTCTCCGTGATGGCGTTCAGTTCCGCGAGCCGGTCCTTGTCCGCTTGCGTGCCGAGCCCGGCAGCCATGCGCGAGCCGATGTAGCCGCGCTCGTTCATCGCCTGCCCCGACTCCCACTTGCGTCCCATCATCGCGAACACCGTGTCGGTGGCGGCGAGGTTGTCCAGGTCGTCGTGCGCCAACCGGAGGAAGTGCCTGTTCTGCAGACTCTGCATCAGGATCGGATGCGTCCGCATCAGTTCCCGGTCGCGCAGCGAACGCTGGCGGTAGACCTCGCGCGCCACGTCCAGGTTGTTCTCGACGGCGTCTGGCGGCTGGCCGAGCTTGCTGGCGATCTGCTGCGCCTCGCCCACCATCGTCGGGTTGCTCTTGAGAGCGACGCGGTAGTTGGCAAGGAAGGTGTCGGTGCGCGCCTGCTCGGTGTCCTTGAGCCGCTGCATCTCGGCTTGGTAGGCCGGGTGCTCTGTCAGCGGGTCAAGCGACGGCGGCGAGAACGAGAGGTCGAGCGGCTGCTGCGGCGGCAGGTTGCTTGGATCGGCGCCGCTTGGCAGCGACAGGTCGAGGCCGGTCATCGGTTCCCGTCCGCATAGTCCGAAACGTCGCCACGCACGGCCCACTCCGGCATACGGTTCCCACGGAAGTCAGTCGTCTTGTAGTAGTCCTCGTAGTCGAGTCGGACCTTCGGTGCGATTCCGGTCGCCTCGGCGCGAGATCGAAGGTCATCCGGCAGGTAGTGCCACGCATCCTTGCCGTGCTCACGCCGCCTGGACCGCATCCATTCCATCGCGTCCTTGTAGGCGGCGTCTCGCGCGACCTTGCGGTTGTTCTGCTCCTCGCGCAGCGTCTGCACGGCGTACTCGTTGGTTTCCGGCAGCAGGTCCGTCGTATACGGGTTGGCCGTTCTCCGCGCCAAGTTGATGGCACTTATCTCGGTAGCACGCTGCTTGATCAACTCATCTGCTACCTGCACGTTGGGAACAGACCCGAAGCGGGTGCGATAGTAGCCCTCGCTTTGCTCCTTCGGCGACATCGCAGCGATCGGCAAAGTCGTCGTGGTCCCAAACCAACCTGTGAAGCCCTGATCCGTGTCGCGACTCATGGTGTTCGCGAGCACGCTGTTGATCGTCGCGTCCACCGTCTTCTGGTCGACGGCTCCTGTGCCGAGTTCACGCTGCACGGCTTCGAGCACCCAATTGCGGCGGTTGGTCTGCTCCGGCGTCGGCTCCTTGTCGGACGGCAGGTAGCTGAGTTCCCGCATGCGCCGGTTGAGCACCATGCTGACCATGGCGTCACCGACACCCTTCGGCGGCGGCAACTGGTGCGCCTTGTACCATGCGGCGATGAGAGCGTCGCCGTCGCGGCGGTTCAGGTCATCGCGAGCCGCCGCAGTTACCCTCTCGATGGTGTTTTCCTTGTCGAGAAGCCAGGACTCGTCCTCGGCGCGCCGCATGATGTCGATGCCGCGCTGCGTCGTGATGAACTGCTGCCCCTGCTCCAGCCATACCTTGAACGGCTCCGCGCGGCCGGACGCTTCGAGACCCTGCCGCATCTGCAGCGGCAGTTGGTCCCACGTCGACACGCGGTTCTGCGCAGCGAACGCCTCTGCCTGCGTCGCCGTCTCGTTGCCGACGCGCGCCTTCTCCTGGTAGTCGATCTGCTCCATGCCCCGCAGCCGGCGCTCGGCGGCGTCTCGGACCTCGATGGGCAGCTTGGTGTTGGGGTCCTCGACCAGTTGGTTCAGGGCTTCGATCTGCTTGCCCAAGGTCGGCTCGCGTTGGGACAGGAACCGAGCCGCCTCGAATGACTGCTGGTCGACGGTCGCCTGCCGCACCATGCCTTCGAGCTTCAGGAGCGCATCCGGTGCGATCTCGTCCCTGGCTCCATGCAGGTAGTCCGCCGCTGCCGTCCCCTTGCCGTCGTTCGACAGCTTCTCGATGAACTGCCCGTGTAGCCGCGTCGTAGCGGCGAGATGTAGAACCTGCCTCTCCTCGTCGCTAGCGCCAGGCGAAGCTGCGTCAATCTCCGACAACATCAGACCCTTGTTGTCTTGGAACGCCTTGATATCGCCGGACAACAGAGCCTTGAACGCATCCTGCCCCAGCAGCTGCGCCCGCGCCAAGGACTGCGATGTGGAGAAGACCCGCGTCTGTTGTGCCTCGTGCTTCTGGCTGACCGAACTGGCGCGGAACATGCGCTCGTCGGCAGCCTTCTGGAACATCTGGCGTTGCATCTGGTTGCCCAGACTCGCCTCGATCGTGCGCCGCTTCTGCGCCACGGCGTCCAACGCCTTCTTCCTTGCGTCCCCGGTGGCTTCCTTGCCAACCGACTGCAGGTAGCCGCCGACGTCGGTGTCGATGGCGTAGGCAAGGGCCATGTCGGCTTCCTTGGTCTTCGCCTCGTCGTACTGGTCCTGCAGCCCTGCCGCGAGCCGCGCCGTGTCGTCGCCGGCTTGCTGCATGGCACCGCCGAGCCCGCGAAGTTGCTGCCCGGTGTAGTCCTGCTGCGGCGTGACAGCCGGAGCCGAGAACTGGGTCGACTGGTCGGGTTGCTGGGAGACGCTGGGGAGGGGGACTCTCATCGACGGTAGCGCCGGTTGTAGACCGCAGTGCCGGCAATCTTGCCGCTGTCGCCGAGCAGGCTCGTGCCAGCCGCCAGCCCTGGGTTGATCGACCTTGCCGAGCCGCGCAGGTTGTCAGCCGAGACGCCGGCAAGCATCCCTCGGCTGCGCATGTCGACAGCCTGTGCGCGACGGTTGCCAGCAGCCCGAGTGGCGTTGGCCGAGATGGTCAGCCGGTCTTGCGTCTCGGCGTAGTCGATGGACCGCTGCACGTCGGCAGAACTGCCCGTGCCTACCACGACACCGCGGCCAGCCGTGGACACCCGATCGGCTGCCCTCACCTGGGCGTATTGCAGCCCCTGGTGGGCGATCTGCTGCTGCCCCTGGTCCAAGATGGACTGCACGTCGCTTTCGATTTGGCGGGCATTGATGGCCGCCATGGACGCCTCGAAGTCCATGGACAGAGCCTGGCTCTTGAGTTCGCTCTGGCGCGCCTTGGCTTGGTAGTAGGTGCCGACCGCCCCGACGAGGGCGCCGCCGATCTGCAGCCAGAAGCTGGCACCTGCAAGGCCGCCGTAGCCTCCCGACTGCTGACCTCCCGGAACGCCAACGCCCATGCCAACGCTGCCGACAGGAGGCGTTGCATTTGCCATGGAGTAGGGCCCGTTCAGTTGGTTGTTCAGCCCGACTGCTATTCCTGTCATCAGCCGCCTCCTGAGACTTCCAGTGTCATGCCGACGATGGTCAGCGGCAACGGGTCCGACTGGCGCACCAGGATCTGCCCGTCCTCATCCCACTCACCTGGGATCGTGGAGCGCACCGCCTTGGTCTGCATGGCTGTCGTGTTGAGTTCTGGCACCAGAAGGTTCTCGTTCGGCCCGACGTAGAACCGGCAGGACTCGAACACCCGCAACCATACCTTGGAGATGTTCTTGGCTCTCCCGGCGCCGTAGCCGTCCACCTGCATCAGCAACGGCAGCGTCTGCAGTTCGGCGACGATCGGCAGCCCGATGTGGACCGTATTGCCAACCGGCAGCGGCGTCGACAGGGTGACTTGCCCGCCGGCACTGACGGTCTTCGACTCGACGAGGCCGTTGTTGAGAACCGAGACGACCTCGAGCGCAAGGTGGGTGAGCCCGCTGACGACCGTTACCGGGGAGCCGGTGGCGTTCGTGTAGCTGAGACCGGCATCGACGTAGTAGGCGTCCTGGATGGTCGCAGGATCGACGAACTGGATCCATTCGATGAACCGGACGTCCACCCCGTTGATGTGCCGCAGCACCGAGACGTAGAGGCTGTCCTGGGACCCCTCGGCGATCGACCGGCACGATTCGTAGGTGCCGTCCGTCGTGTGTGCGTGCCACGCGCCGATGCCTTCCTCTGGGACGTAGGTCAGCCCGAGCAGGTCGCCCGACGTGGACACGAACCACAGCACCGGCAGCGGTGCCTTGCCGTAGGTCATGTCCTTGACTTGGTAGTCGTCGAACAGGTGCGCTGCCCGTAGCGACAAGTCGCCAGTCTGCCAGCCGTTGGCGTTCGCCTGGTAGCCAAGCTCTCGCACATGCCCACCACGGACCGCGCAGAAGACCACCGAGTTGTTGACGATCTCAGGCTGCACGATGCTGCAGCCGATGTAGCTCTGCGGTCGGATGCTCACCGTGCTCGGCGTCAGAGCGTCGCTGTTAACCGGCGCCACGCGGTACTCGCCAGCACTCGTCAGCAGGAGCAACTGTGACAAGGGAACGATGTGCTGGATGATCTCAGCCTCTCGGCTGGCGATGTCGACAGAGATTCGGTCGTCGTCGAGCACGGGCAGGTGGTAGGAAAAGTCCGTCTCCGTTCCCGTGCGAGTCGCGAGCCACCGCTGTTTGTTGTCGACCATGCCACCCACCATGCGGCGCTGCTCGAAGTGGGCGACGGCTCGCGGGTAGTTGAGCCCCGACAGCGTCGTGTCGACGATCGGCGGCGTCTTGGCAGCGTTGGGGGTGACGGCGTCGTCTTTGAACGACAGCGTGCCGCCATCCACCTCGCCGAGCATCGAGAACAGACCGTTGTCCTGCCGGTAGACCCGGTACCGCTGCGCGCCTGGGACAGCGGTCCACGAGATGGTGTTGTAGGCACCCTCGACGAACAGGTTGTTGGTGCCGAGCTGCGATGTCGAGCGGGTCGTCTCGCGCCCCTCCGTGTCGACGGCGGTCACCACGTAGTAGTAGCTGATTTCCGAAGACAGCGTGGTCACGCGAAGGTCGACCGTACCGCCACTGATGCTGAACGGCCCGGTCGGTCCAGTCGACCACGACAGCGGCCCGCTCGTGTTCACGTACTTCAGGCGGAAGTACGCACCCGTTCCTTCGACGAAGGAAACGATCCAGAAGCTGCCATTGCCAACGATCGTGTGCGCAGCGCTGTCGTTCAGGGCACCGCCGCCAGACCAGTAGACCACCTGCCCAACCGCCAGAGCCCCGAGCACCGACGTGCCGCAGATGAAGTCGACTTGGTTGCCGGCCGTAGGCGCCTGCGTTCCCGTGACCTGAAACGTCGTCCCGTAGGTCGGTGTCACGGTCGGCTGTGCCGGAGTCGCAAGCGTCTGACCTGGCACAACCGGATCGAACGACCACTGGGTGGAACCATACCGACGCAACTCCGACAGAGGATGTCCCGCCGTTGCGATCGACAGGATGTCGTAGCTAGTATCCCAGTCGAGCTGGTCCAGGTCGCTGTCGCCGTAGTCGTTCGGGATCTCGTAGACCGAACCGTTGGTGACCACGGTGTTGTCGTCTTCCAACAGATACCAGTGCGTGGCTCGCACCGCCGTGCCGCTGGCGATAGCCGTGCTGATTCCTGCACCTCCTGGCGTGGCGGATGCCGTGTAGCTTCCGCCAGTAGGGTTCAGCACGTAGTAGACCGTCCCTGCCGCGATCTGTGGCGGCAGCGTAGATCCGCTGAAGACGATGGCGGTTCCGGCAGCGAATCCGTGGCTTGCGTGCGAAATGGTGATGCCGGAGAACGTCACGGATGCCGGCGATCCGCCTGCAGGAGTCGTGTCGAGCGGCTGGCGCAGCAGACAGTAGTAGTTGTGGCCTGAGTAGCGGGTCAGGTCCATCTTCTCGTAGACGAAGTGCACTCTCCCCGCTGCACCGGCTTCTGCGCCGAGCGTGATCGCAGTGCCTGCGAGAGCATCCGCAACGGTCACAGAGATCTTGATGGTCGACGACGACACGACGATGACCGCGTAGTCCTGGAACACGTTGATTGCCGTGTGCAGGCTCGAACCGGACGGAGTGAACGTGATCCTGTCGCCGAGAAGAAGCCCGTGCGCTGTGCCGAAGTCGATGATGTCGCCGCCTGGGAAGGCTGCCGGAGCCGTCAGGTTCTTCGACGAGACGTAGGCTCTCGGCTCGGACGACAGC
The DNA here is from genome assembly GCA_964476495.1 of uncultured Actinomycetes bacterium. Taxonomy (GTDB): domain Bacteria; phylum Actinomycetota; class Actinomycetes; order Mycobacteriales; family Nakamurellaceae; genus Nakamurella. Next base: position 25,099 of record CAYZBB010000033.1, on the reverse strand, counting down.
AGCAGCGTTCCGCCGTTGTGCAGGAATCGGAAGTAGCCGGCACCCACCTGCACGCAGAACGTCTCCGATCCCGAGTAGCGAAACGGCAGAAGCCGCACTCGCGCATCGTCCTTGGTGCGGCGCACGAAACGAGAACCAGGCCGGCGGACCACGGGCCCCTGCGGTTTGACGATGAGGTTGCGTAGGCGTGCTGCGCCGGCCTGGTAGGTTGCGTCGTCGATCCGCCCGAACATCTCAGGCGAAATCTCCCCGCCAGCGAAGCTGCGGAGGTATGTGCGCATGCTCACGCGGTCACCTCGCAGCGATCCATGGCGGAACGTGCGTCGGGAATGCTCGGCGCTGGTTGGCGTCCATCTCGGCAGCCTGGCCGAGGTACTGCTGCACCATCTGCTGCGCCTTGGCGCCGGCAGTCGCCCCATCCTGTCCCTTCATCAGATTCGCCAGCAGCATGCTCGCCAACTGCCACGCCACCGCCAGCCGGAACTGCTCCGGGAAGCGCCGCGTGTCCGGCACCTTCACCGTGTATCGGATCGCCAGGTCTTCGAGGTCGCTGTAGAGGATCCTGGTGCCGTCGTTGCGCTGCTCGACGGAGAACTTCGGCCTCTGCCCTGGTGCGATGGTCGAGTACCCAAGCGGGAACACCTGCACCGGCATGTTCCGCAGCGCCAGTGAGAAGTCGTCGGGTGCATCGCTCGGCAAGATGTCGATGACCTTCGCCGCGTCACCTGGGACGACGTAGCAGAACTCGTACGCCGACGAGTCGCTCGTGATCGCCAGCAGGGTCTTTCGCTTCGTGGCGAACGACCAGTGCCGGCGCTCGATGAGGCTGTCGCGCGCCACCGGGTAGAACTTGGCGCACAGGGCTGCCTGCGTGCTGCCGTCTGGCGGGTCGATGCTTGTGATCGTGCCAGAGTCTCCAGCGAACGACAGCGCCATGTTGCACAGGTCCAGTTCGCCCGAGCGGTCGGTCGCGTGCAGGATGCGCTGCCATGCGTCGAACGTCAGCCGCTCGATGTCGACGAGACCGGCACCCGTGTAGTGGATCGTGTCCCACGTCGGGATACCGCTCGGATCGAACGTCTCGGCGTAGGCGTCCTCTTCGGCCAACTGCTGCAACGCCGTGTTGATCAGCGTCAGGCGTTCCTCGTCGCCGAGCACCGTGTCGAGCATCTCGAGGATGACTCGCGGCTGCACCCATGGCAGCTTCTCCGGCTGGCTGTCCCAGAAGCCGAGATCGGTGACGAGTTGCCGGGTAACGCGGCGCAGCGTCCGGTTGCTCTCCAGGAACTTCTCGGCGTAGACCTCGGGGTTGGTGTCGACGCCGCCGTAGGTGGGGTCCGTCCCGAGCGATGCATCTCCGTCGCCCTGCACGCGGAAGAGGCCGATGCACTTCAGCGTGTCGCCTTCCGCTTCCGCCGCCGCCTTCGCAGCAGCCAGCTCGTCGCGGAACCTGGCGAAGCAACTGTTCTGCCGCCCGATGGACCAGTCGCTCTGCTGCGCACGGTCGTACCATGCCACCGTTTCCTGCCCGATGGACCGCTCGTTGTGCGCCGTGCTCGTGCCGCCGAAGTCACACGACAGGACGTAGACCGGCTCTCCGATAGCCTCGCTGACGCGCACCGAACCGCCGCAGTGCCAGGCGACATAGGGTCCGACCGTCAGGTTGAACTGCCCGTAGGTGCCGCCCACTGCCGTCGGCGTCTGAGCATCGGTCGAGTAGACCTGCGGTGTGTGGTACTGGTTCGGGAAGTCGAAGCCGGGCGGATACGGGTTGGTCTTGCCAAGGCCGCTCAGGTCGGTCTCGAAGTAGCACCACGGCAGGAAGTAGCACCAGCGGTCCCACGCCACACCGCCCTGCGGCTCGAACACGACCTCGTCGCCGGCAGCCAGGTCGCCAGGGTCGATCGGCACCGCCACGTCACCGAACTCGTAGTCCGTGGCGTAGAGCGTCGGCTTGACGTTGACCGGATCCCACTCGCCGATGATGCGTGTCTCGCCCGCTGCGGCTCCTGTCACGACTCGGAACTGCACGCCCTGGAGGGAAGCGTCCGCCTTTCGCAGCACGCCGAAGTTGACGTTGACGGCACCGTTGGTGCCCGTCGACAGGATCTTGTGCGTGAACTCCTCCTCCGGCTGCGGAGTCGGGTCGTCCATCGGCGTCGACAGCGTGAGACGCGACCCCACCCGCGTGTCGAAGTACTGGTTGAGATGCCCGCCAGAGTCTGGCGCCCCTGCGACCGTGATGGCGCTGCCGAGCAGCGTCGTCTTCAGGCTGAAGGTGTTCGCGTCGATGTAGACGACGTAGTAGGTGCCGTTCGGGATCTCGGTCGGTCCGCTGGCGTCCGACATCACCACGACGTCGTTGGCGACAAGTCCGTGTGATGCATGAGTCAGCACAGCCGACCCGCCGCCATTCCAACCGAACGAGAACTGGAAGGTCGACTGCACGGCAGACACCGCGTAGGTCTTGCCGTTCAGCTTGCGGACGATCTCGGTCACCCGGTTGGTGACGTTCAGGAACGTCGCCTCGACGTAGAGCGTCGTGCTCGTGTTCGCCACTGCTGTCAGCAGCGGAGTGCGCGTAGTCCCTGGGTAGCTGGTGGTCCCCGTGCGAGACGGATTCCAGAACGTCAGGTATCGAACCGTGTCGATCGCCAAGCCCTTCAGAGGGCGCGTCTTGATGTAGCCGGGCCAGACGCCCGGCATCGTGAACGTCGGCGCGTAGCTGCCGCTGACGCGGTTGACACTGAGCAGCAGGTTCAGGTCGAGCCGTTCGGACAGCCACGATTCGATGTCCGAATACGGACCCGAGTTGGACTGCCCGAACGAGATCAGGAACTTGCGCTCGGCCATGGCCGGCTCAGTTCACGGCGTCGGCGAGGTACTGGATGCCCACCCGACTGGTCGGATGCGTCGTCAGAGCGGCGGAAACCTTGCCAGCCGTGAAGCCGGCACCCGCCACGTTGGCCACGACGTACGTCGCCGACAGGTATCGGAAGGGGTAGCCGATCGCAGCAGCAGCAGCGAAGTAGCGACGCTGCCCGTCCGACAGCGGGTTGAGCGGGATGACGATGTGATCGCCAGCGATCGCAGTCGGGCCGGCAGGCACGCCAGGAGCGGCTTCGGCGCCGAGGTTGTAGTGAATGACCGACACGCCAGCCAGCGTCAGCACAACACCGCCGGCAGAAGCGATCTTCAACCCGAAGGTGATGGTGTTCTGGTCAGTTGCCGTGTTGGCCACCGCAAACGTCGTCGTGATGTTGAAGTCGACGAAGAGCGTCGTGCCGGATCCGACGTCTCGTAGGATCGCAGTCAGGTCGACATCGTTGGTCGAGTCCGCCGAAGTCAAGACCTGCTGATTCTCGGAGAGCTGGTAGCGGTAGTCGGAGATCATTGCGGTGCGCTCTCGGTTCCCAGGATCGGGGCCTTCTTCGGCTTCTTCTTGTCGGACGACTCCGCAAGGACTTCGGTCAGCGACTTCGGCGTCGCGAGAACGGCATCCTTGACGGTCGACTGGGCCGTAGGCGCCCACTTCGGCGGCGAGGCCGCAGCCTCGCCCTTGAGCAGCGGCCGCATCCACCGGGCAAGGTCGGTGCCCTCGGGCAGGTCCAAGACCTGCCCTTCGCGCACTCGCTTTCCCTGGTAGAAGGCCGGCCCCTTGGCGATTACCTTCATCTCAGTTCACCGCGTCGACGTACGGGCGCCAACGCTTGATGTCCTTCGCGAGGAAGATGTTGACAGCGCCGGTCACGTTGCCAACGGTGGTTTCCCACACGCCGATGTACTGCTCGTAGGTCTTGTTCGGCGGCAGAGGGATCGCCACCGTGTAGCCTGCGACCAGAGTCGCGACGCCGATCGCACCCGTCGAGCAGTGCGTCGTCTTGCTCGTGGTGAGCGCAGCCGCACTGTCAGACACGAGGTCGAACTGTGCGCTGGTGCCACCCGAGAACGTCGTCGTGACCTGCACGACGAAGTAGACCGTCTCGCCAGTGCCGAGGTCCACCAGCGTGTTGACGTCGGCGCCGCGGGAGAACACGTTGCCGATGATGGCGTTCGTGTTGTTGAGGCTCGCCGACGTCACCGCGGCGAAGGTGTTGGTGTTGTCGAGGATCATGCTCCGATCGCCCCTTCCGCGTTGGTGATGGCGTCACAGCGACGGAACGGGATGCCGTCGAAGTGCATGACGTGCTTGCCGCCGACCATGTCCATCGTCAGGCTGGACGACGCGACCTTGTTGGCGATCTGGCGCCGCAGGAACGACCGCGTGCGCCGGTTGGCGTAGATGCGGACGCCACCGCTGTTCAGCACCGCCGTCGGCAACTGCTCGATGCCCTGCACGAGCAGGTCGATCAGGTCCGGGCCGCTGCCGCTCGACTTCGTCAGATCCTCGCTGTCGAAGACCACGCGAACCACGCTGCGCCAGTCGCGCACGCACAGGCCGAGGTCCCACTTGAGGTAGGTCCGGTAGACCGGCTTGCGACCGTTGACGCCGTCGATGTTCTCCGAGATGACGTCGCCGTAGTTCTTCACCGACATGCCGGCCTTGCTGCCGCGCGGGAAGAACGTGAAGCAGGTGTCCGCACCCCAGCCGACGAGCCAGATCGACGAGTTGTCCGACCCCTCGGGGACGGGACCGCTCGAGCTGTAGCCGATGATGTTCTCGGCGTTCGCGGCGCTGGCGCTGTTGAAGTGCGACAGGAAGCCGCTGAAGGTCTCGGGCTCCGTCGCCTCGTCGCCTGAGAACATCGTCTCGGCGATCTCCTGACCCATCTTCTGGGCATGCGCCATGACCTCTGACGCGATGAACTCCTGCGTCTCGTTCTCGGCGTCGGCGAGATCCTTGTCGATCTCGACCAGCGAACCGAGCATGCCGCAGGTCGCAATGACCTCTGCGGTCGTGCTCTTGGTCGGCTGCACGCCCTTGTAGAACTTCAGCCACGTCGGCTCGGGGAGCCCGGTGCGGACCGTGGTCTTGTGTCCCCAGGTGCTGTTCGCCTCGCGAACATGCATGTCCTGCAGGATGTCGTTCGTCGGCTCTAGCAGCTCGACGATCTTGGCAATCTTGCCGCCCGGGTCCCTTCGCTTTGCGAAGTCGAGCAGAGTCGGGCTACCGCTGTTCAGTGTCGTCATGGGTCAATTCCTCAATCTGGTTCCGCGAGGAGTTCGGCCAGCGTCTTCTCACGCCGTGGGGCTGGATCCCCGACGACTAGCCCGTCTTCCCCGATGTCCTTGAAGATCGACTTCACGAAGGCGACCATCGCCTTGTGATTGCCGACCCCCGTATCATCCAGCAGCTTGCGCAGTTCGGGCGTCGCGTACTTGCCCATGACCTTGCCGATCTGCTGCTTGGTGGCGTCGAGGTTGGTGCCGCCGAGTTCCTTGTCGGCAATCACCTCGTCGAGCCACTTCTGCGACCGCGCGGCCGGTAGGTCTTTCGCGACCACTGGCCAGACGGAGTCGATCAGGTCCTGCGCCACTTCCGGCGCGATCCCGTGCTTCTTGGCTGCCCCTTCGAGTGCGACAAGCACCGTCGGGTCGTAGGCGCCGCCGTCGGGTGACGGCTTCCACGCATACACGCCAGGCTTGCCGGCCTCAGGCTCGGCAGGCTTGTCGGCGCCAGCATCGTCCGGCACGTCCGGTGCGTCTGGCGGCAACTGCTCGGGGTCGCTCTTGCCAGCCGCCTTTGCGACCGGCTTCGGATCGTCCTTGCTGAGAATCAGCGCGGCGTCCGACTGTGCTGCTGACGGGGCTTCGGCTTTTTGAATCGTTTCCACACTCATCGCGGCACTCAGTTGGGTGACACCTGGAGACCCAGGTGTTCCTCGAACAGCGTCACAAGGAGTTCAGGGCACGAATCGCGGAGTTGCTTCTCCACCTGCTTTGCAGCGTCCGCCAGGGCGACCTTGGCCCCCATGGCGACACTGTTGGTGTCGAAGTTCATCTCCCGCCAGCGAAGTTGCTGGAGCAGCCACAGCATCCAACTGCGGCCACGCGGGTCTGCCATGATCCAGGCTGTGGACTGGCGGACAGCGATCTCGGCCTGCGTCTCCGCACGCTTCTGATCGCCAGCCCTCTTGTCGAGGGCTCTACGGTCCGTCGGGTCGTAGCTGCTCAAGGTCGCCGCACGCTATGCAGCGACTGGCGGGGGTATGTACACACCCCCTCGCGGCGCTATGCGCCAGCGATCGCCACGCCGAGCGCCGTCGCCAGCAGGTTCTGCACCCAGTTCTGGAAGTGCAGGGTGAACACACCGCGGACGTGTTCATCCAGGTTCGCCACCGTCGCCTGCACCAGCAGCAGTTCCTGGACGACGTCCTGCCCGGCTACTGCCCGCGCCTGCAGCGCCGAGTAGTCCACCATGACCCTGGACAGCAACGCGATCATGGCTGGATCGGTCAGCCCGGCGTCCGCCTTCAGGCTGTCCAGCATGCTTTGGATGTCGGCTCTCATTGCGGCAGCTCCGGTCGGACGGGCGCCGGCTGGACCGGCGGCGCTACGGCGACACCAACTCGAACCCGCCAAGCCTCGAGCAGGTCGAGACGGCGCTGCTTCGCCATCGGGTCGAGCATCGGGTCGGCGAGCACGTAGGCGGCGTGTGCAGGCGCAATCGCCTGGTAGGTCAGTTGCTCCGCCTGCGTCGGCGGGAGGGTGCAGGCGGGCAGCAGGACGGCCACGATGGCCACGGAAAGGTGTCGTTTCATGGGGTGAGCTTGTCGGCGATCTTCGCCAGGGTCGTGGTCATTTGCGCCAGGTTCGTGAGGATCGCTGAATGCGTCTGTTTCTCCTCGGTCTCGAATGCGCGCCACTGCTGTAGCGCCTCCTTCTGTTGTTCGACCGATGCGACGAGCGATCGGACCAGTTGCGTCTCACGCTCTTGTCTGGCAGCGGCGTCGCGATCCTCACGGGCATCGGTAGCCTCTTGCCGCTTTTGCGACCCTCGCACTAGAGCCAGAAGCACTGGAGCCACCAGGAGTGCCAGAATGGCTCCGGCTAAGCCGGCGTCGTATAGGTTGGTCAAAGTCTTGTCCGCTGCTTCTTGTGTGAGACGTAGTGGCATTGGAAGTACGCTCGCACCTTATGTGCGCTACCGGAACTCCACGTTGACGCTGTAGAAGGTGACGCTGGTGGACCCGTTGCCGCCGTCGCCCGTGACCGCGATCATGCCGTCGATCTTGGCGCCGCTCGCAATGTTGATCCATCCGCTGTCGAGGTAGTTCGCGCCCGCACCGGTCCCTAGCGTCAGCACGACCTGCGCGGACGCGCCGAGCTGGGTCCAGGTCCCGACCGTGTTGTAGGTGCCGGCAGCCTGGCCGTTCGTCGTGTACTTGGCGGTGAGGTGCACGGAACCGCTCGACGCGGCGCCGGCGTGGCACGCAGTGATGCGCGCCTGAGTCGCGCGAGTCCCGTCGTACGGACGGCAGGACCACGGGGCCGAACCGAGGAACAGGGTCTCGGCCGACGGGACGGCCCAGTTGACCGTAGGGCCTGCCCAGATCGTATAGACGTGCGGGTAGCGCACGTCCGCGATGGCCCGCACGTCAGACCCGCTCAGGTTGCTCGGCACACCCGCGCCGGCCCCGACTGGCCTGCCCTTGAGCGTCCCGTCCTCCATGTTGGCCATCTTGGCCGACGTGATGGCCGCGTCCGTGATGCCGGCGGTCGCGATCGTGCCGAACCCGAGAGTCGAGCCGGACAGGCGCAGTGCGTGCCCGTCTGTCGTGGTCGCGATCTCTGCCAACGCGCCTGCCGAGTTCGTTGACCTTCCGAGCACGCTGAGGCCGGCCGATGCGCTGTTGACCAAGGTCGCGTATGCGGCCGTGTTGGACGCGAACGCTCCAGCCGCCAGCGTCCCGAAACCGAGAGTCGTGCCGCTGCGCCGCAGCACATGCCCGTCCGTGCCGGCCGCGATGTCGGCCGGGTCTCCGGTGCTGTTGGACGCGCGCCCGATCACCGACAGCGCGACCGAGTTCCGCAGGATCACGTCCGTCACCGAGTCGTTCGCCAGCCCTCCGCCAGCCGGAACAGCCAGCGTGCCGTCGTCCCGCACGAACTTGGTACCGTCGGGCGTTCCTGTCGCGAGTCGAGCCACGGCGAACACGCCGCTCGTGATATCGGAAGCAGCGTGCGTGTGTGACGACGCGGCCTTTCCTGCCAGAGCCGTGTCGGTCTCGCCCTTGCGCATCAGGTCGGTGCTTCCGCTCGCCGCGACCGAGCTGGTCGGCGCCAGCGTCGAGAACGCACCAGCCTCCTTGAGGGCGTACTGCGGGTGGTCGTCATCCGACAACCCGGTCAGGCTACCGTGGTCGGTAGTTCCGGCGGGTCCAGTCGGTCCGGTGGGTCCGGTTGCACCCGTTGCTCCGGTTGCTCCTGTGGCGCCGGTCGCACCAGTTGGACCAGTGGGACCAGTGGCGCCATCAGCACCGTCCGCACCATCTGCGCCAGCCGGTCCTGTCGGTCCCGTCGGTCCGGTCGGACCCGCAGGTCCAGTGGGTCCGGTCGGTCCTACACCGCCGCCACCACCGCCGCCTTCACCGATCCTGCCGCGTAGGATCTGCTCCTTGGTCCAGTTCGGCACGCGCCGCCACCAGGCTTCCGATCCTATCTGCATCAGTAGACCGCCGCGATGCCGGTTGCCGTGGTGCCGGTCGCGTCGACCCCAGAGATGCGCAGCGGGAAGTAGGACGGGGCTGCGACGAAGATCGTCACCACCGAGTGGTCGCGCAGCCGAACCGCCACGTAGCCGGCGCTGCCGGTGCGGAACCCGTTGGTCGGCTCGAACTCGGTCGCATCGTTCGGCGTGATGTCGACGACGTTCTGCGCCATGTACGACTGCACCCGATGCGGTAGGATCGTTCCATGCGTCAGCACCGGCATCTCGCCGACAAAGCCGAACGATCCAACGACCAGTCCGATCGACCCGGTTGCGTCGCCGACGACATCGGTCTCGGTCGTGAACCCGGCGCTGAGCACCGACAGGCTGATGCCGCCCGTGGCGTCGCCGTAGATGCCCCACGCGCCAGTTGCAGCCACTGAGAGCGAGATCGTGCCTGCCGCTGCACCGGACACCGGAACGTCTGACGTGGTTCCTACTGACGTCACCGAGAGCCCGACCGTGCCGCTTGCCGTGCCGACGAACGGGGTCACGGCAGTGCTTGCCACGGACAGGCTGATCGTGCGCGACAGGTCGCCCGTCACGCTCAGGTCTGGCGTGAGCGACCAGTCCTGCGTGCTCGTGTTCTTCAGGCTTCCGCGGGCATACCCGGACGGCCAACGGTACTCAGTCGGGCTTGGCTGGCTGTAGGTCGAGTAGCCCTTGGCGGTCAGCGTCGGCTCGAACGAGTGCACTGACGCGCTTTGCGGCTCCGTCAGGTACCAAGTTCCCGTCGTGGCGTTGATGCCGCTCGTCGACCCCACCTGGAAGTGGTTGTGTGACACGACCGTGCCGCCGATGCCGTGCTGCGGACCGTCCGTGCCCATCTGGTGGAAGGCGTTGTTGACGATCAGGCAATCGGTCCACGTCTGGCTGCTGGTGAAGTTCCAGGCACCGCCCCAACTGCAGTTGATGAGCAGCACCTGCGACGCCAGCATGCCGGCGTGCTGCCATGGGCAGTTGTAGATGCCAGGGTTGACGCTGCCCTGCTGGCTGTAATGCGTGTAGTTCACGTACGCGCACTTGCGCATCTCGACGACTTCGTTGAACGGACCCTGGCAACCGTCCAGGTCGTAGAGCACGAAGTTGCTGCGGATCGAATCCACCAGCTTGTTCGGCGCCTGGAACATGTGGTCGGTTCCGCCGTGCGGCGCCCAGTCGAGCAGCCGGTTTCCGCTGAAGATGCGAGGGCGGATCTGCCGCCAGGTGCTGATGGGGTTCTGGTACGGTGCCGGGCTGTTCGACGACGTGCCGGCCGCGTCCAGGATGATGTAGGGGCGTCCCGAGCCGTTGGTGCCGACCTCGAGGATATCGAACCTCGCCCCGGTCAGGTCGTCCTGCGGGTCCGTGTTGCCGAAGTAGATCGGGCTCAGGACCGTCGTGCCAAGCGCCTCGATGGTCGCCCAGTTGCGGATAAAGCAGCACCAGACGTTTGCGCCCTGCAACTGCGCGCCGATGACCTCCTCGAAGTTGTTGAAGGTCGACACCTTCCCCACAAGGATGTCGGCGAACTGCGTTCCCCAGGTGTCGTCGGTGGCGCAGTCGATGCGCAGCTTGCCGTCGTGCGCGCCGCCGCTTTGCGTCGAGGCAACGAAGTCGCCGGCTGCCGACGCCATCACGTCGACGTAGCCAAGCTCCTCCTCGTTGCCGATCTTCATGTTGTGCGCGATGACGTTCAGACCGCTGTAGGTCATCTCGTTCGTCACCGTCGTGTTCTGCGTCGATCCGCCGAAGAACAGGATGCTGCAGTCCTGGCAGTAGCAGTCGTGCATGTCCGTGAAGTCGACCATGTGGTCGCTCGCACCCTCGACCTGCAGACATGACCCCCACTTCTTCCACTGGACGTCGGCGCCGCTGATGGCGAACCACAGGCCGCCCGGTTCCGTCTTCTCGTCGAACCGGATGGACACCTCGCCAGGAGTCCAGTGCTGGCTTCCAGCGCGCAGCCCGTCGAGCCACAGCCACACCTCGCATGTGTACGGCTTGTAGCCAGACCAGATTTGCGGGTGCTTGTTCGGCGTCGCGATGTCGTAGCTGCTGCCGACCTTCGCCGCGCTAGAGCTTCCGCTGCCGATCAACCGGATGTAGCAACGGTTCCTGGATGCATCGACGCCGTAGGCGCCAAGGATCGGCGACTCCGTGCCGTCGTCCTTGGTGCGGATGACAACGTCGTCCTCGAACTCGATGGTGAACGGCCAGTGCCCGGACGTGTACCAGTCGCTGATCGACGGACCCGCCCACAGCAGTTCGCACGTCTTGACGATGACTCTGCCGCCACCGCCGTTCCGGTCGACGCTGGTTGCCATCACGGCATCGGTCGCCTTGGTGACGGTCTTGTAGGGGTTGCCGTTGCTACCGTCTCCCGTCGAGTCGTTGCCGTTGTCGTAGTCGCAGTACTTGACGGCTGTGTTCGGGCGACCTGGGGACGTCGCGTTGTAGACGACGATCGGACCGCCTGGCACGGTGAAGGTGCCTGCCGCCGTCGTCACGGTCGCTGTGATCGTGCAGGAACTCGTGAAGTCGACATCGAGCGTGAACCCGTACAGCAGCGCAGGCGCCATCGCCGACCCTGCGTTCGGGATCGGCGACGTGGCATCGGAGTAGTTCGGCGCGCGTAGTGTCGGCGTCTTTGTGCTCGTGGCGGTAGGAGCACCCTCGTCCTTCTGGATCGTGAACGACACCCGTTGGACCGATACGTCGCTTGGCGCAGCCCACGCCTCGACGTCGATCGAGACGGTCTGCCCAGTGCTGCGAATCAGCCCGGTGCGCGTCCTCCAGACGGCGACGACCATCGGACTACGAGTTGCCGGCCGTCAACGTGAAGGACGCAATCGTGATCGCCTGCGACGTCGAGGTGATGACGTTGCTCGGCGACAGCTCCATGTCGCCGCCACCACCGACCGTCGTCACGGTGCCCTGGATGTGTGTCGTCGGCGCCGTTGCGGTGACGATGCGGAAGTAGGTCACGGTGCCGGTGGCGTTGGCGCCCGTGTCCTGCCAGGTGCCGTTGAGCACCGACGTGCCTGTGGACCCGGCTGCCATCCAGGTCCCCGGCAGCGTCATCTCGGCGACCAGCGTGCCGCTCGCAGCCGATGCGAAGGCTGGCGGCGTGCCGGTGTAGAGCCTGAGCGTTACCGCTCCTTGTGCGCCGACGAGCGTGTTGATGTGGGCGTGGACGACAGCGGCCATCGCGTCGCGAACGGTACCGGAGAGTTGAAGTGCCATGTTGCGTCAGGAGTAGAGGGCAAGGAGGTTGGTTGCGGTCGTGCTGGTGCTGTTGATGCGCTTCACGCGGATCGGCAGGATGGTGCCGGCCGGGACGCCCACGAAGGTCGCGGTGGTGCCGTCTACCCAGACGGCGACGACGTTGCCGATGCCGCCGACGTAGATGCCGTCGGTAGGACCGTTGGTCAGGTTCGTGCTGTCGTGTGGGGTGACGGCAGCAGCCAGGTCGTAGACGTCTTCGAGCGGGGTGAGCGGTACAGCCATGTGAGCCTCAAGCCTGGTTGGTCGTGGGGTAGTTGTAGCCCTGCAGTCCACCCATCACGTCCGTGAGGGCGCTGGGCTCGGATGTCTGCGCAGACGCTAGATCCTTCTGCATCTTGGCCTGCTCGGCCATCATCGCTGACTGCTGCTGTGCGAGCTGCGCCTTGGCTCGCGCCTGCCGGATCTCGGCGACCTGCTCGTTGGACTTCACGAGGCGAGGCGGCACACCGATGCGGTCGGCGTACTCTTCCGCCCACTCGTCCTCGTCGAACTTGTCGAGCACGTCAGGCTTGAACTGCGCCACGACCTGCAGCGACCCGACGTAGCGGTCCATCGCCGAGGTGCCGATCATCTTCTGCGCCTGCGCGAGCACCGACACGAAGTTGATGACGAGGTCCTGCCCGATCAGGTCGTCGGGAGGCGGCGGCAAGCGTCCGGCAGCGTTGGCGTACTCGAAGGCACGCTCGATCAGTGGGCGAAGCAGTTCGTCGGTGGCGCGGGTGTAGACCGGTCCGAGCTGCACGAGCTGTTCCTCGTTGCGCTTGGCGATCTCGGCTGCCGTGCGCTGCGTCGTGTCCGACACGAGCGACATCATGCGGAACAGGTCCGCCGAGAACGCGCGCTGGATGCGAGCGCGGACGTCCTGGATGTCCTCCAGGAGCGGCTGCAGGTCGATGCCGGACTCGAACAGCGGCCGGATCGTGCCGTGCGGCGACATCGCGTCGTAGAAGGTGCGACCGCCTGGGTTGGCGTCGACCTCCTGTCCCTTGCAGGATGACGGGAGCGCAAGGGCTGGCTCGACCTTGTGGTGGATGCCGGTGCTCTTGGCCCACTGCTCGGACTGCAGTTGACGGATGGCTCCCAGTGCCTTGCGTCCTGGACCCGTGCCGTAGACGTTGCCGCCGCGGACGGTCCACCTTGGAGCGAGCACGGGGAAGTGCGTGAACCCGGACTCGCGCAGGACCTTCTCGTCTTCGACGCCGCGCTCGAAGTAGCACGACAGGAAGGGCATGTTGCGGTTGGTGCCCGACTGCGCGTCGCGCACCCGGCGAGGCTCGACGACGTGGCAGACCTCGATCCACTGGTCATAGTTGCCGCGGTCGTAGGCATCCTTCGTGCGCCGAACGACGTTCTCCAGCCCGAACTGTCGGACGACCTGATCGACGGTCATCCACAGCTTTCGCGTCATCACGTTGACGCGACCCTTGAAGTCTTGGGCGAGGCAGTAGGAGCCAATCGCGATGGGCGTGTGGTGCAGCACCGTCTCGCCGGTCTGGTCGGGCAGCAATAGGTCGCAGGCACCGCCGAAGGCTCCCATGTCCTCGTAGACGAGCGGCAGCACCTGGTAGGTGTTCGACTCGTTGAGGATGTCCTGGACGATCTGCGTGACGTCGTAGGTCCACTCCTTGACGTCCTGCCGCTTGTTGGCGTCGGAGTCCCGCAGCTTGATCTCGAACCACGGGCGGGCAGGCGACGTCATGCCGGACATGAGCCCGGCCGACAGCGTCGACAGCGACTCGCCTCCAGCGTCGTCGAGGATGTGCTGCTCCTTGCGCTCGCCGCGGTTCGTGTCCGAGAGCAGGAAGCGGTCGCTGCCCGGTAGCAGGTACTCGGCGATGTCGCGGTTGGTCGTGTCCCAGGAAGAGCGCTCCGTCTCCAGTGATGAGACGCGCTTCTCCAGGCGCTCGCGCTTCGTCTGGTAGCCGTTGTCTTCGGGGGTGATCTTCGCCACCTAGCCCCCGAGCAGAGACTTGCGCCCCAGCGTGAGCTTCTTCTGCTCGTCGATCTGCTGGCCTGTCAGGAGTGTCCCAGCCGGTCCCTTGGCGGGGTCGACGAGGTCGCCGCCGAGCAGCGTGCCTGCATCCTGCTGCCGACGCCGCGCGGCGCGGTTGGCGAGGTCGGACTTGCGCGCCTCTGCCTCGGCAAGGGTCTGAGCCTGCAGTTGCGCCGACTCTTGCTTGCCGCGGGCACGCTTGGCTTGCTTGTTCTGTGCCTCGCCGGCTGCGACGCCGTATGCTGTCCCGCCGACGGCCGCGGCAGCGCTAATAATCTCCGCGATGGCGGCCGCCCCCAACGTTCCCGATGCAGCCATGTCAGAAGTCCCTCGAGTAAACGACCTCGTGCACGCCGTAGCCGAGCTTCGGCAGGATGGCGGCGAGTGCGGTTCCTTCCTTGGCGTGCCAGAAGACGCGCTTTGTCCCTTCGGCAACCGCGATCCGTTCCGTCTCCCGGATCAGGCGGACACCGAGACGACCGCGACGGTGCGCCTCGTCGACGAACAGGACGTCGTTCTGGCAGAAGATCGTGGTGCTGTAGTGCAGCGCCGTCGTCACGATCGACACCGAGTAGCCGACGATGCGGTCTCCTTCCCAGGCCGCCAGGATGATCAGGCTGCCGTTCTGCTCCAGCGCCTGGTATCGCAGCCAGTCAGGTGACAGCGGCGTGTTCTGGCGGCGCGCAGCCACCTCCTCGTAGTGCGAGGCGAACAGCGTCTGCGCCAGTCCGTGCATCTCGGCAACGGTCGATGGCCGGACCTCGATGGCCGTTACGCGGTCGACGGTGGACACGGCGGCACGCTATGGGCGCGTCGGCGAGGGTATGTACACACCCTCCATGGAGCGAACCGCACGAACCGTGATGGCGTGGCGGTTCGCGCGGTTCCCGTGCCCGCTTTCGTGCCCGCTTTCGTGCCCGGTTCTGTGCCCGCTTTCGTCAGAAGCCGGCGAGCGGGTCGTATCGCTTCCGCTTCACCGGCACCCCGGTGTCGAACCTCGAGTTCTTGGCGCGGTTGCGGTCACTGCGGTTGACGGGTGCCGCGAAGGTCAGCGCGAGAGCGTCCGCGATGTCGGGCGAGGAACCGCCTTGCAGCCGCTTCTTGATCTCGTCCTTGGACTCGAGCACTCGCCGTCCCTGCGCGTCGAAGCGGTATGTCGGGGTTGCCAGCTCCTGTTTCAGTTCCTGGTCGTCGGCGATGGCACCGCCCTGCTGGATCCAGTCCGCCATGAGCGACCACATCTCGGTGCGCCGGTTGTTGAACTGGTCGGCCCGCAAGGCGGTGGACCCGAACGGCACCTCGTGGACCTGGAAGCCGAGCTGGCGCAGCCGGTCGATGACTCCAGCCCCGTGGCCGGCATCGACGAACACGGCGTCGGGATCCCAG
Source organism: uncultured Actinomycetes bacterium (assembly GCA_964476495.1). Taxonomy (GTDB): domain Bacteria; phylum Actinomycetota; class Actinomycetes; order Mycobacteriales; family Nakamurellaceae; genus Nakamurella. The sequence continues at coordinate 9,803 of CAYZBB010000033.1, read as the reverse complement.
TCCTGCATGATGCCGGCGACCCGGCCTGCGAGCGTCATGTTGTCGACGCCCTTGAGCACCAGAGGCGGCAGCATCTGCAGCCCCTGCCGGCGCACGAC
>CAYZBB010000033.1:0-9605 GCA_964476495.1 uncultured Actinomycetes bacterium | reverse complement strand
CTGCGCTGGTGGCACTCGGCCTGCCAGGGGCGGGGGAAGTAGTCGAGGATGATGGACTGCTCTGTCACTGCCTCTCGACCTCGCGCAGCACCCCGATGTATCCCTTGGACCACTCTGCCCAGTTGAAAGCGTACGGTCCCCTGTCGGTCCGAGGCTCCGCGTCGACGATTTTCTGCAGGCGATTTGCTTCGACAGCCGCGAACTCATGTCGCGTAAGTCGATTCTTGGATCGCTCTTGCACGAACCTCTCACGCCAGAGCTGCGACGACGCGAACAAGTTGTGCCCATTCTCGGTGAGGTCTTCCACCCTGACGCGCAACGACATCACGCGCGCCGCCCTCAACCGATGCCAGATCCTGGCACGTCGCCGACGACGCCACCACCGCGTTATGCTCAGGCACCTCACGGCAGACCCGGGAAAACTTCCGTGTCCCCGGCTTGCGGATTTTCCATTTTCCTGTCCCCGCGGCTCCCGTAGGGAGAACTCGCGACAACGTGAGTGCTGCCGGTCACGAACGCGGTACGTACCCTCACGGCTCCAGAGCTTCCGGCTTGGGGACGCCAGTCACAACCCGGATGCTGACGCCGCCCTGGTGCTCCACCTGGGCCTTGGCTCCGTAGCGGCGAGGATCCCAGCATGCCAGCAGCTTCAGGCGGGTCTCCACCTGCAGCTTGCGATGGCCGAGCATGTCCTCGGTGGTCGTCTTGATGCCGTCGTCGTCTTCGACGGTGGTGATTCCGGCGACTGGCGTATCCGCGATCGCCAACGCCTCTTCTGCGATCTGGTCGTATCCGGCATCCCGCGCCCGCGCGACCCGGCTAGCAAACGCCTCGTCCTTCAATCGCCAGTTGTCCACCGTTGCCCTGCACGGCATGCCCGGTTGCCTGCAGAACTCGCGCAGCGGCTTGCCCTCGGCGATCCACTCGACCACGGCGTCGGCGATGTCCTGCGGTACCGGCTCAGGCGGTCTACCGATCCTTGCGGGCTTGTCGGTCATGGTGTGGGTGGTTGCTTGCGCCATTCTGCCACGGCTTGGCGTCTGCGGCGATAGTAGACGATGCCGCGGACGGTGTGGGTGTTGACGCCGAGTCGGCGGGCGATTTCGGCGGTGGTGACGTGTTCGTACTCGTACAGGTCGCGGATGCGGACGACGACGGCGTCGGGGATGGTGGCGCGGGGGTGATGTTCCCCGAGGGGGATGCCGTTCTCGTTGTAGGGGACGAGTGCTGTCAACGTCCGTTCCTCTTGCGTGGTCGCACCCCTGCGGCAGATCGGTTGTAGCGGGCTCTCCGCTTGCTCGGTCGGCGTCCGCAACGCCTCCATCGCATGCGATCCATTCGGCACATGGTTGCAGCCGTGAATCGGTCGAGGGTGTCGTGCATGACGCGCACGTAGGTTGCGGTCGGTGGTCCTTTCGGGAGTCGATCCAACGCCATCTGCAGCAACTCCAAGATGTCCGATGTCGTCGGCGTCTCGGGTCCGCGTATCGCATGGGCTTCCGCCACCACGTCGCGCCAGTCTTTCAAGGGTTGCTCCGGTGCGCGTCTATTCCATCGAACGTGAACAGTTTGCGATACAGCCACCGAACCATCCTCCGCAGCTTGGACGGTTGGCCGAGCGGCTTGTGGTAGTCGTCTCCCCAGAAGAGAAGGCTTTTCTCCACCGGCTCCATCCGTCGAACCAAGTCGGCGATGGTCGGGTCACTCTTCTTGATCTCAGACATCATAGGTTGCCCCGGTGCGCCAGCCACATGGCGCGCTGCCACGGCTCCCACGCGAGCGTCCAGTCCTCGCCCGGCAACGGCGGCGTCGATTCGTAGCGGTCCATGTAGTCGAAGTGCGCGGGCCAGTTCCAGGCCGCTTGCAGGCCCATCGCACGCATGGCGAGCGTGGTCCCGACCCAGCTCGTCGCCGAGCAGCAGCGCCGGTAGCTGTTCGCGTCCCACGCCTTGCTGTCCGATTGGGCGTCGTAGCCGTGGCCGCCAGCGTGGAAGTTGCCCCAGTCGACGAGTCCCGCGTCCGCTGCCGTGTATCCGCCGTAGCCGTAGTTCCAGACGCCAGGGCTCGTCTGCTCGACGTAGAACGTCTGCCCGTCCTCGCTCCACCACGGCACGACGTTCTGCGCGTTGTCCGGGCCGAAGTAGCGCAGCGGGTGATCGGTGCCAACCCGGAGCATGGCCGCGTCGCCCAGCACCTTGCCGGCGAACAGGATCGGGAACTTGCGGCCGTTGCAGTGGCCGTTGACGCCCCAGGGCTCGACCTGGACGCGGTACTGCCCATACCAGTCGATGCCGACCTGCGCGAAGCGCACGAGCAGGTCGCGCTTCTGCGCGTCGGGGTAGTCGCAGTTCAGGCGCAGAGCGGCCGTCCCGGTCCAGGTCGTGAAGTCCCGGTAGTACGAGGGCATGTTGAGCACGGGGTGAATGTGCCCGCTGGTCCAGTGCGGGCAGTGGTCGAGCCAGACGCGCGAGAACTGCTGCACGCAGTCGGCGATCGTGGGGCCGCCAGGCGCCGGAGTCAGGTGCGCGAGCGTCGCGTAGTCCAACTGTGACTCGCGCCAGATGGTCTTGATGGATCCGCAGTATGGCGGGCGGAACGCGTCGGCCGGCGGCGCGGCCGCGAGCACGGTGAGCACGGCGGCAGTCCTGATCTCGCTGGCGCTGCCGGACGGGTCCGGTCCGATCTGGCTGATGGTCGAGACGAGCGAGGAACCGGCCGGGCACGACAACGGCATCGTGCGCGCCACGTTGAGCGAGTCCACGTAGACGTGGTCCCCTCCGGCGTAACCCGCATAGATGGCGCTGTCGTAGCCCGCCGCGCCCGTCATCGGCGGGTTGATCATCGACCCGTTGATGGTACGCCCGCCCTGCACGACGCAAGGCGGGTCAATCGACGAGATTGTCACCGGGCCGACAACCCACCAGTCGCCGTTGACGAACTGACCCACCTGCCGAGCCGACGCAAAGGTCCAGGTAATGCCCCATTGCGACACCGTGGTCGCTCCGGTGGCAGGTGGTTCGATGGGCGCCGCGTTGACGCCAGGGGCCAGCCAGGCGAGGTCGCCGGCCTGGTTCGTCTGCGCGAGTTGTCGCCAGATGGCGTTCGCCCTCACGTTCGCCGGCTCGTTGCGGAGCACGGTGGCGACGGACAGCGCCATGCCGAAGTAGGAGAAGCTGGCGTTCGGGACACCCGCCCCGGTGACCGGCTTGTCGGGCGTCGGCGTCCAGACGGTGCCCACCTGCACCCAGGCGTCCGCGAGCACCTTCTTGGCTGCCGCCAAAGCCATCTGGCGAGCCGCAGGGACGACGAACACCTCGCCGGCAAGGTCTAGACCGTAGACGCCGATCGACTGCTGCCAGGGCTGCCACCACTGCCCGGTGCCGAGGCGCGGGTCATCCGTGCGGACATCCCAGATGTCCTTCCCCTGGAACGCGGGCGTGTAGACCTGTTGGATGCGGGCGATGGCTCGGTCCTTGACCCTCTGGGCGAGCGTCCGGTCCTCCAGATTCGTCCACAAGTGAACGGCGACGATCATCGTCCAGCCGACGCTGCGGGCCGAGTCCCAGCCGGCGGTGAACCAGCCAGGATGCAGGGTCGGCAACTGCTCTTGGAACAGGAACAGCCGCGCCTGCTGCGACAACTCATCCTGCAGCGCCCGTGAGCCGGTGACGCGGGATGCCACCATCAAGCCGTTCATCAGCCAGTGCTGCGAGTCCGGGCCGAACCATCCGTTGGTGTCGTCGGGGGTGATCGTCCTGGACTTCCCCAGCAGGTTGCCGGTGGACGGATGCGGGCGGCCGTCGAAGAACTGGACGCTCTCGAGGTTCTGCGGGTCGACCAGAGCGCCCACGGCGTCGCGCAGGTGGTTCGGGCGGTTGGCGAGCTTCAGGGCGCTGAAGTAGGCGACCTGCTCCGGTCCGATCCCTGCCAGACACTCGCCGGCAACAAACGTCTGATCGTCCTGCCCGCCAGTGTCGCCGCTGCGCTTGCTCGGTCCCGTGACCGCTGCGTCCCACGTCCGAGACACGGCGAGCGCCTGTTGGTAGCGCCCCTGCGTCCATGCCTTGGCGTCGAAGCCGGCGGGGAGGCGCGGGTTGCCGCCCGGCCACAGCTTCGCGATGCCCACGGCGCCGACCGTGCGGTTGACGGCGGCGGCGACCTGCAGCCAGCCGGCAGCGTCGGGGACATGCTCGGACCAGGCGATGACGACTGGGAGAGTGCGCGCCTGGCCGTCGGCGAAGACGGTGCCGGCGGTGGCAGGCTGGCTGTTCCAGACGGTAGCCTCTCCCCAGCGCAGGCCGTATCCGCCGGCAGGGACGGTCTCCGACACGTCGGGCACGCCTGGGTTGCTCGAGGTCAGCGTGCATTCGCCGGTCATCAGGGCCGGTTCGTCGGGTCGCCAGTCCAGCCAGGCGTCGGCGACGAACGTGCGGCCGACGCGGGTGCGGGCGTGCAGGCTCCAGGCGGCGCCGTCCTGCACCAGCGACACGATCGACAGCGGAACGCCCCCGAAGGTAAGCCAGCCGCCGAAGTAGCCGATGGGGTCTCCTGGGAGCGCCAGTGGGGTCGGCGTCCATGCGGTAGCCGGCGCCAGTTGCACGGTGCGCTGCTCGCCGGCTGCGAGGGCTAGGTGCAGGTCGACAGCCCAGGTGTCGAGCCCGGTGCGGCGGCCGAGCACGTAGCGGCTGCCGTTCGGCAGCTGGCCGGCGGCGATGGTCGGCTGCGTGTCGACCGTCGTGCGCACCCAGCCGTCGAACGGTGCCGTGCTGTGGTTTGCCACGCGCACGGTCTGCGCGATGGCAAGGGAAGACAGGCACACCCACGCCGCGAGCAATCGGAGCATGGCGGCGCAGTCTACCATGCGGTGCGCCGTGCGGGCTAGCTACGCATTCTCCAGCTTGTGCTGCTGAGCCAGGTACGCCCCTCGCGCTATCGCCTTGTCCTCGTCCTCGAAATCCGACACTGCGACTCGCTTAGCGATGGCTGCAAGGTCGTCTGCTGTCGCAGACTCGCGGATGGCTTGCACCGCATACTCGACCAACGCGAACGGTTCCAGAGCCGAGGCGAATGCCTTGCTGATGGCATTCGCGACCGGACCCTTGCTTGCCGCCTTCGCCTTTGGGGCAGCCGCTTGCTGTCGCGGCGGTGCCGCGGCTGCCTCGCCGTCGTCGTCGTCGTCGCTCGGTGCCACACCGCAGATCGCGGCGGCGCCGTAGCGGCGGGCGTAGGTGATGGCGCTCCCCATCGCCTGCGGGTCGCGGTCCTTCACGACGATGACCGGCACCCGGCATGTCGTCGACTGCCCCGACTTGTGGGTGATGCGGCTGTCTACCCAGATGCGGTCGGCGTCGAAGTCGACGTGTTGCGTCAGCACGAGCCCGTGCTTGTGCAGGCACGGGCGCACGCTGTCGAGCACCGACTTGAGGGTGACGAACCGGCTCTTGAAGTGCGGGTTGCTGGCGTCCTTGAAGGGGTCGCGCATCTCAGCCTGCGCGGCGACGAGCGCAGCCCACAGGGAGGAATCGCCGTTGGTGGTAGTGAGTGTCATTGGTTCAGAACTCCGGGACTGGCTCGGTGCCGTATGGGTAGTAGTTGTCCTTCGCCTTGCGATACGCCAGCAACGCCTGGAACATCTCCCATCCCTGTTCGAGATCCTGGTTGCTGGCCACGCGCAGGCTGCAGGCACCTGGGTGCGTGCGGGAGATGAACACGATGGCACATCCACGCCGGTCGTTCGGATCGCGGATTTCGCCACGCGTCTGCGCCGCTGCGTTGTCGCCAGCGGCAAGCTGCATGTGATGGTCATCGTAGAGCGGCATCGCGTCCATGGCGGCCTGATCGCCGTCCTTGCTCTTGAAGTCCAGGAGCCAGTCGAACGACATCAGATCGACCTTGGTGCCAAAGCCGCTGGAGTGCGTGACGCACTGTTCCGCGAGCCACGTCTGCCCCTTCGGTAGAATGGCAAGGATGCCGGCGACGTGGTCGAGGTAGCAGGCGTCCACCGACCGTCCTTCGATCGCGGCCTGCACGGCGGAGTGAATGTCGGTGCCGGTGTCGGCAGCGGTGTCGCGCGGAGCGTCCGCCAGAGCCTCTACGGCAGCCAAATGGTCCAGCCATTCCGGTTGCGCGGACTTGCCGAGCGACACAGCGCGCGAGAGACCCGCGCACAGGTTGTCGATCATCTTGCCGTCAGCCATCGCCGCGCGGAGGTAGTCAACCGTTGCCTTGATGGACTGGCGGCGCATCCAGGTAACGAGCTGCTGACGGTGAGCACTTCCGGTGATGGTGGTGACGCCGTAGCCGTAGCCGTGCTCTCTTGCGTCGCGAAGCGTCGCCGGCCTCATGCCTTTGCCTTTGGCGCGTGGCACCTCTAGCACCTGCAGGTGATTCTTGAGGTCGTACCAGTGCGCAGACTCCTTCGGGTGCGAGACGCGGGCGACGGCCTTGTCGGTGAGGGGGGAGACGTCTTCGGGGATGTCGGTCACAGCCGCCCCCCGAGGGCACAGCCCAGCCAAAGGAAGATTGCCGCGATGGCCGCGGTCACGAGGCAGGTGAGCACCCAGTCGGTGCGTCGGTGTTCGCGGCAGTGGTTCACTTGGCGGATCTCCGGTGGCGTTCGCTCCGCGATGCGGAGCATGAGTTTCGCGTGGTCGCGGGCGGCGGGGATGCCGCAGCCGCGGGAAAGCATGGCGTGCAGGCGGTCGGTGCTCATGCGTCTCGGGGGAGTCCCTTGCGGTACGCCTGCACGAACTTCGCCTCGATGGCGCACGACTTCGCGGCACTCACGGAGTCCAGCGCCGTCGTCGCATGGGCGGCAACGCCACCCATCTCGAACGTGCGGTCGCCGCACTTCTCGAGGTAGGTCTCCAGCGTCACGAGCCGACTGCGGATCCCTTCCAGGTCGTGGATGAGCATGTCCAGGTTGGCTTCCATCACTCGTCCCTCCAGCAGACGTCCGCACACTCGCGTGAGCAGCAGCGCGGCTCGCCGCTGCCGAGGTTGCCGATCTCGTCGCCGCACTCGAAGCAGCAGTCTCCGAGAGCATTGCGGGCGTTGTCGATCGCGTCCGTGAGGAACTCCGGGCGGTGCAGGATTGCCTCGCGCAGGTAGTCCTTCACGTCGGCGCCGTTCCGGTGCAGAACTCCGCCGATGAAGACAGGTGGATTCGGCCAGGCCGCTTCCGCGCGGGCGAGCAACCCCTGCGCTGCCTCGACGGAAAAGAAGGGATTCACCGCTGTTTCGTTGGTCACCATGTCGCCACTTATCGCCACTGCGGAGATGGAAGTCAAGCGGCACGTCTAGATTTCGCCGCCACTATCCGCTACCCTGCCGGCATGTCGTCCTTGGAAACTGTCGTGCGTGCTCGCCTGGATGCCCGGGGCTGGACCCTAGGCGACCTCGCCGTCCGGGCCGGTCTCAGCACTGCCGGCCTGCGGAAGATCCTGCGTGGGCAGGTGGCTTCCTGCCGCGGTCCTACGGTGGCTCGGCTCGGGAAGGCTCTCGGGGTCTCGGCGAAGCGGTGTCGCATCCTTGTCGAGATGGCGAGCGCCGAGGCTACTGCTTCGTAGCGGATGCTGTGGATGGGGTCTACGAAGCCTGGCTGATCGAGTGCTGTCCTCGATTCAGGTCGATGTTCTCGCACCTCGGGTACACGTTCCGAATCACCAAGTCCACCGCGACCAGGAACCTCGCCGAGTTCACGTCCCCACTGCACATGTGGGGTCTACAGACGGACGGAACCGTCGTCGAGAACATGACCGTCTGTCCGTGGTGTAGCAACCCCATCATGGGCCGTTTTGTCCGACGCCAACTACCGTAGCCCGAACGCTACCGCGACGGCCAACGCTGCCCTCCCATGCGCCTTGACACCGTACAGTGGCCCGCCCTTCTTGGCGGCGAGCGGCCCGCCATGCAGCTCGAGCAGCGCCGCCCATGCCGTTGCGTCGTTGCGAACGCGCATGACGCCGTGCATCGCGTCGGTGAGCGCCCGGCAGACATCGAGCCGCAGCATCTCGTACGTCTCCATCTCCATCGGTCCCTGGAGTGCCTCGACGATCCGCCCGCAGACGTAGCCGCAGTCGACGAGCTGCGGGCGCGTCGGTCCGTAGCCCTTCGGTCGCTCGACGACGGCCGTCGCAGCGAGGGCTTCGGTAGGCAGGCCGGCGATCTCGTGTTCTGGGAACTGCCCGCTGGCGAGGACGGTGCGGGCTTCGCTGTCGTAGAAGCACCAGCCGGTGGTGGCGCCAGGGTCGATGCCGAGGATCATCATGGCGAGCCCGCCACGTAGGTCATCGTCGGCGTGCAGTTGCCGCTGGCGCGCGGTGCGTAGCGGCCGGTCGGCACGATGACGCGCTCCCTGATGGCCCGCTTGGCGACGGTGCCCCACGCGCGCAGGTCGGGCGGCTCGTCGATGGACGCCTGTGCCTCGCGCCGCAGTTCCTCGAACGTGAACTCACCCGGCCGCCTGGCGACGGCACACACGGCCGCGTAGGCGTCGTCGGTCCATCCGCCCCGGTCTCGGTCGGCGTGCTCGGCAGCCTGCTGCATGCCGCGCTCGCCGCGCTCGGCGGCTTCTCGGAGACGCCGTTCGGCGTCGTCGAAGGTGCCTTGGTTCATGCCTTCACCTGTTCGCCGTAGCCGGCAGCCCTTCGCCGCGCGGTGTAGCACCGCTCGCACTCGCAGGCCGGGTCGTCGGGGTCGTGGATCACCGCCTGCGGCAGCGCCGACAGGGTGACGTTGCGGGGCGGCTCGGATGGCTGCTTTCGCTTCTCAGCAGCACTAGGTTGAACGATCTCGTCTTCCCACCCTCGCTGGTTGAGCCAGGTTGCCGGATGCCGCCTGAACGCCTTATCGGGCGTTGCAGCCACGTACGCCTTGGTAGCCTCCAGGACGACGGGGAACAGACGATCGTCGATCCTAGCCCGCTTCCAGGCTCTCTCAGAGGCTGCCCGGCCTACCTTCTTGTCGTAGGCGAGCCAGAAGCGGTCGAACTCAGGGTTAGTAGCCAAGCGCTTCGCGCGCGGAGTACTCTCTTCTTCAGCATGCAGTATGGAGCATGCAGTATGTATGGGCTGACCGCGGCTGACAGTGCTGACATGCGATGACGGTTGCTGACCGTCAATGACGGATGGATTGACAGCAGTACGGCTCGCCCTGGAACGGCGCTGCGCGTCCCGGTTGTAGGTGCGCCGCTCATCGTTGTTCCTCATCGCGTTGTAGCGTTCCCACGTCGGAACCCGATACAGGAACGGACCTTCGCGCAGCAGGCGCTTACCGTCATGGTCGGGCGTCCGGCTCTGGGAGTCCGGCGAACAGAGCAGCCCGATAGCGCCCTCCACGTCGTCCTTCTGGCACCCCAGAACCGACGCCAGCAGCGCCGGGTTCATCTCGACCACTCCCGGCGGCTTCGTGTGAGCGATGACGTAGGACCACACCGCGAACACCACGGCACCAGAACCGACCAGCGATCCGGTGAACGTGGACTCGTAGATCTTCCCGTACATCAGGTGGCTTTCTCCAGTTTCCGGCGGCAGTGGGGGCACTGGATGCAGTCTGGCAGCATGTTGCTGCTTGGCTTGTGGTCCGCCACAACACCGTCGTCGATC
>CAYZBB010000032.1:0-44358 GCA_964476495.1 uncultured Actinomycetes bacterium | reverse complement strand
CCGCCGCGAACGCCGCCTTCTACGCGCAGATCGTGGCGGAGAAGGCGATCCTGCGGCGGCTGGTCGAGGCCGGTACCCGCATCGTCCAGCTGGGTTACGGCGGCAACGACGGCGATCTGGGCGGCGGCGAGGTCGACGAGATCGTCGACCGGGCACAGGCCGAAATCTACGACGTCACCGAGCGGCGCACCTCCGAGGACTACGTGATCCTGGAGGAGCTGCTCCAGCCGACGATGGATGAGATCGATGCCATCGCCGCGCAGGGCGGGCGGTCCGCCGGGGTGCCAACCGGGTTCGCGGACCTGGACAACCTGACCAACGGTCTGCACCCCGGCCAGATGATCATCGTCGCTGCCCGTCCTGGCATCGGCAAGGCGCTGGCCATCGACACCCCGCTGATCACCCCGACGGGGTGGACCACGATGGGCGAGGTGGCGGTGGGGGACCGGCTGATCGGCGCCGACGGACGACCGACGACGGTGCTCGCGGCCACCGAGATCATGCACGGCCGGCCGTGTTTCGAGGTGGAGTTCTCCGACGGCGAGGTCATCGTGGCCGACGCCGAGCATCAGTGGCGCACGTGGGACGCCGGGAGTCGGGACGCCCTGACCGGGCGGGACGGGGCCAGATTCGGCTGGCCGGAGCGGGCCCGCACGCCGGACGCCGCCGGCCTTCCGCGCTGCCGCACCACCGCCGACCTTGCCGCCTCCGTCTATGCCGGTTCGCGCCTCAACCACGCCATCCCGACCTGCGCGCCGCTGACCGTCGCCGAGCGCGAACTCCCGCTCGACCCCTGGGTTCTCGGATACCTACTGGGTGCCGCAGACGCGGGCGCCCCGGGAGCGGTCGGGTGCGACGCCATCGACCGGGAATGGGTGATGAAGGAGTTCGACCGGGTCGGCTGGCAGGTCCGGGTCGGTGCCCGGCCGGACCGGTTCGAGGTGTGCGGGCTCGAACCGGTGTGGCTGGAGCTGGGTCTGCACCGACGCACGCACGTGCCATCGGCGTACCTGCGCGGATCGGCCGAGCAACGGGCGGCATTGGTGCAGGGAGTCATGGACCGTGCCGGCGAGGTCGACCTGCACGGGCGTTACCGCTGGCGCACCGCCAACGTCGAGCTCGCCTGGGGGCTGCGCGAGCTGCTGTCGGCGCAAGGGTGCGCCACCACGATGCATCGGAGGTATCTGAGCCATGAGGGTCATCCGCGACCGCCTGTGTGGGAGATCGTCGTCCGGTCACGCACCGGGCTCACCCGGTTGCCCCGCAAGGTCTGCTCGGCCGACGTCGAATGGCACCGCGACCACGAAACCCATTTCGTCGTCGACGTGCGCCCGGTGCCCAGCGTGCCGGTCCGTTGCGTGCAGGTCGACAACGCCGACCACCTCTACCTAGCCGGCCGGGCCATGGTGCCCACGCACAACTCGACCCTCGCCCTGGACGTGGCCCGGCACGCGTCTGTGCGGAACCGTCAGGCGGCCGTGATCTTCTCGCTGGAGATGAGCAAGAACGAGATCACCATGCGGCTGCTGTCAGCCGAGGCCGGAATCCGGCTCTCGCACATGCGGGCGGGCACGATGAGCGAGCAGGACTGGCAGAAGATCGTTCGCCGGATGTCGGAGATCTCCGACGCCCCCTTGTTCATCGACGACTCGCCCAACATGACGATGATGGAGATCCGTGCGAAGGCGCGACGCCTCAAGCAGCGACACGACCTGAAGCTGATCGTGGTCGACTACCTACAGCTGATGACGTCGGGCAAACGGGTCGAGTCCCGGCAGCAGGAGGTCAGCGAGTTCTCCCGGCAGATGAAGCTGCTGGCCAAGGAGCTCGAGGTGCCGGTGATCGCCATCAGCCAGCTCAACCGAGGCCCGGAGCAGCGGAACGACAAGCGGCCGATGCTCTCGGACCTGCGCGAATCGGGATCCCTGGAGCAGGATGCGGACATGGTGATCCTCGTGCATCGTCCGGATGCGTGGGAGGCGGACGACCCGCGCGCCGGTGAGGCGGATCTGATCATCGCCAAGCACCGCAACGGCCCGACGACCACGATCGCGGTGGCGCACCAACTGCACTACTCACGGTTCGCGGACCTGGCCGGGTGACGGGCTACTCGGCGGTGGTGCGCTCCGACTTGCTGCGTGCGGCGTCGAGGAGCAGCCCGAGACCCGCGCCGAGCAGCCAGACGTCCTTGGCGTAGCCGGTTCCCTCGGCGGTGGGCCGCAGATACTTGTCGTGCCACGCCGGGTTGCGCACGTACATCGCCGTCAGCGCTCCGCCGAATCCCAGAAGGGCGAGGCCGGCCAGCCCGGCCGGCACGATCGGCAGCACCAGGGCGGCCCCGACGGTGATCTCGGCGGCGGCCAGCACCTTGGTGAACTGCTTCGGATCCATCCCCTTGACCGCCGGGAACGTGCCGGCCGCCGTGCCCTGCAGGAAGGCGGCGGTGCCCTCGTCGGCGGACAGCTTGTTGATCCCCGAATTCAGGATGAAGGCGCCGGTGGTCAGGCGGACGGGAGCACGACGGAGCTTGGCGGCCAGGGCCATGATCGAACCTCCAATGGGCGGGTTCCGGGACGTCACGGGAGTCGTGCCCGATACCGCCATCGTCGAACCAGCCGTGCCCTCTCGGGCCCACCGTGCCGGGAGCGCACGATGTCGGATCGGGAGGACGGGCAGCCGGTCGGCTGCATCCCGCCGAGAGCGTAACCCGGTCGCAACGGCCGCCGACCGCGCTCCTGCCCGGTGGGAAGCGGGCACACTGATCGGATGACTGCATCCGCGCACCTCCAGGGGATCACCGTCGTCGGGCACGGCACCGCATCGGCCACGGTCGATCGGGTGTCGATCTCGCTGGCGGTCGAGGTGGTCCGGGCCGAACCGGGTGACGCCTGGACGGTGGCCTCGTCGACCGCCACTCGACTGCTCACCGTGCTCGCCGACGACGGGGTCGACGCCCGGTCGGTGCGCACGTCCGACCTGACGCTTGGCCCGCGCACCGAATACGCCGGCAACCGGCAACAGGTGGTGGGCTACCAGGCGGGGCAACGCCTCACCGTGGTCCGCGACGGACTGCAGGGGATAGAACGGCTGCTGGCCGACATCGCCACGCTTGGCGTCGAGGGGGTACGCATCGACGGGGTGACGCTGACCCCCGGTCACCCGCGGGATGCCCTCGAACGAGCGCGCGAGTCGGCCTTCGCCGATGCGGCGGCGAAGGCCGAGCAGCTCGCGGCGCTGGCCGGACGCCCGCTCGGCCGGGTGATCCGGATCGACGAACGGCCGGCCGGTGGGGTGCCGCGGCCGATGATGGCCATGCGGGCGTCCGCGGCCGAGGCCATGCCGGTCGCAACCGGGGACGCCGACGTCGGGGTCGAGCTCACGGTGTACCGGGAGTTCGCGGACTGACCCCCTGTCGACGGGAATCCCGGCGGTCAACCGGCTGACGCGGCGCGTGCCGCGAGCCCGTGGACGGCGGCCACGAAGCACTCGATGGGTGGGGTGACCAGACCGGCGCCCACCTGACCGGTACCGGCCACTCGACCGGCCATGCCGGTGTTGATCTGCGGAAGGATGCCGGTGCGCAACACCCGGGTCACGTCGATGCCGGTCGGTGCCCCGCGGAACTCCAGCACCGGGATCGCGAAGGCCGGGTTCTCGGCCTGCGTGATCTCGTACATGCGCCGGGTCACGGCCAGCGCATCGGGCACGGTGCCCCCGACGAACCGGACGATCGCCGGGGCGGCGGCCATGGCCATCCCGCCGATGCCGATCGTCTCGGTGATCGCCGAGTCCCCGATGTCCGGATTGGCGTCACCCGGGCCGAACCCCGGCAGGTACAGCCCCTCCGGATACAGCGCCGGACCGGTGAACCACTCGTCGCCGGTCCCGGACACCCTGATGCCGAAGTCGGTGCCGTTGCGGCACATCGCGGTGACGATGGTGCTGCCCGGCACGCCGGCGGCCGCATCGGCGGTCAGCTTGCCCGCGGGCATCGTCAGGTTCAGGAAGAAGTGATCGTTGCCGGCGATGAACCGGACCACGTCGGCGATTTCGTCAGCCGGTCGACCCGACGTGATCAGGGCCGGCATCAGTTCCCGGAGCAGCATGAGGGTCCCGGCCCGGTTGCGGTTGTGCCCCTCGTCGCCCATCTGCACCATCTGGCCGATGATCGCCGTGACGTCCACCGCTCCCGTCGTCCGGACCGCGTCCCGGACCGCGGGACCCAGAACCTCGGTCATCCAGCGCAGCCGTTCGATCACGTCGGGTGAGTAGGCGCCGTAGCGCAGCACCTTGCCAAGCCCCTCGTTCAGGGAACAGAACGCGCGGGCACCGGTCGTTCGGTCGGCCAGTTCCAGCAGCCACATCGACGGCGAGATGACGCCTGCCATCGGCCCGACGGCGTGCCGATCATGGCAGGGGATGAGCGAGATACCTGTGCCAGCAGATAGTTTCGCCTCGGCTTCGGGCGGGTCGGCGGCGAGGCCTTCGAAGATCAGGGCGCCGATCAGGGCGCCGCGGAGCGGCCCGGACGCCCGGGCGAAGGTGATCGGCGGGCCCGCGTGGCAGAACTCGCCGGGAGCAAGCCCCAGCGCCTCTCGGGCGGGCCGGAGGCCGACCAGATCGGCGCGCACGTCGAGCATCCGCCGGGCGGCGACGTCGTTCGCGGATGCCCGGCGTGGGTCGGCCAGCACGGCCCGAAGCGCGTCGCCGATGCCGGCGTCGACCCGCACCGGGCGATGGTCGATCCGGATGACCTCGACCGCCTGGTCCTGCAGCGCCTCGGCGAGCATCTCCACCCCGGCGCAGATCACCTGCTCGGGCGCGGTCAGCAGGTTGGACCGGATCGGCTGGTCCGTGTTCGGCGGCCGCCGACCACCCGGCGGCCCCGGCCGGTCGGATGGCCCCACCGCGTCGGCGGGGGCACTGTGTGCCGTGGTGTCCCGGCCGCTGATCGAGCCTGCGGCTCCGGCCGAGCCTCCGGCGAACGCGGCGGCCGCCCGTGCCGCCGCCGCGTTGGAGGCGAACACCCACGCACCGGCCCCGGCCAGGGACTGCCCCTGCCGCTCGCGGTCCTGCGGATCGGCCGAGGTGCCGCACAGCGCGATCACGACCTCCAGTGCCCGACCGGCCGTGTGGGCGGCGGCGATCGCCGACCGCACCGCGGGGGCAAGGGTGGCGGCGGGGTCCGGATCCGCGCCGTGCCCGAGCACCACGTCCAGCACGAGCACGGACACGTCGGGGTCGGTCGCCTGCGCGGCGAACAGGGCCAGCCGCAGGGTCGGGTCGATCATCGGGTGCGGCCGGCCGCCGGTAAACGCATCGTCGCCCAGGTCGAGCACGACGTGGCCGAGCCCGGCGAGCCGGGGTGCCCCGCCCGCTGCCGCACCGCCCGGCAGGGCCAGGTCGGGTCGCAACGGGATGTTGGAACGCACGTCCCCGAGCTCGGCGGTCAGCACGATCATCGCCTCGGCGGCCAGCGTCCCGCCGGCGTACAGCCCGCGAAGCCGGCCCGGCCGGGACGGTGCGGCACCGGGCGACCTTGCCGGCGACCACCGCCGCCACGGTGGCGCGACGATCCCGAGCTCGGCAGCCAGTCGCTCGGCGCCGGCCGTCAGGTCCGGCGCGCCCGGTTCGATCACCAGCATGCCGACCGGCGTGGTCAGGCCGGCGGCGTGTGCCCGGACGGCCGCGGCCGCCGCATGGTCGGCGGGCTTGGATACCAACACGATGTGGTCGGTGGCCGGGTCGGCGTCCAGCACGCTCAGGGCCGCCAGGGTGCTGCGTGCACCGACCGCGGCGGACAGGTCCCGACCTCCGACGCCCAGCACCTGGGTCACGGTCACGCCGGCGTCGTCGAGCAGGCAGGACAGGTGCTGCGCGCCGGTGCCCGATGCGGCCACGATGCCGACCCCGGGTCCGGGACCGGCCGCCCGCAGCACGTTCGCGAACCCCAGCCCGACGCCCCCCAGCAACGCGGTGCCGCAGTCCGGGCCCATTGCCAGCACCCCCGCCGCCGAGGCGGCCTGCTTGATGACCACCTCGTCGACGACCGGCACGTGGTCCGAGAAGATCATCACGTGCCGCCCGGCCTCGACCGCGTCGAGCGCCTCCCCGAGTACCGCGGGCCCGGGCACGGACAGCAGCACGACGCCGGCGTCGGAGTGCCTTCGAGCGGCAGCCCCGACGGTCCGGTGCATCACCCGGCCCGGATCGTCGGTGGTGGCGCCGGCGCGGGCGGTCAGCGCCCGCTCGGCCGCCGCCAGCGCGGCCCGCAGGACGGCCTCGTCGGCGGCTCGCAGGGTGATCAGCAGGTCGTTCGGCGACGTCCCACTGGGGATCGAAAAGCCCAGCGACGCAGCCAGTTCCAGATTCAGCGGGGTGGCCATCGCCAGCTGCGCGGCCTGGACCCCGGCCACCGCGGCCGCCGCCGTTGACACTCGGAGCAGAGCGACGGAATCGTGGTAGGCGCCGCGACGGACCTCGACATGCTCGACGCCCACGGTCATCGTGCCTCCCGTCCCCGGCGGCTCCGCCACCGGCCGACCGTGTCGAGCCGAGTCAACCCGGGTCACGCTGAGCAAGACCGAGCAGCAGGCCCGTCGCCAGGTCCGCGCCGCTCGTGTGACCGACCGACAGTAACCGGTCCACCGCGCGCCCGACGGCGCGCAGTTCGCCGGGGGTGCGGCCCGCGACATGCAGGGCCCGAAGCAGGGTCAGCGCCTCGCCGCAGGCCTCGCCGCGCACGGCCAGGGCCAACAGCGCCGCGGACAGCGCCGTGGTCCGCCCCCGGGCGTCGGCCGGCCCGGCGGCGGCGAGCCGATCGAGGAGATCGCGACGTCCGGCGGCATGCAGCCCGACGCAGGCACCGGCCAGGATGTCGTCGCCGCCGGGCGTCGTGCCCGTCCCCAGACCGACCAGCCCGTCGACCGCCGTCGTCCACACGGTGGGGTCCGTCGACGTCAACGCATCCGACAGCGCCGTGACGGGGCCGCGCGGCACCCCCAGGTCGGCGTCGGCCACCGATGCGGCGACCGTCCGCAACCCCGCTGCAGAAGGACGGATCACCGGTACCCGGCTGCGCCACCACCGCACCACCTGCACCCGCAGCCCGCTCGACCGGATGACGCCGCCGCCGACGATCACCGTGGTCCCGGCGGGTACGTCGGCCAGCGCGGTGACCGGCTGGACGCCGTTGGGCAGGCGCGGCGCACCGGCGTCCAGCAGGCATACGCAACACGGCCCGATCTCGGACCGGACGTCGACGACCACTGCCCGGCGCCCGGCGCCGACCACGACGCCGGTCCGGTCCGGACCGGTCAACAGGTCGGCCAGCGCCGACGCTGCGACCGCACGACCGCCACCGGGATCGAGCACCCGCCCATTGTCGCCCTTCGACCGGGCCCCGAGCCCGGGATCGACGGCGGGCTGCGCCGCACCGGAGGCTGGGGAAAGATCGGGGGATGAAGCCCGCGCCGTTCGTCTGGCACGGCCCGGAGGATGTCGGGGCCGCGGTGTCCCTGCTTGCCGAGCACGGGACGGATGCCAAGGTGCTTGCCGGTGGTCAGTCGTTGATCCCCCTGCTGGCGATGCGGCTCACCCAGCCGGCCCATCTGGTGGACATCAACGGGGTGCTCGAACTCGACACGGTGGACGTCACCCCGGCGGGCGTCACCGTCGGTGCGTTGGCCCGGCACTCCCGGGTGGAGCACGACGACGACGTCGCCCGCGTCCAGCCGCTGCTGCGGCAGGCGCTGCGCTGGGTGGCCCATCCGACGATCCGCAATCGTGGCACCAGCGTCGGCTCCCTCGTGCACGCCGATCCGGCCGGGGAACTCACCGCTGTGCTCGCGGTCACCGGCGGCACCATCACCGCGCGGTCCGCCGCGGGATCGAGAACCATCGCCGCCCGGGACCTCTTCCTGGGGCCGTTGACCAGTTCGCTGGCCGCCGACGAGCTGGCGGTCGCCGCGCACCTGCCCGCACTGCCACCGGGTGCAGGCACCGCCTTCACCGAGATCGCCCGACGGAACGGTGATTACGCGCTGTGCGGGGTGGCCGCGATCGCCGAACTCACCGCCGGCGGCGAGCTCGGACGACTGCGCTGCGGTTACCTTTCGGTCGCCGAGGTGCCGGTGGTCGTCGACCTCACCCAGGCCTGGCGGTCCGATCCGCGGGACGCGGCCGAGCAGGCGTCCGGTGCGGTCGATCCGGTCACCGACCTGCACGCCACGGCCGACTACCGGCGCCAGCTCACCCGGGTGCTGACGATCCGAGCGGGCGCCCAGGCGATCTGCGCCGCACAGGACCGGGCCGCATGAGCCCGGAGCAGCGGTATGACATCACGCTCACCGTCAACGGCGTCCGCCACTGCCACTCCGCGGTGGCGCGTCGCACACTGTCCGACTTCCTGCGCCACGACCTGGGTCTGACCGGCACCCACGTGGGTTGCGAACACGGCGTGTGCGGGGCATGCACGGTGCTGCTGGACGGCCGGCCCGTGCGCTCGTGCCTGATCTTCGCGATCTCCGTCCGCGGCCGCGCCGTCACCACCGTCGAAGGACTGGCCGCCGGCGACGATCTGTCTGCGGTGCAGCAGGCGTTCGGTGAGTGTCACGCCCTGCAATGCGGTTTCTGCACGCCGGGGTTCCTCACCACGATCACCGCCGGCCTGTCCGACAATCCCGATCCCACCAGGGATCAGGCGATCGCGATGATCGCCGGAAACCTTTGCCGCTGCACGGGATACCAGAACATCGTCGATGCCGTTCTGCGGGCGGCCGAGTTGGCCAGGGAGCGGTCCTGATGGTCACCCGATATGTGGGCGCGCCGATCCGGCGGGTCGAGGACCGCCGGCTGATCACCGGAAACGGCCGTTACACGGACGACATCGGTGTCGGCACAGGTACTCTCGAGGCAGCGTTCGTCCGGTCACCGCACGCCCACGCCCGCATCCTCGATATCGACGTGACCGCGGCGCTGGACGTGGACGGTGTGGTTGCCATCTATACCTACGAGGACCTCGACGGTCCCGCCGCCGAGCCGCTGCCGATCCTGATTCCGCACCCGGCCCTGCACGCCGGACGCACCGGATACGCACTCGCCAACGGCGTCGTGCACCACGTGGGCGAACCGATTGCCATGGTGGTCGCCGAGAATCGTTACCTGGCCGAGGATGCGGCAGCCAGGATCGTGATCGACTACGAGCGGCTGCCTGCGGTGGTGGGGTTGGACGCGTCCAGGGCCGCGCAGCACCGGGTGCACGAGGACCTTCCCGACAACGTCGCCGCGCATCTCGTCCAGCAGGTCGGTGACGTCGACGTGGCGATGCGGAACGCGCCGCACCGGCTGGACTTCGAGCTGGCGATCAGCCGTTCATGCTCGATGCCGCTGGAGGGCAAGGCGGTGCACGCCCGGTGGGACTCGGACGACCGGAGCCTTCGCGTCCATTCCGCCACCCAGACCGCCACGTCGGTGCGCGCGGCGATCGCGGCGAAGTTGAGCCTGCCGCTGCCCAAGGTCGAGGTGATCGCGCCCGACGTCGGCGGCGGGTTCGGGGTCAAGATCATGCATCCCTGGCCGGAGGAGATCGTGGTGCCGATGGCCGCGATGCGGCTGGGACGCCCGGTGAAATGGACCGAGGACCGCCGAGAGCACTTCGTCTCCTCCGCTCACGAGCGCGGACAGCAGCAGCACATCGACGTCGGATTCGACGACAGCGGAAGGATTCTCGCGCTCGACGTGAAGTTCTGGCACGACAACGGCGCCTACACGCCTTACGGGATCATCTGCCCGATCGTCACCTCCACCCAGTTGCTGGGGCCCTACAAGCCGGGCAGTTATCGGGTCGAGTTCCACTCCATGTACACGACCACGGTGATCGTGACGCCCTACCGGGGCGCCGGTCGCCCGCAGGGCGTGTTCGCGATGGAACGGACCATGGACAAGATCGCGCAGACGCTCGGTCTGGACCGGACGGCAGTGCGGGCCGCCAATCTCATCCAGCCCGACGAGTTCCCGTTCGACCAGCACATGACCTTCCAGGACGGCCGGCCGCTGATCTACGACTCCGGCGACTATCCGGCGCAGCTGGAGATGATCAAGCGGATGGTCGGTTGGGACGACTTCCCCGCACGCAAGGCGCAGGCGGCCGCGGAGGGCAGGTTGCTGGGCATCGGAATCGGTTGCTACGTCGAAGGAACCGGTCCCGGTCCGTACGAGGGAGCGCACATCCAGGTGCTCACCGACGGTACCGTCGAGGTCGCCATCGGGTTGACGTCGCAGGGGCAGGGCCATCAGACGGTGTTCGCCCAGATCGTCGCCGACGAGCTGGGCGTGCCGTTCGATCAGGTCCGGGTCACGTCCGGCGACACCCGCCGCTTCGGCTACGCAGTGGGAACTTTCGCCTCGCGTGCCGCCGTGATGTCCGGCTCGGCGGTCGCCCTGGCCGCGCGTGCGGTGAAGGCGAAGGCGCTGCGGGTGGCGGCCGATGCGCTGGAGGCCAGCGAGGCCGACCTGGAGATCGTGGACGGGGTCGTGTCGGTCCGCGGCAACCCGACGGCATCGATCCCGTTGGGCCAGGTCTCGGTGCTTTCCAACCCGCTGCGCTACGCCTTCGACGACGCGGCCAAGGCGGCCACCCAGTTCGCCCGGCCGGCCGATCCCGACCGGCCCCCGGTCGCCGAGGGTGACTCCCCCGGGCTGGAATCGCGAGACTACTACTCACCGCCGCGCTGCACGTTCGCCTCCGGGATGCACGCGGCGATCGTCGAGATCGACCCGGATACCAGCGAGATCGGCATCGAGAAGTACTGCGTGGTGCACGATTGCGGCACGCTGATCAACCCGATGCTGGTGGCGGGTCAGGTGCACGGCGGCGTGGCGCAGGGCATTGCGGGTGCCCTGTACGAGACGCTCGACTACGACGAGTACGGCCAGCTGCGCAATGCATCGTTCATGGACTTCCTGATGCCGTACGTCACCGAACTGCCCGGGCGGATCGAGCTCGGTCACCAGCAGACGCCGTCACCGCTGAACCCCTTGGGCATCAAGGGCGCCGGTGA
This sequence comes from uncultured Actinomycetes bacterium, assembly GCA_964476495.1. Classification (GTDB taxonomy): domain Bacteria; phylum Actinomycetota; class Actinomycetes; order Mycobacteriales; family Nakamurellaceae; genus Nakamurella. The sequence goes on along the minus strand of CAYZBB010000032.1, from coordinate 33,298 downwards.
GGCCGGGGTGATCCCGGTGTCCGCGGTGATCGCCGCCGCGGTGGAGGACGCCACCGGCGTGACCGTCGACCGCATGCCGTTGTCTCCGAGCGAGCTGTTCCATCTGCGTCGATCAGCGGAGGGATCCGGACGATGAAGGTCACCGGCAGTTCGGTGCTGCACGCGCCGCCGGAGCGGGTGTGGGGGGCGATCACCGATCCGGATGTGCTGGCGCAGGTGATCCCGGGCTGCGAGGGGCTCGTGCCGGTGACGCCGGACCGGTTCCGGCTCGCAGTGACGCTCGGTGTGGCGTCCATCAAGGGCACCTATGCCGGGGAGGTGTCCTTCGCCGATCAGGTCGCGCCACGGTCGTTGACGCTGCGGGCGTCCGGGGCAGGCGCGCCGGGCACGATCGACACCACCGTCGCCGTCACGCTGACCGACCTCGGGGACGCGCTCACCCGGGTCGACTACGACGCGGAGGCGATCGTCGGCGGCATGGTCGGCGGCGTCGGCCAGCGGGTGCTCGGCGCGGTGGCGCGGCGAACCGCCGACGCGTTCTTCGCCGCCGTCGACAGGGCCCTCGTGCCCGCCGCGGCGGCACCTGCCCAGATCCCGGCGGCACCCGCCGGCGCCCCGGCGGCACTCCCGGCGCCGGCATACGCGACCGTCGCGCCCCCCCGCAGGGCCGGAGCCTGGGAGCTGACCGCCGCGGCCGCCGTCGGCGCATCGTCGATGTTGATAGGGGTGTTGGTGGGGGTGCGTATCGGGGCGCGGCTCGGCCGCCGTTCGGACCGGCCCTGATCCCGGCCGGCGCGAAACGAACGGTCAGCGCACGCGCTCGACCGGGAACTCCGTGGGTGGATCGGCCACGACGTCCTGCGCGGCGATCAGCGCGATCTCCCGCGACCCCGCGATGTGCGTCGCCGCCAGGATCCCGTAGACCGACGACGCCACCCGGGCCAGCGCCGTGGACACGCCGTGAGACAGGTGGGCCAGGAACAGCGCGGCGGTGACGTCACCGGCACCGTTCACCGACAGCGGCAGCTCCGGTGTACGCACCAGATACGCGCCGGAGTCGTCGACGGCGACCATGCCGATCTGGCCGGCCGGCACCACCGAACCCCGCACGGAGGTGACCAGGACTGTCCGCGGTCCCATCGAGCGGACCGCGTCAATCGCCTCCAGCAGGTCCACGAGCGAGGCCACCCGATGGGTCTGCACCGACCCCGGATCACCGCCGAACGCCAGGTAGGACAGCTCGAACGCATTGGGGGTCAGCACATCCGCGGCCGGCACCACCCGGTTTCGGATCAGCTCGGGCACCCCGGGTAGGACGAACATCCCCCGCCCGACGTCACCCATCACCGGGTCGGCGCAGTACACGGCGGCGGGGTGCAGGGCGCGGACCCGGGCGACGGTGTCCAGCACCACCTCGGCGACACCGGGCGAGCCCTGGTATCCGCTGAGCACGGCGTCCACCGGCCGCAACGCGCCCCGTTCGGCGACGCCCTCGATGACGTCGGCGATCACCGCCGGGTCCATCACCAGCCCCCGCCAGGCGCCGTAGCCGGTGTGGTTGGAGAAGTGCACGGTGTTCACCGCGATCACCTCGTGTCCCAACCGCTGCAGCGGGAAGACCGCCGCCGAATTGCCGACATGGCCGTAGGCCACCGACGACTGGATCGACAGGATGCGCATGCCGGGGAGCCTGGCACGGACGGGATCGACCGGCGAGAGGGGGACCTTCGGCTCTGGCCGGACGCCGTCGACCCGGGCACCCTTGGGTCCGACACACCACGGTGCCGAACCGGATGAGCCGAACGGGAGCCGAAGGGGATGAACGGTCATGCGTGCCCTGGTCGTCTACGAATCGATGTTCGGCAATACCCGTGACGTCGCGCTGGCCATCGGCGACGGGCTGGCCGCCTGCGGCGCCGTCGTGGATCTGGAGGACGCGGGATCGGCTCCGTCCGAGTCGACGCCGCCCGTTGACCTGCTGGTGGTCGGTGCCCCCACCCACGCGTTCGGCCTGCCGAAGCATCAGACACGGGCCGAGGCCGGCCGGCGGCTCGGTGGTGCCCAACCGATCTCGGACGGGGACGGCGTCCGCGAATGGATCGAGCGTGCGCACCTGCCCAAGGGTCAGCCGACCGCCACCTTCGACACCAAGATCTCCCGTCCTCGGCTGCCCGGCTCGGCGGCCCGCGCCGCGGCCCGCCGGCTCCGTGACCGCGGGGCCGCGATCATCGGCACCCAGACGTTCCGTGTGGCGGACGTCGAGGGACCGCTGGTGGAGGGCGAGATCCCCCGCGCCCGCGCCTGGGCGGCCGGGCTCGTCATCGAGGCGGCCGTGCATCGGGTGAGCTGACGTACGGTACGCGGGGTCATCCGGATTCCGGGATCGCCAGGTCGACCTGCTTGGACCGGACGTCCACCACGACCTTGCGGGCGGTCGCGGTGCACGAATCCCGGGCCAGCACGGTGAGCACGTACCGGCCGGGCGGTGGCAACGGCATGCACCAGCGACCCTCGGCGTCGGCCTCCAGCGAGCAGACCGGCGCACCGGTCACCTCGGACAGCGACATCAGCGCCCCCGGAACCGGCTGGTCGTCCCTGGTCACCCGACCCGACAAGGTCAACTGATCGGTGAGCGTGACGTCGGTCATCCCGGTCATCTCGGACCTTCCGGCGAAGGTCATCACCTGTGCCCGCGGGGACCACCCCTGGGCGTTGGCCAGCACCAGGTAGCTGCCCGGACCGGGCAGCGCGATCGAATACCGGCCCTCGTGATCGGCGCGGCTCCAGTCGACCGGATCGCCGTCAGTGGTGACCACGGTGACCACCGACGGGTAGGGGGCCCCGCCGCCCGCCGTGCGGATCCGCCCGCGCAGCACCACGTCCCGGCTGTCGCCGGCGCTGACACCGGCCGGGGTCCGGACCGTGGAAGGTTCACCTGCGGCGGCCGGGCCGAACGACGATCTGCGCGGGATGAACCAGGCCACCGCGCAGGCCAGCAGGGCGGCCGTCGCGGCGGCCCAGAACACGTCCTCGAAAGCCTGGAACGCCGGCGCGGTGATCGAGCCCACCGTGATCGTCACCGTGCCCAGGACGGCGGCCACCGCCGCACTGGAGGTCGACGTGCCGATCGCGCGCAGCAGCGTGTTCAACCCGTTCGCGCTGGCCGTCTCGGTGATCGGTACCGATGCCATGATCAACGTCGGCATCGCCGCGTAGGAGATCGCGGTGCCGATGCTGACCAGGGTCGACCCGACGATCACTGCGGTCAGGTTGCCGGAAAGGAACACCCGGGCGACGTACGCCATCGCCATCACCAGACCGCCGACGATCAGGGTGATCCGGCCACCGAACCGGTTGATCATTCCGCCGGACACCGGCGCGAAGAGCACCATGGCCAGGCCGGAGGGCACCATCGCCAACCCCGCCGTGATCACCGGCAGGCCGAACCCGTACCCGGTTGCCTCCGGCAGTTGCAGCTCCTGAGTGGTCAGCAACAGGTTCGCGAACATGGCGAATCCGAGCAGCACGGACGCGATGTTCGTCAGCAGCACGGGACGTCGCGCCGACGTACGCAGATCGACCAGCGGCTGTCCGACCCGGAGCTCGAACGGCACCCACGCGGCCAACGCGCCCACCGCAATCAGGAACAGCACGATGACCTGCTCGCTGCGCCACCCCCAGGCGCCGCCCTTGGAGACCACCAGCAGCAGTCCGGTCAGCGCGATCGACAGCAGAACCGCGCCCAGGTAGTCGAACGACCCGCCGGTGCGGACCCGCGATTCGGGGATGACCAGCAAGATCGCGGCGAGCAGCAGCACGCCGACCACCGCCGACAACCAGAAGTTCGCGTGCCAGCCGAGGTTCTCGGACACGATCCCGGCCAGCGGCAGGCCCAGCGCACCGCCGATACCCAGCGTCGCGCTCATCAGCGCGACCGCGGAACTGACCTTCTCCCTTGGTAGTTCGTCGCGCATGATGCTGATCCCGATCGGGATCAGCGCAGCGGCGAAGCCCTGGAACGCCCGACCCACGATGACCAGCACGAAGACGGACGACACGGCCGCAAGCACCGATCCGACGGTCATGGCGATCATGCAGACCACCATCATCAGCCGCTTGCCCAACATGTCGGCCAGTCGGGACATCACCGGTGTGGCCACCGCGCTGGTCAGCAGGGTGGCCGTGACGAGCCAGGAGGCGTCGTCCGCGCTGACGCCCAGGATGGCGGGAAACTCGGGCAGCAGCGGCACCACCATCGTCTGCTGCAACGCCACCGCCGTGCCACAGAGCGCCAGCACCGCGACGATCACCGCCGTCGCCGGGCGCCTCGTGGCCGCCCCTGCGTCCAGTCCGTCGCCTGCCAGTCCCGTTGCCGATGCGCTCACCGGTCCCCTTCCCGTGACGCGGGCCACCACGGCATGACCGGGGGCCGAGGTGCGACGTCCGGGATGCAGCATGCCACCGACCGTCAAGGGCGACGCAGCGCCCTCGACGTGACCGCAGACCGCCGGCCCGGCACGGATCCGCCGCCGGTGCCACACTTGCCGCGTGCGGCCCGACCTGACGGCAGATCCGGCGAGCGCCACCCATCCGGCGTTGGTGCTGCCGCCCGCGCAGCTGGCCGGACGGATCCAGCACACCCTGATCGGCCAGGCCATCACCGATCGGCAGGTGCGCATGCACATCGCCGAGACGCTCGAATACGGGTTCGACGCGGCCATCGTCCCGCCGTGCTGGGTGCCCGTGGCGCGCAGCGAACTACGCGGCGTCGCGGCCAGGATCGGGTCCATCGTGGACTTCCCGCACGGCTCCGCGCCCACCTCGGTTCGGGTGTCCGAGGTCGAGGCATTGCTCGACGCCGGGGTCGACGAGCTGGACGCCACCGTCAACGTGGGCTTTCTCCTGTCCGGTCGGGTGACCGAGTTCGCCGACGACCTGGCTGCGGTGGTGGCCGCGGCACAGCCGGTCGGGGTCAAGCTGATGCTCGAGTTGCCGCTCCTTGACGGACGTCAGCGGGAACTCGCGGTGACGGCCGCCGTCGACGCGGGCGCCGCGTTCGTCGCCATCGCCTCCCGGTTCTCGGTCGGTATTGCCGACCCGGCCTCCATCGGGTACCTGCGCCGGTCCGTGCCGGCATCGATGGGGGTGAAGGCCTCCGGTGGGGTGCGGACGCTCGAACAGACCCGGTCCCTGCTCGCGGCGGGGGCGGACCTGATCGGCACCTCCGCCGGGATTCAGATCGTCACCGGATCGGTGAGCGCTCGCGGGTCGGGGCATTCGTACTAGCGGCCTGGCGCAAGGCCGTACCGCCGGATGGTGGAATCGCTCCCGTCCGCCGATCGGGTGGGCGGTCACGGCGGTTCACCACCGTTCACTCTCATGGCGAATCGACGAAGCGACTTCGTTGGGAGACTTACCAAACTGTGACCATCGCGTTGATTGACATGGCAAGTCAGGCTCAATAGTTTGTGTGACCACCGTACTAGCGCACGAACCCCCGTCCGGATCGTGCGCCGTTCGGCGAACCCCGCCGATGCGGCTCCCTGCCTACGACCGACGGCCGCCCGGCCGGTCGGACCTCAATGGAGAGGAACTGTTCATGCGCTTGAAGTCCCCTGCGATCGTCGGAATGGTGGCAGCCGGCGCGCTGCTGCTGGCCGCCTGTGGGTCGAGCTCCAGCTCGTCCGGAACCACATCGGCCGCTGCTTCCGGTACCGAGAGTGCGGCGGCCAGCGAATCGGCCGGCGGCGCCGCGGTCAGCGGCAAGGTCGGCGTGATCCTGCCCGACACCAAGTCCTCCGCCCGCTGGGAGACTCAGGACCGGCCGGCACTGGAGAAGGCATTCCAGGCCGCCGGGGTCGAGTTCGACATCCAGAACGCCAATGGTGACAAGGCCGCCATGGCCACCATCGCCGACCAGATGATCGCCAACGGCGCCACCGTGCTGGCCATCGTCAACCTGGACAACGAGTCCGGTGCGGCGATCGAGAAGAAGGCGGCCAGCCAGGGTGTGCAGACCATCGACTACGACCGGCTGACCCTGGGCGGCGGTGCGGACTACTACGTCTCCTTCGACAACGTGAAGGTCGGCGAGCTGCAGGGTCAGGGCTTGGCCGACTGCCTGGGCAGCGGCGACAAGAAGATCGTCTACCTGAACGGCTCACCATCGGACTCCAATGCCACGTCGTTCTCGCAGGGCGCGCACTCGGTGCTCAACCCGATGACCAACTACACCGTGGTCGCCGAGCAGGCCGTACCCGACTGGGACAACCAGCAGGCGGGCGTGATCTACGAGCAGATGTACACGGCTCAGGGCGGTCAGATCGACGGCGTGCTCGCGGCCAACGACGGCCTGGGCAACGCGGCCATCGCGATCAACAAGAAGAACGGCGTGCAAATCCCGGTGACCGGGCAGGACGCGACGGTGCAGGGCCTGCAGAACATCCTCGCCGGTGACCAGTGCATGACGGTCTTCAAGGACACCAACAAGGAGGCCGCTGCCCTGGCCGAGGTCGCGATCGCACTTGCCAAGGGTGAGACTCCGCAGACCACCGGCACGGTTCAGGACACCCAGGGCAACCGGGAGGTTGCCGCGATCCTGGAGACCCCGGAGACGATCACCAAGGCGAACGTCAAGACCGTGATCGACGCCGGCGGCGCCACCGCTGCCGAGGTCTGCACGGCCGACTTCGCCGCTGCTTGCACCGAGGCGGGCATCAGCTGACGCAGTGATGCTCCCGGGCCCGGACGACACGCCGTCGTCCGGGCCCGGAGCGCAGTCGTGGTAGCCCTCGCGTCCGGAATCAAAGGAGTGGCCGATGACGCAGCCCAGCGACCCCATCCTCGAACTGCGGGGGGTGAACAAGAGCTTCGGTGCGGTGCAGGTGCTGCACGGTGTCGACCTGAAGATCTACCCCGGCCAGGTGACCGCACTGGTCGGTGACAACGGTGCCGGCAAGTCCACCCTCGTCAAGTGTGTCGCCGGTATCCACGGGATAGACAGTGGCGACTACATCTTCGAGGGCCGGCAGGTCCACGTGTCCAACCCGAGGGACGCCGCCGCCCTGGGCATCGAGATCGTCTACCAGGACCTTGCGCTGTGCGACAACCTCGACATCGTGCAGAACATGTTCCTGGGTCGCGAACCCAAGGCCGGGATCGTGCTGGACGAGGGCCAGATGGAGATCAAGGCCCGGGACACCCTCGCCGCCCTGTCGGTGCGCACCGTGGCGTCGGTCCGGCAGTTGGTTTCCAGCCTGTCGGGTGGACAACGGCAGACCGTGGCCATCGCCAAGTCGGTGCTGTGGAACTCCAAGGTGGTCATGCTCGACGAGCCCACGGCCGCTTTGGGTGTCGCACAGACCCGGCAGGTTCTCGACCTGGTTCGCCGGCTGGCCGACAACGGCCTCGGCGTGTTGTTGATCAGCCACAACATGAACGACGTCAAGGAGGTCAGCGATCGGGTGACCGCGCTGTACCTGGGTCGGGTGGCCGCCGACGTGCCGGCCGACGACGTCACCACGGGCCAGATCGTGGAGTTGATCACCAGCGGCCGCTCGGGCGACATCGGGCTGTCCAAGGCAGTGGCGGAGAAGTCGGCATGACCGAACCCGGGCGGGCAGGCGGGTCTCCTGGCCGGGCACCAGTCGACATCGCGCGGTGAGGGCGGGAAACGCAACATGACAGACAAATTGGTCAAGAAGGTCGACGACGTCGAGGCCAGGGCGATGTTCGCGCGGGACGCGGCCGGCCCGGTGTCGCTGGGTGAGTACTGGCAGAGCTACCTGAACAAGCTTCGGGCCGGCGACGTGGGTTCTCTCCCGGCCATTCTCGGTCTGCTGGTGCTGCTGGTGGTGTTCACCATCGCCTCGCCCGGCACCTTCCTCTCCACCTTCAACCTGGCGAACCTGCTCACCCAGGCCGGTTCGATCTGCGTGTTGGCGATGGGCATCGGGTTCGTCCTGCTGCTCGGCCACATCGACCTGTCCGCGGGCGTCATCGGCGGCGTGGGTGCCGGCGTCATGGCGGAGATGCTGCTCAACGGACTTCCCTGGTACGTGACGGTGCTCATCGCCCTGGCGGTCGGCGTGGTGATGGGTATCTTCACCGGTCTGTTGGTGTCGGCCGTCGGGATCCCGTCGTTCGTCGTGACCCTGGCGACGTTCCTGGCCTACCAGGGTGTCCTGTTGTGGATCATCGGCACCGGGGGAACGGTGCCGATCAACAATGATGTGATCGTCGCGATCTCCAACGGCAACATGCCGGTGACCCTCGGCTGGATCGTGGTGATCGCCGCCATTGCCGCGTATGCCGCCATCAACCTGCTGGTCTACCAACGGCGGCGGGCAGCCAGCCTGGTCACACCTCCGCTGCAAGTGATCATGCTGCGGATCGTCGTGATCGCCGTGCTACTGCTTGGCGCCACGTTCCTGCTCTCCCAGAACCGGTCCAAGGGCACCATCGTGCTCGAGGGCATCCCCTGGATCGCGCCGATCGTCGCTGTGCTGCTGGTCTTCTGGACCTTCGTGCAGAACCGCACGGCCTTCGGGCGGCATGTGTACGCGGTGGGGGGGAACGCCGAGGCCGCCCGTCGCGCGGGCATCCGGGTCGGGCAGATCACCATCGCCTGCTTCGTGATCAGCTCCGCGATGGCGGTCACCTCCGGCATCATCGCGGCCTCCCGGCTGAACTCGGTGACCCCGGACGCCGGTGCCGGCAACACCCTCCTGTATGCGGTGGCCGCCGCGGTCATCGGCGGGACGTCGCTGTTCGGCGGCAAGGGCAAGGCCAGGGACGCGATCATCGGCGGCCTGGTCATCGCGGTGATCGACAACGGGCTCGGTCTACTGGGCCTGCAGGCCTATATCAAGTACATCGTCACCGGTCTGGTGCTGCTGCTGGCGGCCAGCGTCGACGCGATCAGCCGTCGACGGCGGGCCAGCGCCGGCCGCTGACCGTCGACGCCTGGCACCGCGCCGCCGCAAAACGGGGGCCGGCCGGCAGCCTCGTCGGTCGGGCCGGCTGTTGCTCCTGGAACAATCGGGTCTCCACGTCTCGCGAAGGGTTGGTCAGTGCCGATCGCCGTCCGATCCAGCGCCGGATCGAGCCCCGCCGATCAGGCCACCGTCCGGCGGCTCAACCTGTCGCTACTGCTGCGCAACCTGTCGGTCGGCGGAGCCCGTTCCCGCGCCCGGCTCGCCGAGGACACCGGTCTGACCAAGGCCACCGTGTCCAGCCTGGTGGCCGAGCTGATCGAACGCGGGCTGGTCCGGGAGGGCACGGTCGAGCGCAGCGGAATGGGTCGTCCGGGCCGCACGGTCGAACTCGACCCGGACGGGGTGCGGTTCCTGGGCATGGAGCTACAGGTCGACTACATCGGTGGCATGGTGCTCGACCTGCGCGGTCGGGTGCTGGCCCGGCAACGCATCGGCCGGTCGATGGCCGAACTGGGCCCCGCCCGCGCACTCGGCGAGGTCGCGGACGTGGCACGGGCCCTGGTCGTCGAGGCAGCCAGCCGGGTGGACCAGGTGCAGAGCCTGCACCTGGCGATTCCCGGTCTGATCGACGCCGACGCGGGGATGCTCGCCCTGGCACCCAACCTGCACTGGCGCGACGTGGACATCGTGCACACGCTGATGGGGCGGTTGCAGTGGAACGATGCCCGAATCGGCGTGGACAACGACGCGAACATGGGCGCGATCGCGCACTACGCGGTCGGCGACGCACCACGCACGCAGAACCTGGTGTACCTGGCGGGTGCCGTCGGGGTGGGCGCCGGCATGATCGTGGACGGCCGAATCGTCCGTGGCGCAGCCGGTTTCGCCGGGGAGGTGGGCCACATTGCGCTCGGCTCGCCGCAGCGGCTCTGCGGCTGCGGCCGGTACGGCTGCTGGGAGACCGCGGTGAGCCTGTCCGCACTGGTGGACGCGCTGTCCGCGCCCGACGATCCGCCCGCCGATCACCTGGCCGACCTGGGCGCCCGCCTGGTGCGGATCGGACGCAGCGCCGCGGCCGGTGACCGGCGAGTGCTCGAGGCCATCGGCGAGCAGGCGCACTGGCTGGGCATCGGCATGTCGGTGCTGGCGAACATCCTCAACCCCGACACATTCGTGCTCGGCGGGCATTACTCCGTGCTGCGAAAGTACTTCGAACAGCCGGTGCTGTCCGAGTTGAAGTCTCGCCTGCTGGCCGGGTCCGTCAGCCGGGTCGAGTTCTCCGACCTGAAATTCGAGGCGGCCTCGCTCGGAGCCGCGCATGCCGGGATCGCCCAGCTCATCGCCGACCCGACCCTGGCCCGGGTCCGCGCCCTGGCCTAGTGGTCCGTTTTGCGCGTGGTCCGTCCGCTGGGTGATCGGTGCATTCCAGGGGCGCCCGGCTCGCCCGCCTCGGGTGCGGCGAGTGCTTTCGCCAACCCGCCCGCCCACATCCACGCCACCGGCTGAAGAAGCCCGGCCCCGTGGATCTCGACCCGGCCCACCCGTACCCGCCCGCCCACATCCACGTCACCCGTCGAAGGAGGTAGTGCTGGTGCGGGTCTCAGGCATCCGGCGGGGGAGGAGGGCCGCGGCCTAATTCGCCGCGGGAAGTTCTCCGGTGGGAATGATGATGACCTCCGGCACCTGCTCCGACAGCACCTCCGCGGCGTGCGCCGGCAACCGGTCATCGGTCAGCAGCGTGGTGACCGCACGCAACGGCGCGATCTGGGCCAGCCCGACCACGCCCCACTTGGTGTGGTCGGCGACCACGACGAGCCGCCGGGCCGACTCCACCAGCGCCCGGTTGGTCTCCGCCTCGAGCAGGTTCGGCGTGGTCAGCCCGGCCCGCTCGTCGATACCGTGCACCCCCATGATGACCATGTCCACGTGCAGCGACCGGATCGCCTGCACCGCAACAGGCCCCACCAGGCCGTCGGAGGGCGTGCGTAGGCCGCCGGTGAGCACCACGGTCAGGTCAGGACGCTGCCGGGCGTTGAGCACCTCGGCGACCTTCAGCGAGTTCGTGACCACGGTCAGGTTGGCGATGTCGCCGAGGTGACGGGCCAGGGTCCAGGTTGTGCTGCCGGCCGTGATGGCGATCGCCATGCCGGGCCGGACCAGTTCGGCCGCCCGGGCGGCGATCGCCTCCTTCTCGGGCACCTCCCGCAGGCTGGTGACTTCGAAGCCCGGTTCGACCGCGCTGGCCGTCTCCATCGCGGTCGCGCCGCCGTGCACCTTGGACAGCAGGCCCTTGCGATCCAGGGTCTCCAGATCGCGGCGGACCGTCATGTCCGAGACGCCGAGCAGGGCGGTCAGGTGCGCGACCCGGGCGCCACCCGACCGCCGGACCTCTTCCAGGATCTTGGCCTGGCGCATGGCGGCGAGCACGCGTCGAACCTACCGAATCGAACGTGCTCGTGTTGGTACCTGTTGGATGGAACTCTTGAGCACCCCTTCCCTGGGGCCTTCGGGACGGCCGGCCGTGACAAGATCGAACGATGCCGGACAGCAGTGACCAGCCACCGCGCGCCGCCGATGTCGACGCCGCGGCACGCCGGCTACACGATGTCGCCGCGGTCACCCCGCTCGAGGAATGCACCAGGCTCAGCGCCGCGACCGGGGTCCGGGTCCTGCTCAAGCGGGAGGACCTGCAGGTCGTCCGCTCCTACAAGGTCCGCGGCGCGTACAACCTGATGGCCCAGCTCACCCCGGACGAACGAGGCACCGGGGTGGTCTGCGCGAGCGCGGGGAACCATGCGCAGGGCGTCGCGTTCGCCTGCCGGACGCTGGACATCAAGGGCCGGATCTACCTGCCCAACACCACGCCCCGCCAGAAGCGCGACCGCATCCTCACCCACGGCGCCGGGACGGTCGAGCTGGTGATGACCGGCGATACGTTCGACGACGCCGCCGCGGCGGCTGCGGACCACGCCGTCGAATCCGGGGCGGTGATGGTCGCGCCGTTCGACGACGCCCGGACGATCGCCGGCCAGGGCACGGTGGTACGCGAGTTGCTCCAGCAGATGGGCCGTATCCCGGACGCGATCGTCGTGCCGGTCGGTGGCGGCGGCCTGCTGTCCGGCGTGCTGACCTACGTGCGCGAGCGCGCGCCCCAGGTCCAGGTGATCGGGGCCGAACCGGCTGGGGCCGCGTCTTTGCGGGCGGCCCTCGACCACGGCGGACCGGTGCAGCTGGACAGCCTCGACCCGTTCGTCGACGGCGCGGCCGTTCGACGCATCGGCGACCTGACCTACCGGATCATCGCGGACAACCGGGTGCGGGTCGTCGATGTGGACGAGGGCGCGATCTGCACGGAGATGCTGGGCCTTTACCAGAACGAGGGCATTGTCGCCGAACCGGCCGGGGCGCTGGCCGCGACGGCGTTACGCGGCCTGGACCTGACCCCCGGATCGACGGTGGTGGTGATCGTCTCTGGTGGGAACAACGACGTCTCGCGATACGGCGAGATCCTCGAGCGTTCGCTGGTGCACCTCGGTCTCAAGCACTACTTCCTGGTCAACTTCCCGCAGGAACCGGGCGCACTGCGCCGCTTCCTGGACGAGGTCCTCGGCCCCGACGACGACATCACCCTTTTCGAGTACGTCAAGCGCAACAACCGGGAGACCGGGCCGGCCCTCGTCGGCATCGAGATCGGTTCCGCCGACGGACTTCCCGCGCTGCTGAACCGGATGACCCAGGCCTCGATGGAAGTCGAACGGATCCTGCCGGGATCGGCCGCCTACCGCTATCTCACCTGATGGCCGGTCGACCGGGGGTCAGGATCGGGATCGACACCGGCGGGACGTTCACCGACGTGGTGGCCGTCGACACCGGCACCGGCCGGCTGGCCGCCACGAAAACGCCGTCCACGCCAAAGGATCCGTCGGTCGCGTTCATGCGCGGTGTCGACCATGCGCTACGCCTGCTCGGCGTCGGCTCGGATGAGCTCGAGTCGATCCGGCACGGCACGACGGTGGCCACCAATCATCTCCTGCAGGGAGCCGTGCGCGATCTCGGCCTGATCACCACCGAGGGCTACGAGTCCATTCTGGAGATCGCGAGGCAGTCGGTTCCGGACGGGTACGGGAACTCCTACTTCTGGGTGAAGCCGCCGCGCATCGTGCCCGCGGACCTGGTGCGCACGGTCGGTGGCCGGCTGGATTCCGCCGGGCGTGAGATCCGCCCGTTCGACGAAGACTCGGCGGTGCGCGCGGTCCGGTTCCTGCGTGACCGCGGGGTCCGCGCCATCGGCGTGTGCCTGCTGCATTCGTACGCGAACGACGAGCACGAGCGGCTCGTGGAACGAGTGGTCAGGCGCGAGTACCCGCAGGCGGTGCTCTCGCTGTCCTCGCGTGTCCTGCCCGAGTACCGCGAATACGAGCGAACGGTCACCACATTGGTCGATGCCGCCGTGAAACCAACAGTGGCATCGTATGTCTCGGCCATCGAACGGAGGCTGAACGGGCTCGACGGCGGCCGGCGGATCCCGTTCTCGGTGATGCGGTCCAACGGCGGCGTGCTGTCGGCCACCGAGGTGGTGCAGCAGCCGATCAGCACGGTGCTGTCCGGTCCGGCCGCCGGCGTGCTGGGCGCGGCGGCCGTCGCCGCCGATGCCGGGTTCCGCAGCATCGTCACCTGCGACGGCGGCGGGACGTCGACCGACGTCGCGGTCGTCCTGGACGGCCGCCCGTCGCTGACCACCGACGCGGTCGTCGGCGACCATCCGGTGCGGGTGCCGATGGTCGACGTCGTCACCGTGGGCGCCGGCGGCGGGTCGATTGCCTGCGTGACCCCCGAACGCACGCTCCGGGTCGGGCCGGGGTCGGCAGGTGCCGATCCGGGGCCGGCGTGCTACCCGGGCGGTGGTTCCGAGCCGACCGTGACGGACGCGGCGCTGCTGCTGGGGCGGATCCCGCCGCACCTGCTGGGTGGTTCGATCACGCTGGATCCGGCGGCGGCGGTCACCGCCGTCTCCGCGGTCGCCGCCCGCGTGGGCCTGACCGCCGAGGACTGTGCCGCGGGCATCCTGGAGATCTTCGCCTGGAACCAGGCGAACGCGTTGCGGCGCATCACCACCGGTCGCGGACTGGACGTCCGTGACTTCCCGCTGGTCACGTTCGGGGGCTCCGGGTCGCTGCTGGCCTGCCGGCTGCTGGACCTGGTCGGCGCCCCGGCGGTTCTGGTCCCGCCGGATCCGGGCAACCTGTCCGCCTACGGACTGCTCACCGTCGACGTGCGGTGCGACAGCGTGCGCACCAGGGTTTCCCGGGACGACGAGCTGGATCTCGGCGGGTTGGCCGAGATCTTCGGCACGCTCACGCTGCGTGCCCGGAATGCCTTGCAGCAAGAGGGATTCGGCCCTACCGCCGTGGTCATGCGGGTCGCCGACCTGCGGTACGTCGGGCAGGCGTACGAGGTCGGGGTCGACTGCCCGGACGGTCCGATCTCCCGGGCCTGGGCGGATCGGGTGGTGGCGCGGTTCCACGATTCCCACCAAGCCCTGTACGGGTATGACTTTCGTGGTCGGGCCGATCAACCGGTGGAGTGGGTGAACATGCGCGCGACCGGGATCGGCCCCGTGCAACGCCCGAACTTCCCCGAGATCTCCTCCGGCGACGGCGCTCCCACCCCCCGCGGCACCCGCCGGGTGCGGTTCGAGGGCTGGGTGGACGCCGCGATCCACGACCGCGGGACGTTGCTGGCCGGGCAGGTGGTCGACGGGCCGGCGATCATCGAGGAGTTCGGCTCGACCGTGCCGGTGCACCACGGCTTCCGCGCCACCGTCGACCGGTACGGCAGCCTGCTGCTCACCAGGGGAGGCGGCGATGGCTGACCCCATCCTGGTCGAGATCGTGGCCGGGACACTGGCTTCCGTGGAGTCGGAGGTGGAGACGGCGATCGGTCGCACCGCCCGCTCGCCGATGATCCGGGATGCCCACGACTTCCGGGTCGGCATCCACGACGTCAGGATGCGCAAGCTCACCGGCCGGTCGTACTCGGCACTGGTGCAGCCCGTCGTCCGCGACTACCCGATCGAGACGATGGCGCCCGGCGACGTGTACTTCCACAACGACGTCTACCTGTCCGAGGGTGGCATCGGGCACCTGCCCGACCTGTGCGTGACCGTCCCGGTCTTCCACCGCGGCGTCGTGGTGGCCTTCGTCCAGGCGTTCGGCCATCACGACGACATCGGTGGCACGGTCCCGGGTTCCATGCCCTCGCACGCCACAAGCGTGTTCGAGGAGGGCCTGATGGTGCCGCCGATCCGGCTCCGGGCGGCGGGTGTGCCGAACGAGGCCGCCCTGAAGATCATGACTCGCAACTCGCGGATGCCCGAGTCGCTGGCGGCAGACCTGGACGCCGAGTGCGCGGCCTGCCTGATGGGCGCTCGGAGGATCGCCGACCTGTTCGACCGGTACGGCCGGGCGGAGGTCGAGGCCGCATTCGAGGCGATCCTGTCCGCGACCACCGACGCCTACCGAACCGAGCTGCTGGCGAGAATCCCGGACGGCCAGTATGTCTGGGAGGACTACGCCGAGCACGACGGAGTGGACCCGCCGCGGCTGCACACCCAGCGGATCACCCTGACCAAGAAGTCGTCCGGCGACGGAGTGACCGATGCCAGGCTGATCCTGGACTTCACCGGCACATCCGCCCAGGCCAGGGGTCCGATCAACCACTGCGCCGATTACGCCGACGGTGTGTTCCTGGCCAAGTGGCTGGCCCCGGTGCTGCGCAACCTGGCGGAGTCGCCCGCGCGGATGGCGGAGCTGAACGCCAACGAGGGTGTGGTCCCGCTCATCGAGATGCGGTTTCCGGAGAAGGGAACCCTGCTGACCCCGGTCTTTCCGGCGCCCACCAACGCCAGGACGTTCGTCATCCTCCGGCTGCTCGGGGTTCTGGCCGGCGTGCTGGCCAAGGCGGTGGACGGCGCGATGCCGGCCGATCAGGAGACGATCCGCTACACCGGGGTCTACGGCACCGGTCTCGACGGTCGGCCGTATCTGATGCGGGAGGTGCTGGGCGGCGGCTCCGGCGGCCGTCCCTACGCCGACGGCGAGGACACCGTGCACGTGGTACCGGACTCGCGAAACCTGCCCACGGAGTTCTCCGAGGCCCGCTTCCCGTTCGTCGTTGAGCGGCTCGGCCTGGCGGTCGATTCCGGTGGCCCGGGCCGGTTCCGGGGCGGCCTGGGCTACGACAAGCACATCCGGATGCTGACCGATGCGCACTTCATGTCCATCGCCGACCGCTCGATCCTGTCCTGCTGGGGGGTGGCCGGCGGCCGGGCGGGGCGACCCTTCGAGGTGGTGATCGACCCGGGCGGTCCTGGCGAGCGTGTGGTGGACGCGTTGGCCGATGCCGAGCCGGTAGGGGCGGGTGAGGTGATCCGGATCCGTACGACCGGTGGGGGTGGATGGGGCGACCCGCTCACCCGGCCCGTGGCGGAGGTCGTGCGAGACGTGCAGTGGCGCAAGGTGTCGGTGGAAGGTGCACGAAAGGACTACGGAGTGGTGCTGGGCGGCTCGGTCGACGACCCGATCGTCGACGAGGCGGCCACCGGCGCGGAGCGGGCGCGTCGATCGGCCGAACACGACGGCGGTGAGCCCTTCTTCGATCGTGGGCCCGGCTATGCGCGCCTGTCCGGCGGCAAACCCTTCGCGGACGTCGACGTCCGGTAGGGGCCGGTCAGCCTCCCCCGAGGGCGGTCCCCGGCATCGGGCCGTATTCGTTGACGTCTTTGACGTGGCCGCAGCGGGTGCATTCGAGATGGGTCTGGCCGCGCATCTCGGGGTTCTCGTCGGCCACGGTGACGTAGTGGTGCTTGCCCATCCGGCAGCGCAGATCCTTGGCCTCGGACATCGGAGCCTCTCCCGTGTGAATGTTGCACGGTGGGGGTTTTGCACAATTTGTCAGGAATAGTCTGGCACGAGCGGTTGATCCCGGATAGAGCGCGGCTGCCTCCTCACCCACCCCGGACGACGCAGCGTGTACGACGCTGCGTGATACTCACCCGCATGGCCCTGCACACAGGCTCGTCCCAGCCGACTCGCGCCCCGCACACCAATCCCTTCGCCACGCTCGCGGCCCCTGTCGTCGGGGACGCCTTCGCGTTGCCGGAGATCTCCCTGCACGACAATCCGGTGCCCCCGGACATGGCCTATCAGCTGATCAAGGAGGAGTTGCTGCTGGACGGCAGCGCCCGGTTGAACCTGGCCACCTTCGTCACGACCTGGATGGAGCCGCAGGCCCTGCAGCTGATGTCCGAGTGCGCGGACAAGAACATGATCGACAAGGACGAGTACCCGCAGACCGCCGAAATAGAGCGGCGCTGTGTCTCGATCATCGCCGACCTGTGGCACGCGCCGTCCCCCGACGACGCGACCGGGTGCTCCACCACCGGGTCCAGCGAGGCGTGCATGCTCGCCGGTCTGGCGCTCAAGCGACGCTGGGAGGCGAAGGTCCGCGCCGAGGGCGGCGATCTGAACGTCCGCAAGCCGAACCTGGTGATGGGCATCAACGTGCAGGTGTGCTGGGACAAGTTCTGCCGCTACTGGGACGTCGAACCGCGGCTGGTACCGATGGACGGCGACCGGCTGTGCCTTGACGCCCCTTCCGCGGTCGCGGTTGTGGACGAGAACACGATCGGCGTGGTGGCGATCCTCGGCTCCACGTTCGACGGCCGCTACGAGCCGGTCGCCGAGATCGCAGCCGCCCTGGACGATCTCGCCGCCGCCGGTGGGCCGGACGTCCCGGTGCACGTGGACGGCGCGTCCGGCGGGATGATCGCCCCCTTCCTCGATCCGGACCTGGAGTGGGACTTCCGTCTCCCGCGGGTCGTCTCGATCAACACCTCGGGTCACAAGTACGGGCTGGTCTATCCGGGTGTCGGCTGGGTGATCTGGCGGGACAAGGAGCACCTTCCGGACGAGCTGGTGTTCAACGTGAACTACCTGGGCGGCAACATGCCGACCTTTGCCCTGAACTTCTCGCGCCCGGGCTCGGAGGTCATCGCCCAGTACTACAACTTCTTCCGGCTCGGCCGCTCCGGATACGTGGCGGTGCAGCAATCGTCGCGGAACGTGGCGGTCACCCTGGCCGAGAAGATCGGTGCGATGCCGGAGTTCGAGTTGATCACCAAGGGGGATCAACTCCCGGTGTTCGCGTTCACCACGTCCGCGTCGGTCAAGGGCTGGGATGTGTTCGCCCTGTCCCGCCGCATGCGCGAACGGGGCTGGCAGGTGCCCGCCTACACGTTCCCGGCGAACCGTGAGGACCTGGCGGTGCTGCGTGTCGTCTGCCGCAACGGGTTCTCCCTCGATCTGGCCGAGCTCTTCTTCGGCGAACTCGAGGCCGCGGTCGCCTCGCTCAACGACGACGCAGGCAGCGGCACGCTCAGCGGGCCGTCCGGCTTCCGGCACTGACGCATGCTCATCCGGCCGACCGGCCGGGGTTTCATCGCCCGGTCCGGTCGGCGGACACCCGATCATTACCTCTTGCGGACGACCCGCTCGCCCTGACCCGGCCGCCAGATCGTGATCAGCAGCTCGTCGCCGGCCAGCTCGATGGACGAGCCGCCGGTCAGGTCGGCGACGAAGAACGGGTCGAAGGTCTCGCCGCGCAGGTCCATCCCGGAGTCGGCGAACAGGTCGTCGGCGAACCTGGTGTGCAACGCCTGGTCCTGCAGGTTGCGGCTCAGCCCCCACAGCTTCGCGTCCCCGTCGCCGACGTAGGCGTCGACGGTGGCGGTATGCAGGTTGAACCGAGGGTCCCGACTCAGATCCCGGAACTTCGTCGTGCCGGGCATGCCGACAAGGACCAGGTGCCCCTCGACGATCCGTGGCTCGATCGGGCTGATCCGCGGATAGCCGTCCGATCGCAGGGTCGCGAGCAGGCACAGCTTGCCGGTCGCCGCGTGGCGGCGACGAAACACCTCGGCGATCGAGGGCGCCTGCTCCTGGAATTCCTGCCAGGTGACCATGCGGGCAAGCTACTCCCGACAGAGCGGGTCGGCCGGCCGGCCGGACCCGCAGCACCGGCGATAGACCGCCGGTGCTGCGGTCGCCGGCGCTAGGCTGCCCGGTCGTGGTGTACGGACAGGAATCGGTGATCGCGATCGCGATCGCGCTGCCGGTGTGGCTGCTTGTCGCCTATGTGATCGGCCAGCTGGCCCGATGGCTGCTCCGCGGACGGGTCAGGCTGGGTACGAGCACCACCACCGTGGTCGCGGTGCTCGGCATCTCGGGCGGGATGCTGCTCGGCGGATTGATCAGCGGTCCGACCGCCCACCCCTGGACGCCCAGCGTGATCCTGCTCGCCGTCGGCGTCACCATGGCCCTGCTCGCCCTGTTCGCCGGCATCGTCGCCCGCCTGCAACCGGCGCGCCCCGACGAACCGGTTCTCGAGCTGATCCGTCGCGGCGAATCCGACCGGCTCGAGTTCAAGTCCAGCGCACGCTGGAACCTGCACACCAAGGCCCGGGATGAACGCATCGAGCTGGTCATCGCCAAGGCGGTGGCCGGGTTCCTGAACTCGGACGGCGGGACCCTGCTGATCGGGGTCAACGACGACGGTGAGCTGGTCGGCCTGGCCAACGACTTCACGGTGGTGAAATCGCCCGACCCGGATCGGTTCGAGCTGTGGCTCCGAGACCTCCTGGCGACGTCGCTGGGCCAGACCGCCGCCGTCCAGACCGTCATCGACTTCACCCCGGTGACCGTCGACGGAACCGAGACCTACGTCTGCCGGGTCACCTGCCCTGCCTCGCCCCGGCCGGTGTACCTGCGCCCCGGGAAGGGTGGCGCGCTGCCGGAGCTGTGGGTGCGCGTCGGCAACTCGACCCGCCAACTGAAGGTCGACGAGGCCGTCGACTACGTCATGCACCGCTGGCCGCTCGGCGTCGGGCGGACCGTGTCGGCGCAGCTGCGGGCGGCCGCTCGCGGGTCGGGCACCTCCGCCTGACGGTTGTTGTCAGCGAACCTGCCGATCGGGCGCGGACGCCGGCGCCCGCAGGACCACCCGGGTCGCCCGGGCGGAGGCCGGTACCGTGCCGGGGTCGACGGGAGCAGCCGCTGCGGCAGAAACGACGGGGGTGGCTTCGCCCGCGGCCGTGACGGCAGACTTCTCGCGCGGCAACACGACCAGCGCGACCAGCATCCACAGCAGCTGGACGCTTCCGGCGAATGCCAGCAGCGTGCCACCGGACGCGTAGTCGCCGTCCTTGACGTTCATCAGCGCGGCGGTCGGGATGCACCAGATCGCCAGGCCTGCGGTGATCATCACCGAGTAGCCGATCACCTGGCCGATCCGGCCCATCAGGGCCCGGTCGACGGAGGCGTATCCGCTGTCGTCCGCGGCCAGCGCACCGATGGTGGACCTCAACCGGGTGGCGATGATCAGCATGGCGGGGAAGATCCAGATGATGTGGTGCACCCAGCTCACCGGGCTGACCAGCACCCCGACCAGACCGGCCAGGGTCAGGCCGGCGAGCTCGTCGCCGCCGAGGGCGGCGCGTCGCGCCCGCCAGAATCCGATGACCGCGACAGCGATCACCAGGAGCAGCCAGGGCAGCCGGCTGGGTGCCAACGGTGAGTCCAGCCGGGCGATGAGCCCGTTGACCGACTGGTTGATCGTGGTGTCCAGGAAACCGACCCGGGAGGTCTCCCACACCAGCGCAGTGAAGTACTTCCAGGTCTCGGCCGGTGCGATGACCAAGCTGACCAG
Organism: uncultured Actinomycetes bacterium; assembly: GCA_964476495.1. Lineage (GTDB taxonomy): Bacteria > Actinomycetota > Actinomycetes > Mycobacteriales > Nakamurellaceae > Nakamurella. The sequence goes on along the minus strand of CAYZBB010000032.1, from coordinate 12,599 downwards.
GTTGGCGGCGATCACCGTACCGATCGCGGTGAGGGCGGCCCGCCAGCGGCCGATGACGAGCAGATAGACGATGAAGATGCCCGGCGTCAGCTTGATCGCGGTGGCCAGGCCGATGCCCACGCCGGTCCACCTGCTCCCACGCCGCCCGAGCACCAGCAGGTCGACCGCCACCAGCAGGGCCAGGTAGATGTTGATCTGGCCGAACGCGATCGTCTGCCGGAACGGCTCGAGGGTGAAGGCGAATGCGGTGGCCACTCCTGCCAACGCCATCAGCAGCGGGCGCGGCAACTTGACCCGCTCTCGCAGCACGAGGAACACGAACAGTGCTCCGGCGCCGACGATCGCGAACAGGGAGATGATCCGGACCACCGGATAGGCGAGCAGCCCCATCGGGGTCATGAACAGCGCGGCCACCGGGGGATAGGTGAAGCCGAGGGAGATGTTGACCGTGTCGGGCTGCGAGTAGGAGTACAGGTCGTGGCCGGCGAGCCAGTAGTTGATGGCGTCGTAGTACAGCCGCAGATCGAACTGCCGGTGCTGTTGCCCGACGACCTCGTTGAACGCCCACGCCGCGAACGCGGCCAGCAGCACCGGCAGAACCACGGTCACGATGCGAGTGGCACGCGGCAGGGAATCCCACCAGCGCACGACGCGCATGGAGGTCACGGTTGTCCGATCGGGAGGTGTCACGCGCCCGATTATCGCAAGGATCGTGATTTGTTCGGAACACACTTGACCATTTCGGTACATCGAAATGATCACCCTTCCCCGGACGCAACCCCCGCCTCTCGATCATCGGTGTGCGCGTGAAAGGTGCAGGTCAGCGGGTCTTACCGTGGATGGCCTCGGCGCCGCGGTCCGGGGATTTCCCGGCCCCGCCCGCAACCGGGACGACGGCCGGGTCACAATGGTAAAGAAATGGTCAAACAATGGCGTTGGAATCGACCGGAAAGTAAACTCCCGATCAAATGTGAGCGGCGCCACATCGCGGTTGGGCGGCCCTGGCCCGGAGTCGGTGTCGTGGCGTGGCGGCGGCCGACTTCCGCTGCCGGACCCCGGCAGGTCCGCCCGGCTCGGTCCGGGTGGGTACGGTCGGCGCACGAAGACCGGGAGGAGTCGCATGCCAGAGCCGATCGAGGTCCGCAAGATCCCGTTGCACGGCGTTTCCGATGCGAGCGAACTGACCGCCCTGTTCGACGCCGGCGTCTTTGACGCCGACCGGGTGATCGCGGTGATCGGCAAGACCGAGGGCAACGGCGGCGTCAACGACTACACGCGGATCATCGCCGATCGGGCGTTCCGCGAGGCCATCATTGCCGGCGGCACCCGGTCGATGCAGGACGTCGGGCAGATCCCCATCGTCTGGTCCGGTGGCACGGACGGGGTGCTGTCACCGCATGCCACCGTCTTCGCCACGTTGCCGGCCGGGTCGGCGCCCGCCACCGACGAACCGCGGCTGACCGTCGGGTTCGCGATGAGCGAGCAGCTGCTCCCCGAGGACATCGGTCGCCGCGCCATGATCACCAAGGTGGCCGCCGCAGTGCGCCGGGCGATGGGGCGTGCCGGCATCGCCGACCCCGCGGACGTGCACTACGTGCAGACCAAGACGCCGCTGCTGACCATCAACACCATCCGCGACGCCAAGCGGCGCGGCCGGACCGTGTGGACCGAGCACACCCACGAGTCGATGGACCTCTCCAACGGGTGCACCGCCCTGGGCATCGCGGTCGCACTGGGCGAGATCGAGATGCCGGGCGACGAGGACGTCATGCGGGACCGGTCGTTGTACTCGTCGGTCGCGTCCTGCTCGTCCGGGGTGGAGCTGGACCGGGCGCAGGTCGTCGTGGTGGGCAATGTCCGCGGGATCGGCGGGCGGTACCGCATCGGGCACTCGGTGATGCGGGACGCGCTGGACGCCGATGGCATCTGGGCGGCGATCCGCGATGCCGGGCTCGAACTGCCGGAGCGACCGCATCCGTCCGACCTCGGCGGCCGTCTGGTCAACGTGTTCCTCAAGTGCGAGGCGGCGCAGGACGGGCAGGTCCGGGGCCGACGAAACGCGATGCTCGACGACTCCGACGTGCACTGGCACCGGCAGATCAAGGCCTGCGTCGGCGGGGTGACGGCGGCGGTGACGGGCGATCCGGCCGTGTTCGTATCGGTGTCGGCCGCCCACCAGGGCCCGGACGGCGGGGGGCCGGTCGCGGCCATCGTCGACCTGGGCTGATCGCCGCGAGGCGACGACGGCATCGCCGCGCCGCAACTACCGGCGGACGAACTCCAGGTCCAGGATCTGATGCCCGGCGGCCAGCCCCCGGCGCTCGAACCGGGTCAACGGCCGGAAGTCCGGACGCGGTGCCCACCCTGGGTGGGCGTTGCGCAGCGTCCTCGTGCCGGTGCAGGCGGCCAGCATCTTTTCGGCGTAGGTCTGCCAGTCGGTGGCCAGTCGGAACACACCGCCCTTGCGCAGGCGCGACGCCACCAGTTCGGTGAACTCGCCAGTCACCAGCCGCCGCTTGTGATGCCGTGTCTTGGGCCAAGGGTCCGGGAAGAACAGCCAGACCTCGGCCAACGAACTCGGACGGATCAGATCGGACAGCACCGCCACGCCGTCGCCGCGCACCAGACGCACGTTGCGGGCCCCGACCCGATTCAGGTGGTGCAGCGTCTGGGCCACGCCGGGCTTGTAGACCTCGACCGCGAGCAGGTTGATCTCCGGGCGGCCGGCCGCCATCTGTGCGGTCGACTCGCCCATGCCGGAGCCGATCTCCAGCACCGTGTCGGCCTTGCGGCCGAAGAGCGCCGGCGGATCGATGAACCCTTCGAAGTCGGCCGGATCCCGATACCACGCCGCGGCATGCGCCTCGAACGCCCGACGCTGAACGGGGTTGAGCCGTCCGCCCCGCGGATGGAAGCTGACGACCCGCCGGAAATGGGCCGGCAGCCCGTCGTCCGGTGCCGCCGTCACGATCCTGCCGTCCTGCACAGCAGGCAGCGTAGGCGTCGCCGGCCGGCCCCTGTCATCGGCTGTCATCGGCGGACCTCCCCGCCACGCCGGCGGATCCACACCTCAGGCGTCCCGCTTCTGCAGCAGGACCAGGGCGATCAGCCACAGCACCAGGCCCGTGCCGGCGAAGACCAGCAGGCCCTGCACCGCGTCCGGCCCGCTGCCCGGCTGGAACAGGTTCGCGATGCCGGTGGTGGGCGCCACGATCTTGTCCGCCGCGGCGAACGGCAGCCACGGCCCGACCTTCGCGCCGACCGTAGGGATGAGTGTGAACAGGCTCTCGATGATCAGCGGCCACAGCAGCAGGATCGCGATCGCGCCGGCCGACTGCCGAACAATCGCACCCACCGACACGGCGATGACCGCGGCGATGGCGAAGATCGCCCCGTACCCGACGACCTGCCGCCACTCGTCCCAGGTGGAAAGCTCCAGCGGCACCGGTGGGTTCCTGGCCAGCGTCTTCGCCAGGAAGTACGAGCCGATCGCGGCGATCAGTCCGACGATGGCACCCAGCAGTGCCAGCAGAACGGTCTTGGCCACCAGCACCGACACCCGTCTGGGTACGGCCAGGAACGTGTTGCGGATGGTGCCGAAGCGGTACTCGGTGGTGACGGCCAGCGCGGCCAGCACCATGAAGATGCTCATCCCCAGGTTGACGCCGCGCAGGAAGATGTACGGGATCGCCACGTCGCCGTTCTCCACCAGCCCGAACAGGGTGGCGAAGCCGAGCGAGGCGGCCGCGATCGCGGCCAGGCACCAGTACGGCGAGCGGGTCGAGAACAGCTTGATGCGTTCGACATCGAGCAGCGTCATCGCGCTCCACCCTCCGGGATCGCCGCTTCGGTCGACGGCCGGTCGGCGGATCCGACCGGCACCCCGACCGCCGGCGGGCCTGGTCGCGCCCGGCTGCCGCCGTACTCGATCGCGTCGCCCGTGAGCTGGATGAATGCCTCCTCCAGCGAGCCGACCTGGGCGGTGAGTTCGTGCAGGGTGATGCCGGCTTGGCCGGCGATGTCGCCGACCCGCTCGACGGGTGCGCCGACGACCTCCAGTGCGTCGCCGACGTCGGTGAGCTGCAAGCCGGCCGCCGTGAGGGCCGCCTGCAGGTCCGGCAGCCGGGGTGAGCGAACCCGCACCGACGAGCGGGTGGCCTGGTTGATGAAGTCGGCGGTCGTGGCGTCGGCGATCAGCCGGCCCCGACCTATGACGATCAGGTGGTCCGCGGTCAGCGACATCTCGGACAGCAGGTGCGAGGACACGAACACGGTGCGGCCCTGCGCCGCCAGGTTCTTCATGAACGTGCGGACCCAGTAGATGCCCTCCGGGTCGAGCCCGTTGACCGGTTCGTCGAAGAGCAGGACCTGGGGATCGCCGAGCAGGGAGCAGGCCAGCCCGAGCCGCTGCTTCATACCCAACGAGAACTTGCCGACGGCCTTCGTGGCCACCGAGCTCAACCCGACCAGCTCCAGTACCTCGTCCACCCGGCGGCTCGGGATCCTGTTGGAAGCGGCCATGAACCGAAGGTGCGACCTGGCGGACCGATTGGGGTGCACCCAGTTCGCCTCCAGCAACGCACCGACCTGGGTCAGCGGGCGATGCAGTGCCGCGTAGGGCCGGCCGTCGATCAGGGCACGGCCGCCATTCGGGTTGTCCAGGCCCAGGATCATCCGCATCGTGGTCGACTTGCCGGCGCCGTTGGGCCCCAGGAATCCGGTCACCATCCCCGGCCGCACCGTGAACGACAGGTCGTCCACGGCCACCGTGCTGCCGTAGCGCTTCGTCAGTCCGATTGCCTCGATCATGCGCGACCTCCCCTCGCCCAGCATTCCACGGCGGCCGGCCGGCACCCCCGAACCCGGCTGCGGTTCGGCAGGCAGAATCAGATCCGCTCCGGACGTATTTCCAAGCCCGCTCCGGCGACTTCAAGTACGCGTTGTCCGCCTCGGTGGTGGCCGGCGCGCCAGGGCTCGCCGGGCACCGAAAGGTAGCGGATGACCGACACGATGGATACGGACGCACTTGTCCGCGCGGCCGCCGGCGGAAGCCAGCTCGCCTGGGATCGGCTGGTGCAGCGGTTCATGCCGCTGGTCATCTCGGTGATCCGCAACTTCCACCTGACCGGCAAGGATGCCGAGGACGTGAGCCAGACGGTGTGGCTTCGGCTGGTTGAGCACATCGACTCGATCCGGGAACCTCGCGCCCTACCCGGGTGGATCCAGACGACCACTCGGCATGAGGCGATCCGGGTGCATCGAGTGCGGGCGCAGTCGAGCCCGGTTGACCCCGCCGCCGGAGGACCGCTGGACAGCCACGTCGAGTCGGTCCCGATGGACGACCGGCTGCTGCGGGCGGAACGGCACCAAGCGTTGCTGGAGGGCCTGGCCCAGCTGCCCGGCGCGCAGCGACAATTGCTCGAGCTGCTGGTGGTCGACCCGCCGCTGTCGTATCACGACATCAGCAATCGACTCGGAATACCGATCGGCAGTATCGGTCCGACCAGGGCGCGAGCGTTGGCCCGGCTGCGGGCCAGTGGACCGATCCAATCGCTCCTGGAGTGCTCGGGGGCGAGCGGCGGCGGTCCCGCAGGGAGGAGAACGGCATGACGACGCCTGGGGTGCACGACCGCTGGGTCGGTGACGACGACGCCCTGCTGGGCGAGCTGCGCGGCGCCCTGCGGGACTCGTCGGACTCCGAGGCGGCCGACGACGACGCCGACCAGGGGTTGGACGAGGCCACGACGGCGCGGATGTACAGCGCCGCACGGGCGGCGTTCACCTGGCGCACCATCGACGACGAGCTCGAGCTGCTGGCCGCGGTCGAACAGTCCGAATCCGATCTCGCCCTGGTCCGTGGGTCGGAGGAGCCGATCAGTCGGACCCTGGAGTTCGCCGGCCGGACCATCGGCATCGAGCTGGAGATCGGCCCGGACCTGATCGTCGGCCAGATCTACCCGGTCCAGGTGGGGCAATTGACCCTGTTCACCGATGACGGCGCCACGGCCGAGTTCACCTCGGACGAGGTCGGCTGCTTCACGGTCGATCGGCCCGCGGGGTCGTTCCGGTTGCGGTGCACCACCTCCGATGCCGGGGTCATCACCGACTGGATCTGCATGACCTGACCCGGCGGAGCCGGGTCAAGCCCTTGCGGCGAGCAATGATCGTAGGCTGGCCGAATGTCGGCCCAGCTCCCACCGCAGTCCCCCGCACCGCCGCCCGCGGCGACCGTGCCGGCACGGCACGGGGTGGATCCCGCGTTCAGCGACCTGCCGCTGTCCCGGCTCGCCGACGCCGCGCTGGACGCTGCCGTCGCCGCCGGGGCGGGCTTCGCCGATTTCCGGTTCGAGCGGTTGCTCAGTTCCGACCTGACCGTCCGTGACACGGCGGTACAGTCCGCGACCGACAGCGCAACCACGGGATTCGCGGTGCGGGTGATCGTGAACGGTGTCTGGGGGTTCGCGGCCTCGGTCGTGCCGACGGCGGAGGAGGCGGCCGCGACGGCCCGCCGGGCGGTCGACGTGGCCCGTGCATTGGCCGGTGTGGTGGATGAGGCGGTCGTCCGGACCGGCGAGCCGGTGCACGCGGACCGGGAGTGGGTGAGCAGCTACCACATCGACCCGTTCGCGGTGGCCGCGTCGGACAAGATCGCGTTGCTGCTGGACCGATCCGAGCGGCTGCTCGCCTCGGACGCTGTCGCGCACACTGCGGTCGGGCTGTTCCAGGTCAAGGAGAACAAGTATTACCGCGACACCGCGGGCACGTCGATGACCCAGCAGCGGGTTCGGCTGCACCCGACCCTGACCGCGACCGCGATCGACAGCTCGACCGGGGCCTTCGAGACCATGTCCTCGCTGACGCCGCCGGTCGGCCGCGGCTACGAGTACCTCACCGACGGCAGTTGGGACTTCGACGCCGAGATCGCCGTGATGGGCGAGCTGCTGACGGAGAAGATGAAGGCGCCATCGATCGAACCCGGACGCTACGACCTGGTCATCGACCCGACCAATCTCTGGCTGACCATCCATGAGTCGATCGGCCACGCCACCGAGTACGACCGGGCAATCGGCTACGAGGCAGCTTATGCGGGAACGTCTTTCGCCACGCCGGACAAGCTGGGATCGCTGGTCTACGGGTCCCCCGGGATGAACGTCACCGGGGACCGGACGGTGGAGCACGGGCTGTCCACCGTCGGCTTCGACGACGACGGGGTGGCGGGGCAGTCCTGGGACCTGATCCGGGACGGGATCCTGGTCGGATATCAGCTGGACCGCGCGTTCGCGCACCGGCTGGGGTTGTCCCGTTCGAACGGCTGCGCGTTCGCCGACTCGCCCTCGCACATCCCGATCCAGCGGATGGCGAACGTGAGCCTGCAGCCGGACCCGACCGGCGGATCGACGCAGGATCTGATCTCGGGTGTGGAGGACGGAATCTACGTCGTCGGCGACAAGTCGTGGTCGATCGACATGCAGCGGTACAACTTCCAGTTCACCGGCCAGCGGTTCTACCGGATCCGCGGCGGCCGGCTGGCCGGTCAGGTGCGCGACGTCGCCTACCAGGCCACCACCACGGACTTCTGGGGATCGATGGACGGGATCGGCGGCCCGCAGACGTACCGGCTCGGCGGCGCATTCAACTGCGGCAAAGGGCAACCGGGGCAGGTGGCGGCGGTGTCGCACGGCTGCCCGTCGGCCCGATTTCGGGGCGTCACCATCCTGAATGCGACCCGGGAGGCGTCGTGACGGGGTCGGCGACAGGCTTCGGCGCGGCGCTGTTGGCGCCGCAACAGATCATCGACATCGCGCTCGGCGCGAGCGTGGCCGACGGCTGTGTGGTGGTGGTGAACAGCTCGAACTCGGCGAACGTCCGTTGGGCCAACAACACCGTGACCACCAACGGTGTCAGCCGCGACCTCTCGTGGTTCGTCGTCGCGGTGGTGGGAGGCGCGGCCGGCACGGTGGCGGGTTCGGCGTCGGATGCGGCGTCGGTCGAGTCGGTGCGCGCGGTGGTGTCGGCGGCCCACGATGCTGCCGTTGCGTCGTCCCGGGTCGGCCCGGCACGGGACGCCCAACCGCTCGTCGAGCCGGGCGCCGATCCCGGTGACGACTATCAGCACGAACCCGCGGAGACGTCCTTCGCCGTCTTCCGGGAGCTGCTGACCGGTCTGGCCGACGCCTTCGCGGCCGCCCGGTCGGACGGCCGCGTGCTGTACGGGTTCGTCGAGCACGATGTCACCACGACGTATCTCGGGTCGTCGACAGGGCTGCGGCTGCGCTGGGTGCAGCCGACCGGCACCCTGGAGCTGAACGCCAAGTCCGTCGACCTGCGCCGCTCGGCTTGGGCCGGGCTGTCCACCCCGGACTTCGTCGGTACCGATCCGGCGGCGGTTGCGGCGGCCCTGTCCCGCCGGCTGGACTGGTCCAGGCGCACCATCGACCTCCCGCCGGGCCGGTACCGGACGGTGCTGCCGCCGACTGCGGTCGCCGACCTGATGATCAACCTGGCCTGGAGTGCCGGCGCCCGGGAGGCACACGAGGGGAGGTCGGCGTTCGCGGCGCCGAACGGCGGCACGCGGTCCGGGGAACGGCTGACGGACCGTGGGTTGACGTTGTTCAGCGACCCTGCGCAGCCCGGGTTGGCGGCCGCCCCGTTCGTCGTCACGGGCCATTCCGGTGACGACATCTCGGTCTTCGACAACGGCGCGCCCATCGGCCGGCACGACTTCGTCCGTGCCGGGGTCGTCGACTCGCTGCTGCACACCCGGGGCTCGGCCGCCGAGTTCGGTGAGCCGTTCGTCCCGTCCACCGACAACCTGGTACTCGTCGGGGGTTCCGCGGACCGCGACGTCGACGCGCTCGTCGCGGATGTCGACCGCGGGCTGCTGCTGACGTCGCAGTGGTACATCCGCGAGGTCGACCCGATGACGCTGCTTCTTACCGGTCTCACCCGGGACGGGGTGTTCCTGGTGGAGGCCGGCGAGGTGGTCGGCGCGGTGAACAACTTCCGATTCAACATGTCCCCGCTCGATGTGCTGCGACAGGCCGCCGATGTCGGGGCGACGGTGCCGACCCTGTCCCGCGAATGGGGCGAGTGGTTCACCCGCACCGCGATGCCGCCGATCACCGTGGACGGCTTCAACATGTCGTCGGTCTCGCCGGCGACCTGACCGGATCCGGCCGGGGTGTAACGGCCGTGCCGCGGGTCACCAAGTAGAGGCATGGACCAACTCAGTCCCTCGGACATCCGCCGGATCGGGGACGATCCCGACGTGTTCGAGGCCTTTTACCGCGAGCATGTCGTCAAGGTACGGCGTTTCATCGCCCGCCGGGTCGATGATCCGTTCCTGGTCGCCGATCTCACCGCGGATGTGTTCGTCGCCGTGATCGAGGCGTCGGCCGGCTACCGGCCGGATCGCGGGTGCCCCGCTGCGTGGCTGTTCGGCATTGCCCGCAACGTGGTCGCCGATCATGTGCGACGGCGGGCGAGGGAACGCAGGGTTGCCGGCAGGATCGCCGGCCGTCGACTCCTGGACTCCGATTCGATCGCCCGGATCGAGGAGGCGATCGACGCCGAACGGGATCTGCGCAGGGTCTTTCGAGCCTTGGGCCGGCTGCCCGAGCGCGACCGCCAGCTCGTCGAACTCGTGGCGCTCGACGGGTTGTCCGTCACCCAGGCCGCGGCCGTCCTCGGTGTGCGGCCCGCCACCGCTCGGGTGCGGCTGCACCGCGGCCGGACCCGGGTGCACGCCATCCTTTCCACGAACGACACCGCCGACAGTGTCGTTCCCCTCAGCGCGGAGGTGTCCCGATGAACACGACCCCGACGGAATCGTTGGACCATTTCGAACTGTCGTTGCTCGCGCAGTTGCGCGAGTTCGTCGCGGACAGGCATGACAGTCGGACGGACACGAGCGCCCGCCGCCACGGGCGGATCCTGCTTTCGGCCGCGGTCGCAGTTGGTGTTGTCGGCCTCGGGACCATTGCCATGACCGGCAGGAGTGCGCCCGCGTTCGCGATGGAATACGGCGATTCGGGCGCGGTGGTCGTCCGCATCCACCAACTCGCCGACGCCGAGGGGCTGGAGGCCGCGCTCGCCGCCAGAGGAGTGACCGCCGAAGTCGACTACGCCGGCGGCGCCCCTGGACCGATTGCTGTCGACGTAGACGGCGGGGTCGTTATCGGCTCGGCGCCGGCGATCGATGGAGGGCCCCCGCCGGGTGGCGAATCGAGCGCCGCCGGCCGGATATCGAGCGGCTCCGGCGCCGACGGATCAGCCGGGTCGGTGCCCCCCGCCGACGCAGACCTGTGCGCGACCGGGCCGGACGGCAGCCCACCGATCGCGTTGGCCCGCGAGGACGGCGACTACATCGTCAGGCTGTCCGGTGCCTCCCTGGGTCAGGACAACTCGCTGCGGCTGACCACGATCGGCGGCGATCGGGCGGAAGCCCTGGTGGCCAGCTACCGGTTCGGTGAGCTCACGTGCGGTGCGATGGTCATGATCTGAGTACGCACCAAGTCTGGCCTGCCCCGATTGCCAGGTCGCTACGCTCCGTGCTGATCGGCTACGATCGGTGATGAGTCGGTTGATCGTGGCACTCGACGATCGAGAGCGGGGGCTTGATGCGGGCTTATCGGCTCGGCGCGGCCGTAGTCGCGGCATGCGTGGTGGCGGCATGCGGTGGAGCTGCCTCGTCGACCACCGGATCGTCCGGATCTGCGGCGGCGGGATCATCCCCGGCAGCCACGTCCGGCACGGCGGGCTCGCCCGAGGTGCTGGAGGACACCGGCACGCCGGCCTCCGGCGGTGCCGGCGGCACGACGATCACCGTTCCGCTGACCACCGCGACCCGCAGCGACGGCTCGTCGTACGTGGCCGTCCAGATCGTCGTGGGCGGCGGGCCACCGGCCACCGTGCAACTCGACACCGGTTCCTCCGGCCTGCTCATCAACTCGTCCGCGGTTGGATCCCAGGTCACCGACACCGGCCAGCAGCTGAACGAGGGGTTCGTCAGCGGGGACGTGTCGGCCACGCTCGCCCAGGCGCCGGTGACCATCGGCGGGGTCACCACCGGCGGCCCGATCGGCGTCGGGCTGCTGCATTCCACCGGCAGTGGCGACCCGTTCAGCGGTACGGACGGGGTCCTGGGGATCGCCACCGCCAACGGACCCACCCTGGACGCGACGCTGTTCACGCCGGTCATGCAACTGCCGGCGCCGTATGACAGCGGATCGGTGCTGGATGTCGGATCCGGCGGATCGGGCACCTGGACGCTCGGGCCGGTCAGCGAACCGGCGGGCGCGGTCTCCCTGCCGCTGGTTCCGGTGACCGATTCGCCGACCACATACCCGAACGGAAGCCCCGCATTCGCAAAGGATCTCGTGCTGTGCTGGACGATCGGATCGGCCGGTTCGACCTGCGGGCCCACCGACTTCGACCTTGGCAACTGGACACCGGCGCTGAACTCGACCACCTTCGCCTCCCTGGGCGCACAGGGTGAGAAGCTGCCTGCGGGGACGGACATCACCATGGCCGACCAGCAGGACCAGACGCTGTGGGCGTTCACCACCGGCCAGACGCCGGCCGAGAACCTCGTCGAGCTCGCCCCTCTGGGTAGTGCAACCGAATTCAACACCGGAATCGGTTACTTCTTCGACAACGTGCTCGCGTTCGACTACGCGAACAGCCGACTGCTCGTCGCGCCCAAGTAGTAGCGCGCCCAAGTAGCCGAGACGCGCAGAACCCTGGCGGGTACGCGGACCGGCCGACGCCCGGCCTGCGATGCCGTCGCAGCGGCCGGCGACAGGTCGGCGGAGTACCGGAGGCGCGGACAATTCCGCCCGCGTGATCGAGCACAATCCGCGGAACTCCAAAATGACTCGCGCCAAATCTCATGGGGTCGCCCGGGATCGACCGGGAAGTGGGGCGGTTTCGGTGCCAACATCATGAGCTGAGACATCTGCGCAGGTAGCGGCAGCATCGACCAAGTCCTATCGGCACCGCACAAGATCGCACAGACCGTGGTGGAGCCCACAGCGGATATTCCGCTTCTTTCTCGATTCTGTGGCGCGAGCGACACCGAATGTCGCGTCCCGCCCCAACACGGCGTGACTACTGTCGCGGAAATCGAGCGGCACGACGCAGTGCCTTCCGCATGTGCCAGACCGTCCCGGCCGGTCGTCCGGAACCCGATCCCCAGGAGATGATGCTTGTGACCGCGGTGATCCGTCCCACCGAGGAGGCCAGTGGTGCCACCGGGATTCCGGCGGTATCGATCACCGGGGCGGGCACACCCGGCGTCTCGGCGGGGGTCCAGATCGTCGGTGCACCGGCCGGGACGTCACCGGGACTGCTGTCCTGGGTGTTGGAGGTCGCGGAACTGACCCGGCCCGACCGGGTGGTCTTCACCGACGGGTCCGACGAGGAATGGGCCCGGCTGACCGAGCACATGCTCGCCACCGGGACCGTCAAGAAGCTCAGCGCCAAGGAGAACTCGTTCTACGCCGCCTCCGACCCGACCGACGTCGCCCGGGTCGAGGACCGCACGTTCATCTGCTCGGTCGATCCGGCCGACGCGGGGGCCACCAACAACTGGATGGACC
>CAYZBB010000031.1:42575-44659 GCA_964476495.1 uncultured Actinomycetes bacterium | reverse complement strand
GCGGTGCTGCGGGAGCTGCAGGCGTTGGCGCCCAACGTGTTCGCCGACTTCCGGATCAGCGAGCTGCCGGACGGCACCGCCGTCGCGGCGTCCCCGCTGGTCGGTGACGGCTGAGCGGGCGGACCGGCGCACGCATGGCCCGCCATGTCTCCGCCGGCGTCAGCGGCTCACCACGGTGATCGCCTCGAACGGCGTGCCCTGCTGACAGGTGGTCATCAGGTCGGGCTCGAAGGTGCCCGTCACCTCGACCTCGCTCTGTAACGGGTGCGCCGTCAGGTCCCATCCCTGCAGGTTGGCCAGGACGGCCCCGGACGCGTCGACCAGCACCACGCACGCGGACTCCACTCCTTCGGTCACCGTCCCGCGCAGGGTGGCCACGGCACCGGGCCCGGACCCGGTGCCGCTTGGCGGCGGCACCGCGACGCTCGCGGACGCGCCGACCGACGAGGTCGGCGCGGTCCCGGCGGCGGACGATGTCGACGACTGCGGTGATCCCCCGGATGCGCAACCGGCGACCAGTAACAGACCGCAGGCCATCACCAGCGCGGGCGGGGCGATCCGCCGCCCACCTCGCTCGACGTGCATGTCGCCTCCGTTCCGGTCGGTTGTGACCACCAGGAGGCTCAGGCTAACGCCGGTCGGCGAGTCGCCACGCATGGCAACGGTCGCCACACGTCGCGTCGCTACCCTCATCAGCGGCTTGTTCCCGGCATCGCGCCCGCCGGCGCCTGTGAGGAGATCGTGTGAGACGCGTACGCCTGATCGCCACGCTGACCGTCGTTCTCGCGGCCGCGGCCGCGTGCTCGAGCGGTTCGCCTTCGGCATCCCAGTCGACAGAGGCTTCGCCGACCGTGGTCGCCGACACCAGGCCGGCCGATGTCCACGAATCGATGGACCACTCCACGATGTCGATGGGCCCTGATGGGTCAACGGGCACGGATGGGTCAACGGGCGCTGACGGCACGTCGCAGAGCCCCACCACCCTCGCCGCAGCGAGTTCGTCCGCGGCGACGTCTGCGTCCGGCTCGTCCGGGGCCGTGGACGTGCTGCCCGGAATGCCGCCGGTCGTCGACCCGCACAACATCTACTCCGAGGCCGGCGCGAACATGCTCGGCGAGAACGCGAAGAGGTCCAAGGCGTACGCCTACGTCCCGCACTCCCGGTCGGGCGACGTCTGGGTGATCGACCAGCAGACCTTCCAAGTCGTCGACAAGTTCAAGGTCGGCATCGAGGTCCAGCACGTCACCCCGTCCTGGGACATGAGCGCCCTGTACGCCACCGATGACCTGGGCAACGTCGTCCGCCGGATCGATCCGTTCACGGGCCAGGCGGGCGAGACCATCGACGTCTTCGACCCGTACAACATGTACTTCACCCCGGACGGCAAGTATGCGATCTCCGTCGCCGAGGCCTACCGGACCCTGGTCTGGTACGACCCGGCGACCTGGCAGGAGGTCGACCGGGTTCGCTATCCGGACTGCAAGGGCATCGACCACGGCGACTTCACCCCGGACGGCAAGATCGCCGTGTTCTCCTGCGAGTTCGACGGCCGTGTCGCCGTCATCGACATGCAGACCCACCAGCTCATCCGGATGATCGACATGCCGACCCGCAACTTCAACATGGGTCCCCAGGACCTGCGAATCGCGCCGGACGGGTCGAGGTTCTACATCGCCGATTCCGACTCCGACGGCGTCTGGGTGCTGGACAAGGATCTGCAGACGGTCACCGAGCACATCCCCACCGGTGACGGGGCGCACGGCCTGTACTTCAGCCGTGATGCGACCAAGCTGTACGTCACCAACCGGCACGAGGGCTCGATCAGCGTGCTCGACGCCTACACCGGCCAGCCCATCACCAAGTGGCAGATCCCCGGGGGCGGCAGCCCGGACATGGGCAACGTGAGCGCCGACGGCACGCAGTTGTGGCTGTCCGGCCGGTACGACAACGTGGTGTATGTGATCAGCACCGTCGACGGCAGCCTGATCACCAAGATCCCTGTCGGCGACCAGCCGCACGGCTTGGCCCTGATGCCGCAGCCGGGTCGCTACTCGATCGGCCACACCGGCGTCACCCGCTGAACC
>CAYZBB010000031.1:0-42475 GCA_964476495.1 uncultured Actinomycetes bacterium | reverse complement strand
CATGAGCCTTGCCCGCACCGAGCGCGCCGCACTCGCCGATCTGTTCGAGCAGACCGGCCCCGACCAGCCGACCCTCTGCGAGGGCTGGCAAACCATCGACCTGCTCATCCACCTGCTGATCCGGGAACGGGAAGCGCTGGGCGCGGTCGGCGAAAGGGTCAAACCGCTGCACGGGTTCACCGAGCACGCCCAGCGCAGCTACCGCGCCCGGCCCTGGCTCGAGCTGGTGCGGACCTACCGTTCCGGCCCGCAGGAATGGAACCCCATCGGCTGGGGACCGATCGACGAGCTGGTCAACGGCGGTGAGATGTTCATCCACCACGAGGATGTACGGCGCGCCCAGCCCGGCTGGCGGCCCCGCGAGCTCGGCCCCCGGGACACCGCCGAACTGCGCAGGCTCGCCCTGTCGGTGACGTCCCGGTTCGCTGTGCGCAAGGCCGCCGTCGGCATCCGGGCCCGCATCCCGGGAGGGGAACCGGTCACCCTGCGCACGGGCGAGCAGGTCGTGACGCTGACCGGCGATCCCGGCGAGATCCTGCTGTGGGTGTCCGGTCGGGACGCGGTGGAACTGGAGTTCGAGGGCGACCCGGCGGCGGTGGGCAGCCTGCGCACCCTGCAGCGTGGATTCTGACCTCACGGAAGCGGACCACAGCTGGGGTACCGGCCCGAGGACACCCGTCGTGACGGTAGGTTTCCAGGTATGACAACGCTTTCCGCCGGGCCTTCGGGTCGGCCGGGCCGGCCGTTCGGCACGGTGCTGACCGCGATGGTCACCCCCTTCACCGCCACCGGCGAGTTGGACGTGAACGCCACCGGCCTGCTCGCCGAGCGGTTGGTCGACGAGGGCAACAACGGTCTTGTGGTGAACGGCACCACCGGTGAATCCCCGACCACCAGCGACGCGGAGAAGGAGACCGTCGTCCGCGCAGTGGTGGACGCGGTCGGCGACCGCGCCACCATCGTCGCCGGGGTGGGCACCTACGACACCGCGCATTCGGTCAAGCTCGCCAAGGTGGCCGAGAAGGCCGGCGCGCACGGCGCTCTCGTCGTCACCCCGTACTACTCGCGACCCCAGCAGGACGGGCTGCTGGCGCACTTCGCCGCGGTTGCCGACGCCACCGACCTGCCGGTCATGCTGTACGATATCCCGCCCCGCGCCGTCGTGGCGATCGCCCCGGAGACCCTGCTTCGGCTCGCCGAGCATCCGCGGATCACCGCGGTCAAGGACGCGAAGGGCGATCTGTACGCGGGCTCGCAGGTGATGGCCGGCAGCGACCTGGCCTACTACTCCGGCGACGACCCGTTGAACCTGCCCTGGATGTCGGTCGGCGGCGTCGGAATCGTCAGCATCATCGGGCACGTGCTCGGCGGGCATCTACGGGCGATGGTGGACGCCGCCGAGGCGGGCGATTTCGCCACCGCGCGCAGGATCCACTACGACCTGATGCCGGCACACCGGGCGATGGGCCGCTGCGGCGGGGGTGCCGGGCTCGTCTTCGCCAAGGCGGCGCTGCGGCTGCGCGGGTTCGGCGTCGGCGACCCGCGGCTGCCGCAGATTCCGGCCCCCGCCAAGCAAACCGAGTTGATCGCGCGCGACCTCGACGAGATCGGTCCGCTCCGGTGACCCATTCGGCCGGTCCCGGATCCTCGTCACCGGCCGCACGGCCCGACCAGCGCGAGAAGGCCGTTCTCGAACCCGTTCCGCCGCCCCGACTGGCCAAGGACACCCTGCGCGTGGTGGCGCTGGGCGGCATCGGCGAGATCGGCCGCAACATGACCGTCTACGAGTACGACGGGCGGCTGCTGGTGGTGGACTGCGGTGTGCTGTTCCCCGAGGACGGCCAGCCCGGGGTCGATCTGATCCTGCCGGACCTGCGCCTGGTGGAGGACCGGGTGGAGGACATCGACGCGGTCGTCATCACGCACGGCCACGAGGACCACATCGGTGCGTTGCCCTGGCTGTTGCGGCTGCGGCCCGACCTGCCGGTGCTCGGGGCCCGGTTCTCCCTGGCCCTGATCGCATCCAAGTGCCGCGAGCACCGACTCACCCCGACCCTGCAGGTGGTGGCCGAGCACGACAGGCGCCGGGTCGGCCCGTTCGATCTGCGGTTCTACGCGGTCAACCACTCCATCCCGGACGCGCTCGCGGTCAGCATCCGCACACCCGCGGGGACCGTCCTGCACACCGGTGACATCAAGCTGGACCAGCTTCCGCTGGACGGCCGGCTCACCGATCTGGGTGGCTTCAACCGGCTCGGCGACAAGGGGGTCGACCTGTTCCTCGTCGACTCCACCAACGCCGAGGTCCCCGGATTCGTGGCGCCGGAGCGGGAGATCGGCCCGGTGATGGACTCGTTCATCGCCAAGGCCACCCAGCGGGTGATCGTGGCCTCGTTCGCCAGTCACGTGCATCGGGTGCAGCAGATGCTGGACTCGGCCCACCGGCATCGGCGCAAGGTCGCGTTCGTCGGGAGGTCGATGGTTCGCAACATGCAGATCGCGCAGGAACTCGGGCTGCTGTCGGTACCGGACGGGCTGGTCCGCTCCCTGGACAAGGTTCTCGAGCTGCCACCGGATCAGGTGATGCTGATCTCCACCGGATCGCAGGGCGAGCCGCTGTCCGCGCTGTCCCGGATGGCCCGCGGCGAGCACCGTCAGGTCAACCTGACCGCAGGCGACACGGTGATCCTGGCGTCATCCATGATCCCGGGCAATGAGACCAGCGTGTTCACCATCATCAACGAGCTGGCCAAGATCGGGGTCACGGTGGTGCACCAGGGGATCGCCAAGGTGCACGTGTCCGGGCACGCCTCGGCCGGGGAATTGCTCTATCTGTACAACGCGGTTCGACCGCGCAACGTGATCCCGATGCACGGCGAGTGGCGGCACCTGCGGGCACAGGCCAAGCTGGCCGTCGCGACCGGCGTGCCGGCCGACCGGGTGATCCTGGCACCGAACGGCACGGTCGTCGACCTGCGGAACGGGAAGGCCTCGGTGGTCGGGCAGGTCGAGGTGGGCATGGTCTACGTCGATGGCAACGCGGTCGGCGACGTCGGCGACACCACCCTGTCCGACCGACTGATCCTCGGCGAGGGCGGCTTCATCTCGATCACCGTGGCCATCGACACCCATACCGGCCGGGCCATGGCCTCGCCGACCATCTCCGGCCGCGGCTTCTCCGACGATCCCAAAGCGCTGCACGCGGTGGTGCCGTTGGTGGAGGCGGAGCTGGCCCGCACCGAGGCGGACGGCGTCACCGACCCGCACCGGGTTGCGCAGGCGGTACGCCGGGTGGTCGGCCGCTGGGTCGGCGACACCTACCGCCGCCGGCCGATGATCGTGCCGACGGTGCTGGCGGTATGACGGAGCTCGTCTATCACTGCAGCCTGGTCTCCGATTGGGAGACGGCGAAAGCGGCCGGAGCGTTCACAATTTCGACTCGCGGGCGGAGCCTCGCGGAGGAGGGGTTCATCCATGCCGCCTACGCCGACCAGGTCGAGGCTGTGCTCGCCCGGTACTACGGCGACGTCACCGAGCCGATGGTGCTGCTGTGCATCGATCCGGATCTGCTGACGGTGCCGCTGGTGCCGGAGAGCCCGCCGGGCGCGCAGGAGGAGTTCCCGCACCTGTACGGTCCGCTCAACCTCGATGCCGTCATTGACGTCGCAGTTTTGCAGCGTGCCGAGAACGGGTGGATCACCCCCGGGTTCGGCCGCTGACTCGCTCACATCACCGCACCTCACAGCCGGTTCGGGGTGCGCCGCGGAGTCCGCGTCGGCGCGGTGCCCCCGATCCCGCGCCGATTCACAAGGCGTGTGATGTTGATCACCAGGATTTGCCGAGAGTCGCTGCGCCGTAACATTTCGGACCACAGATGACCGGCTCGGCCACGGCACACGGCGGTCATTTGTGACACTCGGCCCGCAGGTCGGACCGGCTCGTGTGAGAAACACACAATCCCGCCGTAACTGAGCGTGGTGGTCGACGAAACATGAATGCCGACACTCAGAGGGGTGTCCGCCGCCCACGCTGCGAAGACAGCGACCCACTGCCCGTACTGCTCGCTGCAGTGCGGAATCACCATGGTCGCGGGTCCGTCGTCGGCGGCCGTCAGAGCCAGCCTCCAGCCGCAGGAAGACTTTCCGACCAATCGCGGCGGTCTGTGCGCCAAGGGCTGGACCGCTGCCGAACTGCTGGACCACAAGGATCGGCTGCTCACCCCGCTGGTCCGGGAGATCGACGGCGACCGCACGTCACCACTGCGCTCGGCCAGCTGGGACGAGGCGTTCAAGCGGATGGTCGCCGCCATCACCCGTACCCAGCAGGCGTACGGGCGGGACGCCGTCGGCATCTTCGGCGGCGGCGGGCTTACCAACGAAAAAGCTTACGCCCTAGGCAAGTTCGCACGAGTCGGGCTGCGCACGTCGATGATCGACTACAACGGTCGGTTCTGCATGTCCTCGGCGGCCACCGCGGGCAACAAGGCGTTCGGCGTCGACCGGGGACTGCCGTTCCCGCTGTCCGACGTCGCCGAGGCCGCAGCCATCCTGCTGGTCGGGTCTAACCCGGCCGACACCATGCCGCCGGCCATGCAGTACTTCGACCAGGCCCGGGCGAACGGCGCCCGGCACATCGTGGTCGACCCGCGCCGCACCAGCACCGCCGACGGTGCGTCGCTGCACCTGGCCCCGGTGCCCGGCACCGACCTGGCTCTGGCCAACGGGTTGCTCCACATCGCGATTCGCGAGGGATACCTGGACGAGGCCTACATCGCCGAGCGCACCACCGGTTTCGCCGCCGTCAAGGCCGCCGTCAGCTCCTACTGGCCGGATTGGGTGGAACGGGTCACCGGCGTCCCGGTGGCCGACATGCGAGACACCGTAAGGACTCTGGCCACGGCGCCGTCGGCGATGATCCTGACCGCCCGGGGCGCCGAGCAGCACAGCAACGGCACCGACACCGCGCAGGCCTTCATCAACCTCGCGCTGGCTCTCGGCCTGCCCGGAAAGTGGGCGTCCGGCTATGGCACCGTCACCGGTCAGGGCAACGGGCAGGGCGGCCGCGAACACGGGCAGAAGGCCGACCAGCTGCCCGGCTACCGGCGGCTGGACGACCCGCGGGCCCGCGCGCACGTCGCCGCGGTCTGGGGCATCGATCCGGATGAGCTGCCGATGCCCGGCAAGTCGGCGTTCGAGATGCTCGACCGGCTCGGTACCGACGGGGGCGTGCGCACCCTGCTGGTGCTGGCGTCCAACGTTGTGGTCTCCGCCCCGGACGCCAACCGCATCCGGCACCGGCTGGAGTCCCTGGACACGTTGATCGTCTCGGACATCTTCCCGTCCGAGACGGCGATGCTCGCCGATGTCGTGCTGCCCACCGCGCAATGGGCGGAAGAGGAAGGCACGATGACCAACCTCGAGGGCCGGGTGATCCGGCGCAAGATGGCGCTCCCGCCGCCCGCTGGGGTGCTCGACGACCTGCAGATGATCGTCGAGCTGGCCACCAGACTCGGCCGTGGCCAGTATTTCTCGGACAAACCGGCCGAAGTGTTCGACGAGCTGCGACGGGCCAGCGCCGGCGGCATCGCCGACTACGCCGGCATCACCTACGACCGGATCGAGGCCGAGCAGGGTGTCTTCTGGCCGTGTCCGTCGATCGATCATCCCGGTACCCCGCGGCTGTTCACCGAGAGCTTTCCGACGCCGGACGGCCGGGCCCGATTCATCCCGGTCGTGCACCGGGCCCCGGCCGAGACCCCGGACCCGTCCTACCCCTACGTGCTGACCACCGGCCGGCTGCTGCAGCAGTACCAGAGCGGCACCCAGACCCGGCGGCTGGGCGGCGCCATGGTGCCCGACCCGCACGTGCAGCTGCATCCGAGCCTGGCCCGCCGGCTGAACGTCGAGGCCAGCGACATTGTCGAGCTGCGGACCCGGCGGGGGACCGCGGTGTTCCGGGCGCAGCTCACCGACGCGATCCGGCCCGAGGTGCTGTTCGTGCCGTTCCACTGGGCCGGCGCCTCGAACGCCAACTCGCTCACCGACCCGGCACTCGACCCGTACTCGCGGATGCCCGAGTTCAAGGTGTGCGCGGTCGCCGCCCGCCGGGTCGGCGGCCCCGATGACGACCATCTGCTGCTCGCGGTGCCCGTCCAACCCGACGTGCTGCCGTACCGGGCCAGGGCGTCACCGTCGAGGCCGACCCGCAGTCAGCACCGCCGCTCCACGAGAACCCAACCGCCGAGCCAAGGGACGACGACAATGCATACCAAGAACCGCTTCCTGCAGGGCATCTTCCAGTTCACCGGCGTCGGCGTCGACAAGCCCGGGCCGATCGACGAGACGCTGACCTATGTCGTGCCGGACGGCTCCGTGGCCCAGGCGCTG
This sequence comes from uncultured Actinomycetes bacterium, assembly GCA_964476495.1. Lineage (GTDB taxonomy): Bacteria > Actinomycetota > Actinomycetes > Mycobacteriales > Nakamurellaceae > Nakamurella. Next base: position 36,089 of record CAYZBB010000031.1, on the reverse strand, counting down.
TACTTCCGCGGCGGCAATACCACCGACGAGCTGATCACCGTCGTGCTGATGCGCGACGGCGTGCCCATGCGCTACTTCCCGATCGGCGCCCGCTCCGATGTGCACGTCCCGTTGCGCGTCGTCGAGGACCTCATCGGCGGGACCGCGCTGGAACTGGCCGTCGCCGCTCCGGACAGGCTCACCGGCACTGTCGTGCTCGACCTGGGGATGGTGGAGGTCTGATGACGCTGATCGACGACGACTCGCTCGAGGCGTTCGAAGGCGAGTTCGAACCCGACCCCGATGACGGGGACGCCCGGCGCCGGCTGGTGGTGATCGGCAACGGCATGGCCGGCGCCCGCACCGTCGAGGAGATCCTGGCCCGCGGCGGCGCCGAGCAGTTCAGCGTCACCATGTTCGGCGACGAGCCGTACGGGAACTACAACCGGATCATGCTCTCGCACGTGCTCTCCGGCGAGGAGACCGAGGCGGACATCTTCCTCAACAGCCTGGCCTGGTACACCGAGAACGACATCACGTTGTACGCAGGCGTCCGGGCCACCCGGATCGACCGGTTCGCCAAGATCGTCTACGCCGAGCACACCGTCGACGGCACCAAGTACGAGACCCCTTACGACGATCTGGTCATCGCGACCGGCAGCCGTTCCTTCATCCCGCCGATCGACGGGCTGCGGATGGACGACGGCTCGCTCAAGCCCGGCGTCTTCGCCTTCCGCACCATGGACGACACCACGGCGATGATCGAGTACGCCAAGCACGAGGACCACCGTCGCGCGGTGGTCCTCGGCGGTGGTCTGCTCGGCCTGGAGGCCGCCCGCGGGCTACAGGGTTTCGGCCTGCAGGTCGACGTGCTGCACGCCGGCCCGCACCTGATGAACGCGCAGATCGGGCCCGAGGGCGGCGAGATCCTCCGCAGGAGCGTCGAGGACCTGGGCATCTACGTGCACACCAAGGCACGGACCACCTCGATCATGGGCGACGAGAAGGTCGAGGGCGTGTGGATGGTCGAACACCCGCTGCTCGAATGCGACATGGTGGTGGTCGCCGCCGGCATCCGGCCCAACGTCGACCTGGCCGTCACCAGCGGGTTCACCGTCGAGCGGGCCATCATCGTGGACGACCAGATGCGCACCGTGGACGATCCCGACGTGTACGCGGTCGGCGAGTGCGTGCAGCACCGCGGCGAGGTGTACGGCCTGGTCCAGCCGCTGTGGGAGCAGGCCGTCGTGCTGGCCGACCACCTCACCGGCACCGACCCGGAGGCGGCCTACCACGGCTCGCGCACCGCCACCAAGCTCAAGGTGGCCGGCGTCGACGTCGCCGCGATGGGCGTGCAGGGGCCGGAGCGCGACACCGACGAGCACATCGTGTTCTCCGAGCCGCGCAAGGGCATCTACAAGTCGCTGGTCATCCGCGACGAGAAGCTCATCGGCGCCACCATGCTCGGCGACACCTCCAAGGTCGCGTTCCTCATCCAGGCGTTCGACCGGGGGCTGCCGCTGCCCGAGGAGCGCCTGGAGATGCTGTTCAACCTGGGCACCCCGGCCGAGGAGGTCGGCATCGCCGAGCTGGCCGACGACGCCCAGGTCTGCAACTGCAACGGCGTCTCCAAGGGCCAGCTGGTGGCCTGCGTGCACGACGGCATCAAGACCGTCGCCGGGGTCATGGACAAGACGCGGGCCGGCAAGGGCTGCGGCTCCTGCAAGAACATGGTGTGCCAGATCGTCGAATGGGCCGCCGGCGGCAAGGTCGAGGAGGATCCCTCGGCGAACTGGTACGTCCCGGGCATCCCGATGGACAAGCCGACGCTGATGAAGGCGATCCTCGAACAGGGCCTGAAGTCGGTGTCGTCGGTGTTCAAGGCGCTGGCCCCGGAGGGTGCCGAGGACGCGAAGTCCAAGATGGGCCTGGCCTCGCTGCTCAAGATGATCTGGGCGGACGAGTACATCGACGAGAAGGACGCCAAGTTCATCAACGACCGGGTGCACGCCAACATCCAGAAGGACGGCACCTTCTCGGTCGTCCCGCAGATGAAGGGCGGCGTGACCACACCGGAGCAGCTGCGCAGGATCGCCGACGTCGCCGAGAAGTGGAACGTGCCCATGGTCAAGCTGACCGGGGGCCAGCGGATCGACCTGCTCGGTATCCGTAAGGAGGACCTGCCCGGCGTCTGGGCCGACCTCGGTATGCCGTCCGGCTACGCCTACGGCAAGAGCTTCCGCACGGTGAAGACCTGTGTGGGGCAGGAGTTCTGCCGGTTCGGCGTGGGTGACTCGACCAACCTGGGCATCAAGATCGAGTCCCGGTTCCAGGGGCTGGAGTCCCCGGCCAAGATCAAGATGGCGGTCACCGGTTGCCCGCGCAACTGCGCCGAGTCGCTGTGCAAGGACGTCGGCCTGGTCGCCATCGACGGCGGCCGGTGGGAGATATACATCGGCGGCGCGGCCGGCGCGCATATCCGCAAGGGCGACCTGCTGGCCACCGTCGACGATCCCGACCTCGCGGTCACGCTGTGCGGCCGGTTCATCCAGTACTACCGGGAGAACGCCAAGTGGCTGGAGCGCACGTACGCGTTCGTGCCGCGGATGGGCATCGACTTCCTCCGCGAGGTGATCGTCGACGACAGCCTTGGCATCGCCGCCGAGCTGGACGAGCGACTGCAGACCGCGGTCGACGGATATCGGGACCCGTGGCAGGAGGGTGCGAAACCGGCCACCCCCGGCCAGTTCCGCACCTCACTGCCGCTGGAGGTCCTGCCCCGCGTTGGTTCGTCAAGCACGGTGCCGGTCCGATGACGGCGGTGATGGGGTCGGGAACGGCCCACCGGCTCGGACCGCTGTCCCAGGTGCCGGCGGGCGAGGGACGCGCCTTCGGCGTCGACGGCACCCAGGTCGCCGTCTTCCACCTGAGAACGGGTGCGGTGCATGCTGTGTCGGCGGTGTGCCCACACAAGGGCGGGCCGTTGGCGGACGGGCAGATCGACGGCTCGGTCGTGCTCTGCCCACTGCACCTGAACGCCTGGGAACTGGCCACCGGCTGCTCGCGCAGCGGCCAACCCGACCTGCAGACCTGGCGGGTCGACGTCCAGGACGACGAGATCGTTCTGTACACAGCGTGATCCGCCCGTCGTGATCCGCCCGTCGTGATCAGCCCGTCGTGATCAGCCCGCCGTGATCTGCCCGCCGTGATCTGCCCGCCGTGATCTGCCCACGACACGTGAGCCGCCCACCAGAAGACAGGAACCGCGCCGAATGAGCACCCCCGAGATCACCCCTGTCCAGGCCGAACTGGCGAAAACCCCCACCGGTCCCACGATTCCCAAGACGCATCACGGCAAGCACTGGATCGAGGACTGGCGTCCCGAGGATCCGGTGTTCTGGGCGGACAAGGGCGCCCGGATCGCCAAGAAGAACCTGATCTTCTCGGTGATCTCGGAGCACATCGGCTTCTCCGTCTGGTCGATGTGGTCGGTGCTGGTGCTGTTCCTCGGCCCGGAGTACGGGATCGACGCGGCCGGCAAGTTCCTGCTGACCGCGCTGCCGACCCTGCTCGGCGCCGCGCTGCGGCTGCCGTACACCTTCGCGGTCGCCACCTTCGGCGGCCGCAACTGGACCGTCGTGTCCGCGCTGCTCCTGCTGATCCCGACCATCGGCATCGCCATCGTGCTGCAGCCCGGGGTGTCCTACGGCACCCTGCTGTTCGTGGCCTGCCTGGCCGGCGTCGGCGGCGGCAACTTCGCCTCGTCGATGACGAACATCAACGGGTTCTACCCGGCCAGGCTCAAGGGTTGGGCGTTGGGCATCAACGCCGGCGGCGGCAACATCGGCGTCCCGATGGTGCAGCTGCTCGGCCTGCTGATCCTGGCCACGGTCGGCGCCGGATACCCGAGGCTGCTGGCCGTCATCTACATCCCGCTGATCATCGCCGCGGCGATCGGCGCGGCGATGATGATGAACAACCTGACCGAGATGAAGAACTCGAAACGGGCCATGCGCGACGTCTCCAGGGACGGGCACACGTGGATCATCTCGCTGCTGTACATCGGCACCTTCGGCTCGTTCATCGGCTTCTCGTTCGCGTTCGGCCAGGTACTGCAGGTGCAGTTCGCCGACACCTTCTCCACCCCCGTCAAGGCGGCCTACCTGACGTTCATCGGCCCACTGATCGGTTCGCTGATCCGTCCGGTCGGCGGCATGCTGGCCGACAAGCTCGGCGGTGCCCGGGTCTCGTTCGTCAACTTCGTCGCGATGGCGCTGGGCGCGATCGTGGTCCTGGTCGCGTCGATGATGCAGTCGCTGCCGCTGTACCTGGTCGGCTTCATCATGCTGTTCGCATTCAGCGGCGTCGGCAACGGCTCGGTCTACAAGATGATCCCGGCGATCTTCAAGGCCAAGTCCGGCATCGAGATCACCCGCCACGGCGCCGATCCGGCCGCCTCGATGGCCAAGTCCCAGCGGTACGCCGGTGCGCTGATCGGGATCGCGGGCGCCATCGGTGCTTTCGGTGGTGTACTGGTGAACCTGGCCTTCCGTCAATCGTTCCTGGCGACCAAGTCGGCCGATGCCGCCTACATCGCGTTCATCTGCTTCTACGCGGTCTGCATCGCCGTCACCTGGTACGTGTACCTGCGGCCCTCCGAGAAGCGGCTCGAGGGTGTCTGATCACTCGTCCGACGCCGGCCTGTTGCCCCTGCACCTCGCGATGCGGGGGCGGCGTGTCGTCGTGATCGGCGGGGGACCGGTGGCCGCCCGGAAGGTCGCCTCGGTCCTGGGCGCCGGCGCGGACGTGCTGGTGGTCGCGCCGTTCGCCTGTGAACCGATCATCGATGACCACACTGCCGAGCGACTCACTTGGCGGTGCGCGGAGTACTCGGCCGCCGACCTGGACGGCGCGTGGCTGGTGTTCGCGGCCACCGGTGAACCCGCTGTCGATCGGGAGGTGGCGGCCGATGCCGAGGCCCGGCGGGTGTTCTGCGTCCGTGCCGACGACGCCGCGCTGGGCAGCGCCCGATCGGCGGCGGTGATCCGGCGCAACGACATGCTCGTCTCGGTCGGCTCCGCCGGTGACGCCGACCCGCGCCGGGCTGTCGCGGTCCGGGACGCCATCACTGCGTCGTTCGACTCCGGGGTGCTGCCCGTCCGCCGGCAGCGCACCGGGCCAGGCCGGGTGGTGCTGGTCGGCGGCGGGCCAGGTGACGGCGACCTGCTGACCCTGCGTGGCCGCCGGGAACTGGCCGCCGCGGACGTGGTGGTGGTCGACCGGCTCGCGCCTCGCTCCGTCCTGTCCGAATTGGGACCGGGCGTGCTCGTCCTGGACGTGGGCAAGGCCCCAGGCCGCCACCCGGTGCCGCAACACGAGATCAACCGGCTGCTGGTGGAGCACGCGCAGGCCGGGCGGCGGGTGGTGCGGCTCAAGGGCGGTGACCCGTTCGTGCTCGGCCGCGGCGGCGAGGAGGTCGCCGCCTGCCGGGAGGCCGGCGTCGACGTGGCGGTGGTACCCGGCGTGACCAGCGCGTTCGCCGTGCCCGCGGCGGCCGGCATCCCGGTGACGAACCGCGGCCAGTCCCGGCAGGTCACCGTGCTTTCGGGGCATGACGCGATCTCCGAGGGTATGCCGGCCGACCTGAACTGGCACGGTCTGGCCGACGGCCGAGGGACCCTGGTGTTCCTGATGGGCGTGGCCGCGCTGCCGGCGATCTGTTCCGGTCTGCTCGGTGCCGGGATGGACCCGGCGACGCCGGCGGCGATCGTCGAGAACGGCTGGACCGCTGCCCAGCGGGTGACCGCCGGCCGTCTCGACGAGATCGCCGACCGCGCCCGGGAACGGGGAGTCGAGTCGCCCGCGGTGATCGTCATCGGGCAGGTTGCGGGCCACGCCGACGACGACTGACGTCCCGCCACCAGCCCTCCCGTCGATCGTGCCGTGGACACCGCGCCACCAAAGCGTTTCTCGCGTGCGTCGGACGACGATGGCCGGATCGATGTGTTGTCGCGAGGGCACGCGGGATCGCAGAACCGAGTGCAGGTTGATGCTCGCTCAGCGGGCCGGAAGCTTCGTTCGCCGCGCGCGAAGAACCTCACGCCGTCCAGGCCACCGGGGACGGCACAATGCGTAGGGTCGTGCAATGGGCCGTCGGCTGATCTACACCCTGTTCCCGCTGGCCGTGCTCGCCGCATGCTCGGCCGGCCCGAACCCCGACTCCGGTTCCGCCTCGCCATCCAGTTCGCGCGCCGAAGCCAGTTCACTCGCCGATACCAGTTCGATCGCCGAAACCCTCGGCCCGGCCGGCTCCATCGAGGGCCAGTGGCAGGGCCAGATCGAGATACCCGGCCAACCGCTGCAGGTCGGGGTGACGTTCAGCGAGACGGACGGCTCGTACAGCGGCACCTTTGACGTCCCGACCGAATCAGTCACCGGCACACCGTTGGCCGAGGTGACCTTCGACGGATCTGCCGTCGGCTTCACGATCGCGGGAATCCCGGGCGACCCCACGTTCCAGGGGACCTTCGACGGCGAGAAAATCGATGGCAGCTTCAGCCAGAGCGGCCAGAGCTTCGCGCTGAACCTGACCCGCGGTGAGGCACAAGCGCCCGCCCGCCCGCAGCAGCCGCAACCCCCGTTCCCGTACCGCTCCGAGGACGTCACGTACGCCGGCGATGTCACCATCGCCGGCACCCTCACCCTGCCGGACGGGGACGGACCGTTCCCCGCGGTGCTGCTGGTCACCGGCAGCGGCCCCCAGGACCGGGATGAGGCGATCGCCGGGCACAAGCCGTTCCTGCTGATCGCGGACACGCTCACCCGGGCCGGGTACGCAGTGCTGCGGGTGGACGACCGCGGGGTAGGCGGGACCGGGGGAGTGCTGGCCGACGCCACCTACGACGACTTGGCCGGTGACATCGCGGCCGGCCTGGCATACCTACGATCCCGTCCCGACATCAAGCCCGATCAAGTGGGCCTGATCGGGCACAGCGAGGGTGGTTCCCTGGCCCCCTACGTGGCCCAGAAGCAGCAGGAGAAACCCGATTTCGTCATCCTGATGGCCGGACCGGCGGTGACCGGCAAGGCCGTGCTGATCGAGCAGAACAAGCTGATCATGGCGGCCGCCGGGGCCACCGAGGAGGAGATCGACGACCAGGTCGACTTCGTCACGCGCTACGCGGACCTGATCATCGCAGGCGACTTCGCCGCAGCCACCGACCTGGCCAGGCAGCGGGTCACCGAGGCCGGCGGCACCGAGGACATGGTGCCCGACACCGCGAACGTGGCCATGCAGTCACTGCTGGCCTACGACCCGGCTTCGGCGCTACAGGCACTGACCGTGCCGGTGCTCGCCGTCTACGGCGGTCTGGATCTCCAGGTACCGGCGGAGCAGAGCGAGCCGGTACTACGTCAACTGCTGGCCGGCCACCCGGACGCGACCGTGCAGACCCTGCCGAACCTGAACCACCTGATGCAGCCTGCGACCACCGGCCTGCCCGCGGAGTACGCCGCCATCGAGACGACCATCGACCCGTCGGTACTGGACCTGTACGTCGACTGGCTGCGGCAGCGGTTCCCGGCCGGCTGACACGGGCCCCCGTCACTGCATGGACGTGACCTGGGCCTGGTAGGCCAGCAGTCCACCGACCAGAACAGCAATGGCGAGGAAACCGACCATCAGCGCGATCTTGCCGCCGCGCCGGCCGAACACCGCCTGCCAGGCCCGGTAGCGGTCGGTCTCGTACCTGAACCGGCGCCAGTGCATCAGCATCCAGAAGATCAACCCGAGGATGACGATCAGGCTGGCGAAGACGACGATGATCGTGACGGTGTGCATCGCTCCTCCCTGCGGTGGGGGACGCGGACGGGAACGGTCCTGCACACAGGGTTCCCCTTTTTCCACTGGCCACCCCGGTTCAGCGGGAACACGGCCGAGGGGTGATCATCTCTCTGGTCGGGATGTCACCCGACCCGGGACGGCAAGGGGGGTGATCGATGAATCTCGAGAAGGTCATTTTCGGCTTCTTCGTACTGCTTGCGGCGACGCTGAACTTCGGCTTCTTCATCGGTGATATCTCGGTCCCGGCGCTGCACAACGTTTATGAGCTGTTCGGCGCCGTGATTGTCAGCCTGATCGCCACGGTGCTCAAGTTCGGCGATCGCACGCAGATCGGCGCCGTGCACCTGGCCACCAGCCTGGTCGCCGACCTGCAGCTGATCTGCGCGGCGCTGGTGTGGGGCTACGCGGCCAACGTGTCCAGCGAGGGCATCACCCCGGAAGCGATGGCCAGCGTCGTCTCGCTGTCCGGTGGTGCCCTGCTGGCGAACCTGGTGTCGGTGATCCTGCTGGTCGTCGAGACCGTGTCGTTCCATCGCCGGTGAGGCAGTGACCCGCCGATGAGCGAGCTTGCGAGCGAATCATGGGCGCCGCATCGCTCCGCTGAATCCTGGGAGGGGGTGCGGTGAGCGAGCTTGCGAGCGAATCATGGGCGCCACATCGCTCCGTTGAATCCTGGGAGGGGGCGCGATGAGCGAGCTCGCGAGCGAATCATGGGCGCCACATCGCTCCGTTGAATCCTGGGAGGGGGTGCGATGAGCAATGTTCTGCAGGTCTTCTGGAAGCAGCTGTTCGGCCCGGAAGACGCAGAAGACGCCGCCGACGCCGCCGGTCGCGCGCGCACGCTCGCCCAGCGGCTCCGGGTCGACCACGAGACCCAGTCCACCGCGACGATCTTCATCGTGATGCGGCGGATGCGCGCCCCGCTCATCACGTTGATCGTGATCTTCGCGGTGACGGTCTGCGGCATGACGATGATCCCGGCGGTGGATCCCGAGGGCCGGCCCTATCACATGTCGGTCTTCGAGTCGCTCTACTTCATGAGCTACACCGCCTCCACCATCGGATTCGGTGAGCTGCCCTATCCGTTCAACGCGAACCAGCGGATGTGGGCGACGATCTCCATCTACCTGTCGGTGATCGGCTGGGCGTACGCGATCGGGTCGCTGCTCACCCTGGTCCAGGACCGCAGCTTCCGCAGCGCCCTCGCCCTGCAGCGGTTCCGGCGCAAGGTGCGACACCTGCGGGAGCCGTTCCTGCTGTTCGCCGGCTACGGGCAGACCGGGGAGTTGCTGGGCAAGGCCTTCGATGCGATGGGTCAGCAGTTCGTCGTCATCGACGCCAAGCCCGAGCGCATCGACTCGCTGGATCTGGTGTCCTACCACGCCGACGTGCCCGCCCTGACCGGCGACGTCAGCAACCCGCACCACCTCGCGGTGGCGGGCCTGGACAACCCGTACTGCTCCGGCGTGCTGGCGCTGACCAGCGACGACGAGGTGAACCTGCACGTCACGATGGCTGCCTCGCTACTGCGCCCGGAACTGCCGGTGATCGCCAGGGTGGTGTCGCCGGCCATCGAGTACCGGATGCGGGCGTTCGGCACGCCATCCCTCGTCAACCCGTTCGACCGGTTCGGCGACCACCTGCGGTTGGCGTTGCGGGCGCCGGCGTCCTACCAGCTGCTCACCTGGCTGGAAAGTGGCCCTGGTGCGGACCGCCCGAAACGGGCCCATCCCCCGACGAAGGGCCGATGGGTGCTCGCCGGGTACGGCCGGTTCGGCAAGGAACTGGTGGACGACCTGAGGGACGAAGGCCTCGCGGTGACGATCATCGATCCGCGGGGTGATCCGGAGGATCCGGCGGTCATCGTCGGCGACGCCTCCGAACCGGCCGTGCTGCGCCAGGCGGACCTGGCCACGGCGGTCGGCTTCGTGGCCGGCACCGACAACGACACGACCAACCTGTCGTTGGCAGCGAGCGCGCGACGGATCAATCCGGGTCTGTTCCTGGCCGCCCGGCAGAACCTGCAGGCCAGCACGCCGCTGTTCCAGGCGATGGACCTGGACTCGCTGCTGGTGCCCACCGAGGTGGTCGCGCACGAGATGTTCGCGCAGCTCTCGACCCCGATGCTGTGGCGGTTCGTCCAGGAGATTCCCGGCCAGGGCGACGAATGGGCGGCCCGGTTGATGGAGCAGATCACCGCATCCTGCGGTCGTCGCCTGCAAGAACTGTGGAAGGAACGGCTGGTCCCGGCAACCGCGCCGGCCCTGCGGCGGCGGTTGCTGATCGGCGACGTCCGGCTCGGCGACGTGTTGCGCGATCCGGACGGCCGGGAGAGCCCATTGGAGATCGTGCCGCTGCTGGTGCAGCGCGGAACCGAGAGTTACGTGACGCCGGACGGCGACTTCGTCCTGCGGGCGGACGACGAGCTGCTGCTGACCGGAAGGCCCGGTGATCGGCGCGCGCTGGAGAACGTCCTGTTCGACGACGCCGCGTGCGAGTACGTGCTGTACGACCGGCACCTGCCGTCCAGCTGGTTCTGGCGACAGGTGTCGAGTAAGGGCCGCCGAGTTCCCGAACGGTCCCGCCCCCGCGCCTGACCCGCAGGTTTGTCGTGCTGGTCACATCCGTTGGACCGGCGCACGTCCTCGCACGTCAGCCGAAACAATCGCCAATGAACTGCACGCCGGCGACGACCCTCCGAGGCATGCGCAGCGAAAGGAAATCCCGCCGTGTTCCTGATGAAGAACCATGTGCGCCCGTACCCATGGGGGTCGCGCACCGCGATCGCCGAACTGCTGGGCGAGCCCGTCCCGTCCCGCGAACCGCAGGCCGAACTCTGGATCGGCGCCCACCCCGCCGACTCATCGGTCCTGGTCGGGCACGCGGGGGAGCGACCGCTGCGGCACGTCATCGACGAGGATCCGGACGCCGCTCTCGGCCCGTACGTGGCCCGCCAGTTCGACGGCACCCTGCCGTTCCTGCTCAAGCTGCTCGCCGCGGACGCCCCGCTGTCGTTGCAGGCCCATCCGACGCTCGACCAGGCACGAGCCGGCTTCGCCGCCGAGGAGGCGGCCGGCGTGCCGGTGGATGCGCCGTTCCGCAACTACAAGGACCGCTCTCACAAGCCCGAACTGATCTACGCGCTCACCCCGTTCGAGGCGCTCTGCGGCTTCCGGCCCACCGGCGACACCGTCCGGCTGCTGGACGAGCTCGCCGCTCCCGAGCTGGGCGATGTGCGCTCGGCGCTGGTCGAGCGGCCCGGTGAGCCCGGCCTGCGGGAGGTGGTCACCGCGCTGCTGGGCGCCGACCGTTCGGCCATCGCCCCGATCGTCGACGCCGTGGCGGCAACCTGCCGGAGACGGCTTGCCGAACCCGCTGTCGACGCCACAGTCGACGCCACAGTCGAAGCCACAGTCGACGCTGCTGCCGAGTTCCACCGCGAGTTCGACACCGCGGCCCGGCTGGCCGAGCATTACCCGGGAGACCCCGGCGTGGTGATCGCGCTGCTGATGAACCGGATCGACCTTGCCCCGGGCGACGCGGTATTCCTGCCGGCCGGCAACATGCACGCCTACCTCTCGGGCTTCGGTGTGGAGATCATGGCCAGCTCGGACAATGTGCTGCGTGGCGGGCTGACCACCAAGCATGTCGACGTCGCCGAGCTGACCAGCGTGGTGAGCTTCGCCCCGGATGAGCCGATGCTCATCCCCGGCGTACCGGTCGCACCCGGCCAGGTCGCCTACCGGACGCCGTCGCCGGAGTTCGAACTGTCCCGGATTCGGGTGGACCCGGTCGGGCGGGTCCTGGAGCACGCGGGCCCGCAGATCCTGCTGGTGGTGGACGGATCGGTGACCCTGACCGACCCGCAGGGTCGCGAGCTGCAGGTGGGACCCGGCCGCTCCGTCTTCCTGCCCGCGCGGCAGGGGCCTGTCCGCGTGCACGGCGACGGCACCTTGTTCCGTGCGACCGACGGGCTGTCCGCCGCGGAGCTGTCCGAGGCTTTCTGACCGCACCCGCCCGCCCGGACGGGCCCGGGTGCGGTGTGGCACGTGGGGTTCGTGTGACGCGCCGAGATACGTTAGGGGCATGGCTGCGAAGTCCCCGGCAACCCGGTCCTCTGGCGCTCGGTCGGCGCCGCGATCGTCGGCGGGGACGGGTCGGCGCAGCACCTCCGGGTCCGCGCGCGGTGGCTCCGGTTCCGGGCGATCGGGCGCGGGTCGGCGGTCCGGTACGGGGAAGTCCGGCGGGTCACGGGCGACCTCCACGCGTTCCGGCTCAGGTCGCGGCGCCACTGCGACCAAGTCCTGGCAGGACCCCGGTGTTCGCGAGCAGTCGCCGATCGTCACCGGCCTGAAGGGCCTTGGCCGCGGGTTGCGCCGGCTCTGGCTCCTGGCGGCCCGATGGTGCGGCCAGCTGATCCGGGCGGTCGGTGCGGGGGCGACGGCAACCCGGTCGATCGACCGGGCGCACAAGCGCGACGGTCTGGCACTCGGCCTGATAGCGGTCGCGCTGGTCTGTGCGATCGGGACCTGGCTAGGCGCGGCGGGTCCGGTCGGTGCCCTGGCCGACGATGCCGTTCGCGTGTGGATCGGTGCCCTGGCGGTGGTCTTCCCGCTGGCGCTGCTCGGCGTCGCCGTCCTGCTGATGCGATCCGACCCGGACCCCGACCACCGACCCCGCCGGATCGCCGGCTCCGTCGCCGTCGTGCTCGGCGCGGCCGGCGTGCTGCACGTGTTGCACGTCGCCGGGCTACCCGCCGATGCCGTCGACTCGGTGAACCTGCGGATGACCGCGGGCGGCACCATCGGCTGGTTGGTCGGCCAGCCGCTGTACGTCGGGATCACCACGGTGCCGGCGGTGATCCTGCTCGTCCTGCTCGGCCTGTTCGGGCTCCTGCTGATCCTGGGCATCTCGCTTTCCGACCTGCCCGGGTTGCTGCGCGGCGGTCTGGGTGGCATGTCCGGCCGGCAGCGGGATGAGGGCGACGACGAGCCCGACTACGACGACGAGCACCCGCTCGACCTTGACGACCAAACGCCCACCGCGCCGCTGCGCCGGCCGTCCAGACGCAGGCAAGCCGTTGACGCGAGGGACGATGATCCCGACGAGCCGGGGGAGCCGCCGTACCTCGACGACCGCACCGGGCCCATCCCGCCCGTGACGGACCCCGAGCCGGCCGCTACACGGCGTCCTCGCCGGGCCAGGACGGAGCCGGAAACCCGGCCGGCTGCGGCGGTTCCGCCCAGTGCGACGTCGTCGGCGCCGCCTCGTTCGCCCCGGTCGACCGCCGATACGGGCGACTATCAGCTCCCGCCGCCCGGCCTGCTCAAGCTCGGCGCGCCGCCCAAGACCCGCTCGGCGAGCAACGACGACATGATCAACCGGATCACCGGGGTGCTGGAGCAGTTCAACATCGACGCCGCGGTCACCGGGTTCACCCGCGGGCCGACCGTCACCCGGTACGAGGTCGAGCTCGGCCCCGGGGTGAAGGTGGAGAAGATCACCGCCCTGACCCGGAACATCGCCTACGCCGCGGCCACCGAGAGCGTGCGGCTGCTCGCGCCGATCCCGGGCAAGTCGGCGGTGGGCATCGAGGTGCCCAACACCGACCGGGAAATGGTGCGACTGGGCGACGTGCTGGCCGCACCGGACGCCCGCAAGGACGCCCATCCGCTGGTCATCGGTCTGGGCAAGGACGTCGAGGGCGGGTTCGTCACGGCCAACCTGGCCAAGACACCGCACCTGCTGGTCGCCGGGGCGACCGGGTCCGGCAAGTCGTCGTTCGTCAACTCGATGCTGGTGTCGCTGCTCGAGCGGGCCACGCCCGAGGACGTCCGGATGATCCTGGTCGACCCGAAGATGGTCGAGCTGACGCCGTACGAGGGCATCCCGCACCTGATCACGCCGATCATCACCCAGCCCAAGAAGGCGGCCGCGGCGCTGGCCTGGCTGGTCGAGGAGATGGAGCAGCGGTACCAGGACATGCTGGCGCACGGCGTGCGGCACGTCGACGACTTCAACCGCAAGGTCCGCAGCGGGCAGATCACCACACCGCCCGGGTCCGAGCGGGTGTACAAGCCCTACCCGTACATCCTGGGGATCATCGACGAGCTGGCCGACCTGATGATGACCGCGCCGCGCGACGTGGAGGACGCGATCGTCCGGATCACCCAGAAGGCGCGGGCCGCCGGCATCCACCTGGTGCTGGCCACTCAGCGGCCGTCGGTGGACGTGGTCACCGGCCTGATCAAGACGAACGTGCCGTCGAGGCTCGCCTTTGCCACGTCGTCGCTGACCGACTCGCGGGTCATCCTGGACCAGCCGGGCGCGGAGAAGCTGATCGGCATGGGCGACGGCCTGTACCTGCCGATGGGCGCGTCGAAGCCGGTGCGCATCCAGGGCGCCTACGTCTCCGACGAGGAGATCACCGCGATCGTCGACTTCGTCAAACAGCAGGCGCAGCCGGACTACAACGAGGGCGTCACCGTCGCCAAGGCGGACCCGGCCAAGGACGTCGACCCGGACATCGGCGGCGACCTGGACCTGTTGCTGGAGGCGATCAACCTGGTCGTCACCTCGCAGCTGGGCTCCACGTCGATGCTGCAGCGCAAGCTACGGGTCGGCTTCGCCAAGGCCGGCCGGCTGATGGACCTGATGGAGACGCGGGGGATCGTCGGGCCGTCCGAGGGGTCAAAGGCCCGCGAGGTGCTGATCAAGACCGACGAGCTGGACGAGGTCCTGTCATCCATCGCCGGGGTGCCGGCGGCGGTGCCGGACGAGATCTGAGGTCGATCCCGCACGGATGCGGATCGACCCCTTCAGCCAGGCACCAACTCGATCCAGCCCTTGATGTCCTCGGCCGTCTCGGTGCCGGCCAGATCGGGATGGTCCGATTCGATGTGGTTCAGGATCAGTGCGACAACCTCGTCATCGGTGCCGGCACGGGCGAGGAATCCGCACTCGCAGCGGACCTGGCGAGTCATCGGGTCGTCCTTCCTCGGGCGTAGCGTTCCTGGTCTAGCGCAAGGGGGTGCACGGTGCAAGAGGTCGCAACCGGCATCCGGGTCCAATTGTGTGGACCCTTCGCGGTCGAGACCGGCGGTCGATCGGTGGGTTCTGATCGTCTCGGCCGCCAGGCGCGGGTGCTGTTCGCCTACCTGGTGCTCTGTCGCCCGCAACCGGTCGCTCGCCACGAGTTGGTCGACGCCCTGTGGGCCGACGCGGCCCCACCCTCGGCCGGATCGGCGTTGACCGTGGTGGTTTCGAAATTGCGCACGGCGATCGGCGCCGACGTCATCCAGGGCCGGGGACCGCTGTCGGCAGCGCTTCCGGAGCCAGCCCTGGTGGACGTCGAGCAGGCGTTGTCGGCCGTGCACACCGCGGAGTCCGCCGTCGCCACCGCCGCATGGCGGCGGGCCTGGTCCGCCTCCCTGACCGCGCTGTTCGTCACCCGCCGGACCCTGCTTCCCGACGCCGACCAGCCCTGGGTGCTCGGATGGCGTCAACGGCTGGCCGACGCCGGCGTGCGTGCGCTGGAGAGCTACATCACCGCCTGCCTGAACCTGGGCGGCGCGGAACGGTCGGCCGCCGAACGCGGTGCCCGCGAGTTGGTGGCGGCCGCACCGCTGCGGGAAACAGGACATCTGCTCCTGATGCGGTCCTTGGCAGCCGGCGGCAACGTCGGCGAGGCCTTGGCGGCCTACGAGCGGCTTCGCGTGTTGCTGCGGGACGAGCTGGGCACCGCGCCCGGCGGGGCGGTCCAGGCCTTCTACCTTCGCCTGCTGCGCTGACCGCACCAACGTCCGGCCAATGTTGCGGCAGGGGTGGGACAGGGTCCACGGATCACCCTGGTCGAATCCGGCTGAACCAGCCTGGCCGATCCGAGGAGAGCGCCATGACAATCACCGACATCGCGACCGCCGAGTCCCTGGAGAACGAACTGCCCGTACTGCTCGAAGGATTCCTCGCCGATCTGGGCGCCACCGTCGCGGCCGCCGGCATCGTCATCGGCGATCGGCTGGGCCTGTACCGGGCGTTGGCCGACGCGGGTCCGCTGACCTCCCGGGAGCTCGCCGACTACACCGGGACGAACGAGCGGTACGTGCGCGAGTGGCTGCGCGGGCAAGCCGCCGGGCACCAGGTGACGTACCGGCCCGAGTCGGACCAGTACCTGCTGACGCCGGCCCAGTCGCTCGCGTTCGCCGACCCGGACGGACTCGTCCTGCCCGGTGCGTTCCAGCTGGCGCTTGGCGCGGTGAACGACCTGCCGCGGATCGTCGATCGCTTCCGGTCGGGCCAGGGCCTGGGTTGGGGAGATCACGGGCCCGATGTCCTCATCGGATGCGAGCGGTTCTTCCGCCCGGGCTATGTCGGCAACCTCGTCGATTCCTGGCTCCCGGCGATCGACGGGATCGTCGACCGCCTCCGGTCGGGTATCCGGGTCGCCGATATCGGGTGTGGATTGGGTTCATCGACCCGGATCCTGGCGGGCACGTATCCCGCCTCCGAAGTCTTCGGATTCGACAGCGATGCACAGTCCATCGACCTGGCCAGAAAGTCGGCCGATGACGCGGGCCTGGGTGATCGGATCGAGTTCGTAGTGGCCGCGGCCGCCGCGATCCCCGGTCGGAACTACGGTCTGGTCGCCACCTTCGACTGCCTGCACGACATGGGTGATCCGCTCGCCGCGGCCCGGCACATCAGGTCCGTGCTCGATCCCGATGGAATCTGGATGATCGTCGAGCCGTTCGCCGCGGACGCGGTGGCCGACAACCTGAACCCGGTCGGGCGGATGTATTACTCGTTCTCGACCCTGCTCTGCGTCCCGCATGCGATCTCCGAAGGGTCGCACGATCCCCTGGGGAACCAGGCGGGGGAACGGCCGATCGCGGACGTTGTCGAGCAGGCGGGATTCCGTCAGTTCCGGCGGGTGGCGCAGACGCCGTTCAACATCGTGTACGAGGCCCGCCCGTGACCGCCCCGGCGTTCGACCTGACCGGTCGGGTGGCGCTGGTCACCGGCGCGTCATCGGGCCTCGGCTCCCGATCCGCCGGTGTGCTGCACATGGCAGGGAGTGAGGTGGCGATCACCGGTCGGGACCGCGGCCGCTTGCGGGAACGGGCCGCCACGCTCGGCCCGGACCCGCTGGTCCTGCCTGGCGATCTGCGGGACGACGGGTTCCGGACCGAGCTGATCGATGCGGTGGCCCGCCGGTTCGGTCGGCTCGACGTGATGGTCAATGCGGCAGGCACCTGCGACGACGGGCCGCTGGAGCGCCAGACGTTCGATGATGTCGCCCGGATCGTCGATCTCGACCTTCTCGTGCCCATCGACCTGTGCCGGCTGGCCGCACCGCTACTGGGACCGCGAGCGTCTGTGATCAACATCGCGTCGATCTTCGGGCAGATCAGTTCCGGCGGCGGGATGGCGGGCTACCACGCCGCCAAGGGCGGACTGGTCACGTTCACCCGGCACCTGGCCGAGCAGTGGGGCGAACGTGGCGTCCGGGTCAACGCACTGGCCCCCGGCTTCTTCCCGACTCCGCTGACCGGCGGGCTCGCCGATCCGGCCCAGCGGAAGCGGATCTGCCGACGGACGCTGTTACGACGGGTGCCCGACATCGACGAGATCGACGGGCCGCTGCTGTTCCTGGCCTCCGATGCGTCCAGCTACGTCACCGGGCACGTGCTGACCGTCGACGGCGGATGGACCGCGAACTGACCCGCCGGGGAGTGGAACCAGGAGGCCCGATCATGGAGACAGACCGCGTCCTCGTCGTCGGTGGCGGGATCGCCGGGCTCGCCACCGCCGCTGCGCTGCAGCAGCGCGCCGTGCGGGTGACCGTCTTCGAGCGGCGGTCGGAACTCGACGACGCCGGCCTGGGCCTGAACTTGCCCGGCAATGCGATCGCCGCGCTGAGACTTCTGGGGCTCGGCGACACCGTGGACCGGCTCGGAGCCCCCATCAGGCGCAGGGAGTACCGCAACCACAAGGGCCGACTGTTGTTCGCCGTCGATGAGACGGCATTTTGGGGACCCGGCGCACAACCGAGATGCGCCACCCGCCGCGAACTGCACGCCGCGCTGCGTGGCCTGCTCGCCCCCGGCACGCTCCGAACCGGCGACACCGTCCGCGACACGACAATGACGCCGCATGACGTCCGCGTCACGCTGACCACCGGTGCCACCGAGGTCGGCGGCGTGCTGGTCGGAGCCGACGGCGTTCATTCGACCGTCCGCGATCGGGTGACCGGAGGGCGTTCGGCCCGACCCGCACTGCTGTCTCCGGCCAGTTGGCGCTTCGTGGCGCCGAACCCGGGCATCGACTGCTGGACGGCATGGACCGGCGGGAGCGGCACGGCCGTGCTCATCCCCTTGCCCGGCGGGCGGGTCTACGGCTGGCTGTCCGCCGACGCCGAGGCCGTGGAGTTCGCCCGGGCGGTCGACGCTTTCGCCGGATTTCCGTCCGTGGTCCGGGAGTCGCTCGCGGCGGCCATCACGGAACCCGACCCGCCGTTCTGGTCGCCCCTGGAGGAGGTCCGACCGGCCGTCTGGACCAGCGGTCGTGCGATCCTGGCCGGCGACGCGGCGCATGCCGTCTCGCCGGTGTGGGCTCAGGGTGCCGCAATGGCCGTCGAGGATGCGTTGGCGATCGCCGACCTCATGGTCGACGGGGCGCAATGGCCCCGAGCGGGCCAGGAGTTCGCCGTCCGCCGTCGCGCCCGGGTCGGGCATGTGCAGAGGATGACCGACCGATTCACCAGGGTGGCCCGACTGCCCCCATCGCTGCGGGACCTCGCCGCTCCGGTCATCGGGCCGCTGAGCTACCGAGCGGCCTACGGCGTTCTGCGCGAACCGGTCCGGCCCAGCGGTGTGGTCTGAGGGGTCAGGGCACCGGCGCGCTCTTGAGGTACGCCAGCACCGCGGCCACCCGCCGGTGCACCGGCGCGTCGGCCAGCGCCAGCTTGGTGAAGATCGAGTTCACGTGCTTCTCGACCGTCGATGCCGACAGGTGCAGCGCCTGTTCGATACCGGCGTTCGTGTGCCCCTGGGCCATCGCACGCAGCACGTCCAGCTCCCGAGGAGTCAGCGACGCCAGTGGTGAGGAGGCGGCGCGGCTGCGCCGGGCGACCAGTGCGTCGACCACCGCCGGGTCGATCACCGAACCACCCACCCGAACCTCGTGGAGCGCCCTGACCAGGTCGTCAAGATCACCGAGCCGGTCCTTGAGCAGGTAGGCCAGGCCGGCGGTGCCGTCCCGGAAAAGGGCGAGCGCGTACGTCTCGTCGGTGTGCTGGGACAGCACCACCACGCCGACCGCCGGATGTGCCGCGCGGATCGCGTGGGCGGCATCGATGCCCTCCATGTGGTGACCGGGCGGCATCCGGATGTCGGTGAGTGCCACATCCGGGTGCAGCCGGTCGACGGCGTCCAGCAGTTCCTCGGCGTTGCCGACCGCGGCCAGCACCTGCACTTCGCCGGAGTCCTCCAACAGCCGCCGGGTGCCCTCCCGGACCAGGTAGTTGTCCTCGGCGATCACCACTCGTAGGCCGGCACGACGGTCAGGCATCGGTGGCCCCGACCGGTAGGTGCGCCCGCACGCTTGTGCCGCGGCCGGGTTCGGAGTCCACGACCAATCGCCCGCCCAGCGCTTCGACCCGGTCCCGCAGGTTCGTCAGTCCGATCCCGCCGCTCCCGTTCGCGACGAAACCCAGACCGTGGTCGGAGACGACAACGGACAGTTCGCCGTTGCCGTTGGTCAGGCCGACCTCGGCGTCGGTGCCGCCGGTGTGCTTGGCCACGTTGGTCAGTGCCTCGCACACGACGAAATACGCCGCACCCTCGACGTCGTCGCCGAACCGATGCTGCCGGACCCCATCGGCAACGACCACCCGGACGGGGAACGGCAGCCGCGCGGCGCGGGCCTCCACCGCGGCGACCAGGCCGCCGTCGGACAGTACGGGCGGGTGGATGCCGTGCGCGAGCTCCCGCAGGTCGGTGAGCAGATCCCTGATGTCGACACCGATCTCGGACAGCGCGTCGTCGGCGGTCCGGTCGCCACGGCCGATCTGATTGCGGGCCAGCCGGACTTTCATCATCAGCGCGACCACCTGCTGCTGGACGCCGTCGTGGATATCGCGTTCGATGCGGCGCCGCTCGGCGTCGGCGGCGGTGACGATCCGTGCCCGCGAGCGGTCCAGCTCGGCCAGCCGCTGTGCCAGTTCGGCGGACAACCGCACGTTGGCGATGGCGGACGCGGCCTGCCCGGCCAGCGTGGTGAGCAACTCGCGGTCCTGGTCGGTGTACCCGTCGACGCCGAGGCCGCACTCGATCCGCCCGATCTCGACCACCACCGGTGTCGCGCCGGGTTCCTCCGGGAGTTGGCGATGCTCCAACGGCACGGCGAGCACGGCGTCGCCGTCCGGCGACCCGGCCACCGCATCCGGCATGCCGCTGACCGTCACCCTGACCCAGGGGGCCCGCAGGCCCTGCAGGACGGTCTGTGCCAGCCGGGGCAGCAGCTCGGGCACCGCGACCGTGTGCTCCAGGCCGGCGCCGAACTCGGTCAGCACCCGATACCGGTTCACCCGCTCGCCGAACACCCAGCGATCGGCCAGGCGCTCCAGCCATCTGCGCAACGGCTGGAAGGCGAGCGCGGCCAGCACCGTGAGCACCACGGCCAACTGCACCGGGATCTGGTCGCCCAATGCCAGCCCGGGCGCCAGCGCCAGCGCGATGTAGCCGAGGGCGATGACGGCGACCAGCACCCCGTAGACCACGGAACGTCGGACGATCACGTCGATGTCGTACAGCCGGTAACGCAGCACCCCGATCACGATGCTCACCGGGATCGCGAGCAGGAACGGAATGAAGAAGGCGTTGAGGACCTTGACCGCGACGGAGCCGTCGGGAACGCCGGCGACGCGCAGCGCAAGCAGCGCGATCAGGACCGGCGATCCGGCCAGCAGCGTGTAGGTCAGTAGCCGCATCCGCCGCCGCTGCTCGGGCGGCGCGGTGAGGAACCGGTAGAACAGCACGCCGATCGCGCCGATGCCGACCAGGATCGGGTCGTTCAGCAGCAGCAGCACCGGCCCGAACGCGGCCAGGCCCGGGACGAACAGCGGACTGGTCAGCGTCGTCGGGGCGGTGGGCGCGCTCGTCGCGAGGTAGGTGTCCAGCGGGACCGCGGCGTTGGTCATCGCCCACAGCAGGGGCAGCACGGGTAGCGCCCAGATGGCCCGGACCACCACCCGTTGCCACGCCCGTTCGACATCACCATCCGGGTAGGTGGCGAACAGCAGCAACGACACCGACGTGCCCAGCATGTTGATCACCGCGCCGGCCAGGTTCACCCAGAACAGCCATCCGTCCGATGCCGGTCCGACATACCAGTAGGAGACGGCATTCTCGATCAGCACCCCGACCGCGAACACCGCACTCAAGAGCAGGAGTCGCCGGGTCTGTGGATGGTCCGGCCGGCGGCGGGCCAGCCAGATGGCGACCAGATAGATCGGGAGGACCCCAAGGATGATCCAGGTCAGCGAGCCGGCGGTGGTGGCATCGCCGATCGTCACATCGGTGACGATGGCGGCCGCGAAGCAGAGACCACCGGCCCAGGCGAGCGCGGTCACCGGCCACGGACGGGCCGGGTAGGTCCGCTCCGTGCCGGTCGTCCTTCTCGTCGCATCCGGCGCCGTCACGTCATGATGGTCCGCCTCCGTGACCTCCTCGTCCACGGGGAATGCCGCGGTTCACCCCCGGGGACAGCCTCCAGACAGGTGTGCGACGGTTCCGCGTTCTGGTCGTCACCGCGCATGCCTACCGTCTGATTCATCCGATTTTCCGGGCGAAACGGGGTGCGAGATGCGCAGGGTGTTCCAGGTCGTCAGTGTCCTGCTGCTGGTGGACGTGGTGGTCCAGTTCTACTTCGCCGCGTTCGGGGTGTTCACCGCGCCGGCCAACGACTCGCAGTTCGTCCTGCACCAGATGAACGGCCGGTTCGTGCTGCCACTGCTGTGCCTGCTGGTCATCGCGGCGGCCGCGCTCGCCCGTGCGCCGGGGCGGCTCATCGGGTTCAGCGCCATCCCGCTCGGTCTGTACGTGATGCAGATCGTGCTGTTCGTCCTCTCCGGGCTCACCGGGTCGTCCCCGGAGAAGACCAACGTGGCCGGGCAGGTCATCCTGGGGCTGCACGCGGTGAACGGCCTGGCCATCCTCGGCGTCACGATCCTGCTGGTGCACAAGGCCTCTCGGCTCGCGAAGACCGTGCCCTCGGCATCCGCCACCGGCACGGCCCAGGAACCGGCGCGGTCCTGACCCGCACCTGAACACCGACGGCGGGCGACCATGACCACCCAGCAGCTGGCCGCGCTGGACCTGCTGCTCACCGTGGCGGCCACGGTGCTGTTCCTGGGCGCGGCCGCGCTCGTGCTGTCCGGCCGAGCAGGGTCGCGGGCGATCGCGATCGGCGCGCTCGCCACCTTCCTCATCGCCGGCCTCGTCGTCCTGGCCAGGGCGGCCGTCGTCGCGATGCTGGCCGGCGGCGGCTGGTGGTTCGTCGGGGACAAGGTGTGGCTCGGCCTGCCGCTGGCGGTGGCCGGCGCCGGATTCGCGGCGGTGGTGGCGGGCCCGGCGGTGGTTCGTGCGGTGCGGCGTACGGAAGACGAGCCGGCGCGGCGGCGCGCGGCGGCCGGGCTGTTCATCGCGGGGTACGGCTCGGCCGCCGGCCTAGTGGTGGTCTTCGTCGTCGGGTACCCGGTCGACGTCCTCCCGGCCGCGGTGGTCGTGCTGCTCGTCGTCGGGGTATCCGGGCTGACCTGGCTCGCGCTGGGCGGGCGCGGGGGGCGTCGACAGACCGTCGCGTTGATCGTGATCGCCGTCGTTCCGGCGCTCGCATCCGCAGGTCTGGTGTTCTACCGCCACCTGCAACCGGTGGTGATCGGCGCGACCGGCGGTGGTCATCATGTGGCGGCCGCCGCGGGGTCGATCGGTCCGGTCGATGGCACGGTCTCGGTCGCCGACCTTCGCACTCCCGTCGGCGCCCCCGGAGGGGTCGAGCGGTTCGTCCTCACCGCCCGGCAGGAACAGGTGACGCTGCCGTCCGGCGCCGTCGTCGACGGGTGGACGTTCGGCTCCCTGCCCGGCCCCGAGATCCGGGTCAGACAGGGTGATCTGGTCGAGGTGACGCTGGTCAACGCGGACATCGCCGACGGCGTGACGCTGCACTGGCACGGCTACCCGGTGCCGAACGGCGAGGACGGGGTGGCCGGGGTCACCCAGGACGCCGTCGCGCCCGGGGAGAGGTTCACCTACCGATTCGTGGCGCGCGACACGGGGACCTACTGGTACCACGCGCACCAGGTCTCGTCCGAGGCGGTGAACCGCGGCCTGTTCGGCGCGCTGGTCGTGGAACCCGCTGCTGCGCCGGCGGTCACGGATCTGGCGGTGCCCGTGCACACGATCGACGGCATTCCGATGGTCGGCGACACCGACGGCGTGCTGTCCCGAACCGTCGCGGCCGGGACACCGGTGCGGGTGCGGCTGATCAACACCGACCCGATCCCGCATCGCATCTGGGTGGACGGTGCGAGCGTGACGGTGGCCGCGGTCGACGGCACCGAGCTGAACGGGCCGTCGCCGATCGGTGCCCAGGTGCTGCGCATCCCGGCCGGCGGCCGGTACGACGTCACGTTCGCCATGCCGGACGGTCCGGTCTCGTTCGCGGTCGAGGGGGCCCCGGCGACCGGCCTTCGGCTGTCCGCCGACGGGTCTGCGGCACCGTTGGCGTTCACGGACGGACCCGACCTGGACCTGTTGTCCTACGGCACGCCGGCCGCCTCGTCCGGGCTCACCGGCGAGCCCGTGACCACCGAGGCGACCCTCGTGCTGGACCGGCAGTTCCGGTTCCTGGGCGGCATCCCGACGCTGGCACAGACGGTGAACGGTGAGGTGCACCCGTTCGTCCCGCCGATCGAGGTCAGAGAAGGCGATCTGGTACGCCTGACCGTCGTCAATCGCAGCGGTGAGACGCACCCGATGCACCCGCACGGGCATCGAGTGCTCGTCGAATCCCGCAACGGCGAACCGGCGCGGGGCGGCCCGCTGTGGCTGGACACCTTCGACGTGCAGCCCGGTGAGGTGTGGACCGTGCTGTTGCGCGCGGACAACCCGGGGATCTGGATGGCGCACTGCCACAACCTCGAGCACGCCACTGAGGGAATGGTCATACACCTGAACTACCAAGGGGTCTCGACACCGTACAAGCTGGGCGGGGGCCTGGCGGACAACCGACCGGAGTGATATTGATGAGAATCCTCTTCGCCTGCGTGCCCGCCGACGGGCACTTCAACCCGCTGACCGGTCTTGCCGTGCACCTGCGCGAGCAGGGTCACGACGTGCACTGGTACACCGGTGCGAGCCTGGCCGGCCGGGTCGAACGGCTGGGTGTCGCCTTCCACCCGTTCCGGCAGGCTCGGGAGATCACCGGCGAGAACCTCCCGACCCTGTTCCCGGAGCGGGCGAAACTGCGTGGGCCCAAACTGATCCGGTTCGACGGCGAGAAGGTCTTCCTGGCCAACGTCGTCGGTTACTTCCGGGACATCACCGAGATCGACGCCGGGTGGCGGTTCGACGTGCTGTTCTGCGACGCGGCCTTCTTCGGGGCCCGGCCGGTCCGGGAACTGCTGGGCAAGCAGGTGCTGTCGTTGGACCCGCTGTGGGAGTCGATGACTGCGGATCCGCTGTTACCGCCGCCGTTTCTCGGCCTGCCTCCGGCGCAAGGTGCGCTGCGCCGATGGGGATACCGCGGTCTGAAGTGGGTGATGGGCCGGATGGTCGATCGCCACCTGCTCCGCGCCTACAACGCCGCGCTGACCGAGCTGGGCCTGCCGGAGGTGACCTGGTCGGTGTTCGACGATCCCGTCCGCACCGCGGACGCGCTGTTCCTCAATGGCGTCCCAGGGCTGGCCTACCCCCGGGCCCATACCGAACCGAACACACATTTCCTGGGGACTTGCCTGCCGTACCGCGATCCCGCTCGTCCCGAACCACCGTCAGCCGTCCCGGCCGGCGCCGGTCGAACCGTCCTGGTGTCACAAGGCACCGTGGACAACCACGATCCGGACAAGCTGATCGTGCCGACGCTGAAGGCGCTGCACGGCAGCGGGTTCCGGGTGCTGGTGGCCACCGGTTCGGCGACCCTCACACGGCGGCTGCGTCCACGGTACGCCGGCCCGAACGTGGTCATCGAGGACTGGATCGACTTCGAGGCGGTGATGCCACAGGTCGACGTGTTCGTTTGCAACGGCGGCAGCGGGAGCCTGCTGGCGAGCCTGTCGCACGGCGTCCCGCTCGTCTGCGCCGGAACCCGGGAGGGCAAGAACGACAACAACGCCCACGTCGCCTACCACGGTCTCGGGATCGATCTGCGAACCGAGCACCCGTCGCCAAGGGCCTTGCGGAACGCGGTGGCCAGGGTGCTCGTGGAGCCGTCGTTCCGGCGCGGCGCCGGCCGGATCGCCGATGAGATCGCCGGTTACGACCCGCATGCCATCCTCGATGAGCAGTTGGCCCGGCTGGCTCCTGTGGAGCGTGTGGCGTGAGGCTGCGCCGGTTTCGACGGGTGGCGGCGGCCTCGGCCCTGCTCGCCGGCGCGACGGGAATCGTGGCCAATGCGGCGCTCGTCCTGTTCTTCGTGCTGTCCCGACCGTGGCAGCCGGACCAGCCGGGACGCTGGGAATGGCTCGGCCCGGCCAATGACATCGTCGGCTCGATCTCCATGGCCGCCCTGGTCCCGGTGATCGCCTACCTCTGGTCGAGCGCGGGGAGCGACCGGTTGCTGGGGGTGTTGAGCGCCGGCGCCGGGCTGTCGGCGGTGGCGTTCGGGGCGGCCGGGCCGATGCTCGTCGCCGGCGCGATCACCCTCGAAACCCAGTTCGTGGTAGCCGGTCTGGGCCTGCCGGTGATCTTCGGCTGGCTGTGGCGGGCCGGCCGGGCCGCGAACCTCGCGGGTGTGTTGCCGGTTCGGACCGCTCGGTTGGGCGAACTCGTCGGGGTCGCGGCGCTGGCCGCGACCGGCCTGGCCGCGGTCGGTGCGGTGCTGCCGGCCGGGTCGGCCGCGCAGTACCTGTTGCTCGGCCTGGCGGCACTGCCCGGCCTCCCGGCCTACCTGACGTTCCCGGTGTGGCAAGTCCTGGCCGGCCGCGCCTGGTGGCGCCCGCCGCCGAACACCGCTGATCAATCCCGCGCGTGCGCCGCCGATCGGGCCGGTTCTGCGCCGCTTTGATCAGCGATGCGGCGAGGGCACAGCCGGTAAGGCAACCCTTAGTTGTTGGGTGTAACTTAGCCCCGTGATCGATCAACCCACCGCAGCCGCCCGGATCGGCGGCCGGCCCGCGGTCATCGACGTGAACCAGATCCGAACGGCCGGCCGCGCGCTGGGGATGCACCGGCTCAGCCTGAATGCCGTTGCCGCCGAGCTCGGGGTGTCCTCGACCGCGCTGTACCGCCACATCGACGGCCGCTGGGAGTTGGAGCGACTGGTCGGGGAGAGCCTGCTGACCGAGCTGGTGCTGCGGGACGAGCCGACGGAAGACATCGAACGTCATCTGGTCTCGTTCGGCGGGCAGCTTCGAGCCTTCGTGCTGGCGCATCCGGGCATGGGGTCCTACCTGCAGGCGCTGTTCCCGCGCGGGGAGGCGGGTGCCCGTCTGCTGGCCACGGAGGTGGCCGCATTGCACCGGCGGGGTTACGCGCCGGACGCTGCCGTCGTGCTGTGCGGGGCGGTCGCGTCGCTGACGATCGCGATCGCCGCCGCCGAGGAGCGCGCGGCCGCGGCCGCGCAGACCCCTGGGTACCCACGGGAGGTCGAGGCGGTGGAACGAATGCTCGCCGGCGACGCCACCCTCGGCCCGGCACACGCCGCGCTGCCGACGGTGACGACACAGATGTATGCGCGGCTGCTGCTCGCGGCGGCAGTCGGCGGCCTGGTGGCGGTCGCGCCGCCCGGCCGACCTGTCGCGCAGATCGTGGCCGAGCTGGCGGCCCGGGGCGGCATCGACGGCGCCCCAACCGCGGGCGGGGTGGCCTGATGGCCCGCCGCGGATTCCAAGGCGCCGTGATGCGCAGCTTCGGCGCCCGCGATCACCGCGCGACGGTTCTCGGGACACACCTCCTGGCACCGCATTTCCAGCGGATCCGGATGCGCTCGGAGACCCTGTTCCAGGACGCCGTCGCCGAACCGGCGGCCTGGTTGCGTTTCTGGTTCCCGGACCCGGACGGGTCGGACGAGCAGTTCCAGCGCGGCTACACGATCGCCTGGGCGGACGAATCGGCAGGCGAATTCGCGGTCGACTTCGTCCTGCACGAGCCGGCCGGGCCGGCGTCCCGATGGGCGTCCGCCGCCGAGCCGGGGCAGACCATCGATGTGATGTCGTTGGGGTCGACGTCGTTCACCGTTCCGGACGAGCCGCCGGCCGGCTACCTGCTGATCGGCGATTCCGCGTCCATTCCCGCGATCAATGGCATCCTCGGCGCGGTCCCGCCCGATCTACCGGTGGAGCTCTACCTGGAACAGCACGACGAGTCCGACCCGCTCATCCCGCTCGCCGACCATCCGCGGGTGGTCGTGCACCGCGTGCCGAGGGCAGGTGCGGCGTCGCTTGCCGCGGCCATCCCCGCCCGTGACTGGTCGGACTGGTACGCCTGGGTGGGCTGCGAATCAGGGTCGCTCAAGCACCTGCGCACCCGACTCCGTGACGAGTTCGGCTTTCCCAAGTCGGACCTGCACCTGCAGGCGTACTGGTTCTTCGGCCGGGCGATGGGCACTCGCCGCGGGCCCAAGGAGGTCCCCGCCGAACGTGCCCCGGTCAACACCGCCGCGGCGCCGGAGCCGGCCGTCACCCTGTCCGGAACGGCGATCGACGCGGCGACCGATGCGGCGGGGGAGGGGGGGCTGGCGGCCACCGAACGGGCCACCGTGACCGATACCGCCCGCGGATCCTGGCGCTCCCGGGCGGCGGGCCGGCTCCTCGCCCCGCTCCGGAATACCCTGATCACCGCCGGCGTGCTGCAGGCACTGGTCACCGTGTTGCAGCTGGTGCCGTGGGTGCTGCTGGTGGAGCTGGCCCGACGCCTGCTGGCCGGCGGTGAGCCGTCAACGCTCTGGTCGCTGGGCATCTGGGCACTCGTGCTGCTGGGTGTGGGCACCCTGCTCGAGGTGGCCATGATGCTCTGGCTGCACGCGGTGGACGCCCGCTTCGAACGGAACCTGCGCGTCCGGCTGCTGGACAAGTTGGCCAGGCTGCCGTTGGGGTGGTTCACCTCCCGTGGCTCGGGTCGGATCAAGCAGCTCGTGCAGGACGACACGCTGTCGCTGCACTACCTGATCACCCACGCGGTGCCCGACGCCGCCGCGGCCGTCGTCGCACCGATCGCCGTGCTCGTCTACCTGTTCACCGTCGACTGGCGGCTCGGCCTCGTGCTGTTCGTCCCGATCCTGGTCTACCTGATCACGATGTGGGTGATGATCGTGCAGTCCGGTTCGAAGATCGCGCAGGCGCAGCGCTGGTCGGAACGGATGAACGCGGAGGCAGCCGCCTATCTGGACGCGCAGCCTGTGGTGCGGGTGTTCGGCGGTGCGGCGGCCTCCTCGTTCCGGCGGAATCTGGACGACTACATCGCCTTCCTGCACCAGTGGCAGCGGCCGTTCGTCGGCAAGAAGACCCTGATGGACCTGGCCACCAGACCGGCCACGTTCCTGTGGCTGCTGACCACGGTCGGGACCCTGATGGTGGTGGGCGAGAGCCTGGACCCGGTCGAGCTGATCCCGTTCCTGGTGCTGGGCACCACCTTCGGCGCCAGGTTGCTGGGCATCGGCTACGGGCTGACCGGCATCCGCACCGGCGTCATCGCCGCCCGCGGCCTCCAGGTGACGCTCGACGAACCCGAGCTGGTTCGAGTCGCCGACGAATCACGCCCGGCGCCACCCCCGGCCGCGAGGTCCGGACGGGTGGAGTTCGATCGGGTCGGCTTCTCCTACCGCCCCGGGGTGCCGGTGTTGCACAACGTGAGCCTGACCCTCGAGCCCGGCACGGTGACCGCGCTGGTCGGGCCGTCCGGGTCGGGCAAGTCCACGCTTGCCGGCCTGCTCGCCCGGTTCCACGACGTCGGCGAGGGGGCGATCCGCATCGACGGCCGCGACCTGCGCTGCATGGAGCCGGACGAGCTCTATTCGCGGGTGGGGTTCGTGTTCCAGGACCCGCAGCTGGTGCGCGGCACGGTCCGGGAGAACATCGCGCTGGCCGTCCCGGACGCCACCGATGCGCAGATCCGCGCCGCCGCGCAGGCGGCACAGCTCGACACGCGGATCCACCGGCTTCCTGACGGCTACGACACAATCCTTGGCGACCGGGTTGCCCTGTCGGGCGGGGAGCAGCAGCGGTTGACCATCGCTCGGGCGATCCTGGCCGACCCACCCGTGCTGGTGCTGGACGAGGCGACCGCGTTCGCCGATCCGGAGTCCGAATATCAGGTGCAGCAGGCGCTGAGCCGGCTCGCCGCCGGCCGAACCGTGCTGGTGATCGCCCATCGGCTTCGCACCATCGCCGGCGCGGACCGGATCGTCGTTCTCGACCATGGCCGCGTCGCCGAGATCGGCACCCACGGCGAGCTTCTCGCAGCCGGCGACCGGTACCACCGACTCTGGACCGCCGGCGTCACCGACCTGGACGCGGGAGTGGGCCGATGATCCGCGCGATGTGGGTCCTCCTGCCGGCCGACAAGCGGCGCCGCTTTGCCGTCGACGTGGCACTGACCGTCCTGTCCGCGCTGACCCGGGCGGTGGGCACGGTGCTGCTGGTGCCGCTCGTCGCCGCGCTGTTCACGACCACCCCGGCGCAGGCCCTTCCATGGCTGGCGGGCCTGACGGTGTGCATCGTCGTCGGGTGGTTGCTGGACGCCCGGGCGGCCTCGATCGGCTTCACCCTCGGGTTCGCCCTGCTCGACGACGTACAACACGGGGTCGCCGACCGACTCACCCGGGTACCGCTCGACTGGTTCACCGCAGACCGAACGGCCACGGCGCGGCAGGCGATCGCCACCGCGGGCCCCGACCTCGTCGGCCTGTTCGCGTATCTGCTGACCCCGCTCGTCCAGGCGTTGCTGCTGCCCGTGGCGATCGGTCTGGCCCTGCTGCCGATCGCGTGGCAGCTGGGCGTCGCGGCGCTGGCCGGTGTCCCCGCTCTGCTGGGGGCCATGTGGGCGGCCGGCCGGATCACCCGGCGCGCCGACCGGGTCGCGGCCGACACGAACGTCGCGCTGACCGAACGGCTGCTGGAGTTCGCCCGTACCCAGCAGGCCCTGCGGGCGGCCCGGCGCGTCGACGCCGAACGCAGCCACGCCGGTTCCGCGATCGCCGCGCAGCACGGCGCGACGACAAGGCTGCTGCTGCTGCAGGTTCCCGGCCAACTGCTGTTCGGGCTGGCCGCCCAGCTCGCGCTGGTGCTGCTCGCCGGGACGGCCGCCGCACTGGCCGTCGGCGGGTCGATCGGCGTCCCCGAGGCAATCCCACTGCTCGTCGTGCTCGCCCGCTATCTGGAACCGTTCACGGCGCTCGGCGCTCTGACACCCGCGCTGGAAACCACCAGGAGCACAATGAGCCGGCTCCGCGAGGTGCTCACCGCGCCGGTGTCCGAGCGGACGCGGTCGGCGCCCGCCGCGGCCGGCGCCGCACCCGCCGTGCAGCTGCGGGAGGTGACGTTCGGTTATGGCGACGCGTCCCCTGTGATCGAGGGATTCAGCGTCGACTTCGAGCCGGGTTCCATCACGGCGGTCGTCGGGCCGTCCGGATCGGGCAAGAGCACGATTCTCGGGTTGATCGCCGGGCTGCACGAGCCCGACGCCGGCCGCGTCCTGATCGACGGCGTCGAGGATGCGGGGACGTCGACCAGCGTCGTATTCCAGCACCCTTACCTGTTCGACGGCACGATCGCGGAGAACGTACGGGCAGGCGATCCACGGGCCGGTGACGACCGGGTGCTGGATGCGATCATTCTGGCCCGGGTGGACGAGATCGCCGAGCGGCTACCCGCCGGCCTGGACACCGTTGTCGGCGAGGGCGGGACGGCCCTGTCCGGCGGTGAACGTCAGCGGGTGTCGATCGCGCGGGCGCTGCTGAAGCCGGCGCCGGTCCTGCTCATCGACGAGGCCACCAGCGCCCTGGACACCGAGAACGAGGCCGCGGTCATGGGTGCGGTCGCCTCGGCCCGGCCCGGCGATGGCCGACCGCGCACGCGGATCGTGGTGGCCCACCGGCTGACCACGATCCGCGGCGCCGACCGGGTGCTGTTCGTCGAGGACGGCCGGATCGTCGAGGACGGGTCGGTGGCGGACCTGCAGGCCGCCGGTGGGCGGTTCGCCGACTTCTGGCGCCGGCAGGAGGAGGCTGCCGGCTGGCGGCTCACCGCCGAACCGGCCGGGCCGGAATCGGATCAGCAGATCAGATGAGGCCGAGGGAGCGCACCGCATCCCGCTCGTCGGCGAGTTCCTTGACCGACGCGTCGATCCGCGCCCGGGAGAAATCGTCGATCTGCAGGCCCTGCACGATCTCCCAGGATCCACCCGACGAGGTGGCCGGAACACCGGCGATCAGCCCCTCGGGGATCCCGTAGGACCCGTCGGAGACGATCGCCGACGACACCCAGTCATCGACCGGCGTGCCCAGCACCCAGGAATTGACGTGGTCGATCGCCGCGTTCGCGGCCGACGCCGCCGACGAGGCGCCGCGGGCGTCGATGATCGCCGCACCCCGCTTGGCCACGGTCGGGATGAACTCGCCCACCAGCCAGGACTGGTCGACCTGGTCGGCGACCGGCTTGCCGTTGACCTCGGCATGGAAGAGGTCCGGGTACTGCGACGCGGAGTGGTTGCCCCAGATGGTCATCCGCTTGACCTCGGACACCGGCACCGACAGCTTCTTGGCGACCTGGGTCAGCGCACGGTTGTGGTCCAACCGCATCATCGCGGTGAACCGCTCGGCCGGCACGTCCGGTGCGTGGCTCTGCGCGATCAGCGCGTTGGTGTTGGCCGGGTTGCCGACCACCAGAACGCGGATGTCGTCGGCGGCGACCTCGTTGATCGCGGCCCCCTGCGGCTTGAAGATGCCGCCGTTGGCCTCCAGCAGATCCGCCCGCTCCATCCCCGGACCACGCGGCCGGGCGCCGACCAGCAGACCGATGTTCGCCCCGTCGAACGCCGTGCGCGGATCGTCGGAGATGTTGATGCCGGCCAGCAGCGGGAACGCGCAGTCGTCCAGCTCCATCGCCGTGCCCTCGGCCGCCTTGAGGGCGGGGGTGATCTCCAGCAGGTTCAGCGTGACCGGGGTGTCCGGGCCTAGCATGGCCCCGGAGGCGATCCGGAACAGCAGCGCGTATCCGATCTGGCCCGCCGCTCCGGTGACCGTGACCGTGACCGGTGCCTTGCTCATCCGAGATCTCCTCCTGTTGCCTCGACTTGCCATCGACTTGCCATCGACTTGCCACCGAAACCGACCGTCCGGCAATGCTCGCGGCCGGAACACTAGCGACCGTACTGTGGCCGGACCCCGGGTTCGACCGAACCTGTGGTGAGAGTCTCAGCACTCGCGACCGGCGGCCGGCGACGTCAGGACACCGGCGCCCGGGAGATGCCGGGCGGCAGCGCCGACGCCGATTCCCGATCGAGCAGGTACAGCGTCCGGGCCCGCCCGGTCGCCCCGGCGGCGGGCAACGCGACCTCACCGGCGCCGCCCAGCGCGAGAGCCACCGCACCGGCCTTGCCGACCCCGGCGGTGATGATCCACACCTCGGTCGCCCGTCGGATGGTCGGCAACGTCAGCGATATCCGGGTGGGTGGTGGTTTCGGGCAGTTGCGGACCGCAACCACGGAGCGGGTGTCATACACGGCCGGCGACTCCGGGAACACCGACGCCACATGACCCTCGGGTCCCATGCCCAGCATCACCAGGTCGACGGTGTCCAGACCTTCGACGACGTCCGCGTAGGAGGCGGCCGCCGAATCGACATCGTCGCCGAAAGGGCCGTCGGACGGGGCCATCACATGCACCCGGGCAGGGTCCAGCCTCACATGGTCCAGCAGGGCGGCCATGGCCTGCCCAGCATTGCGTTCCGGATCGTCGGACGGAACGAAACGTTCATCACCCCACAGGATTTCAACCCTGGACCAGTCCACGGCGTCGCGCGCGGGGGAGTCGTTGAGGTGCGAGAGCGTGCTGATCCCGACGCCACCCCCGGTGAGTGCGACCACCGGCACACGGCCGGTGGACTGGATGTCGACCAGTTTCGTGACCAGTCGGGCGGCGGTGGTCGCCGCGAGCAGGTCGGCGTTGGCGTGGATAACGACCTCGGGGACGGACGTCATGACGCCGCCGCACCCTGCTCGACCGGCGCCGCTTCACCCCCCGCCGCCTCAGCCTTCCGACGACGTCGACCGGGCGGGGCGGCTTTCGGCGCCGGCGGCACCGCCGGTGCCGCCGCCTTGGCTCCTCGGGCGGTACGCGTGCCGGCCGGCTTGGCAGCGGCCTTGGCGCCCGAGCGTCTGATCGGGGCGGTCGCATTCACCATCGCCAGCCCCTTCGTCAGCACCTCGGCGTACACCTCGTCCGCGTCGAGCCGGCGCAGCTCCTCGGCCAGGCACTCGCGGAGGGTGCGCCTGGGCAGGGCGATCGACCGTTCGGGCTGGTTGGCCATGGTCAGCTTGGCGGTCGTGCCCTCGGGCCGGATCAGCGTGATGGGCCCACCGCGGCGATTCAGCGTCACCGAGTGGACGCCGAACCCGACCCTCGTCGGCGCCTTCACCCGTCGGGTCGGGCAGCGCAGCGCCAGCCCGAGCCAGGCCGCCAGCAGGTCAGTGGAGGGCGAGTCGGACGAGCCGGACACGATCACCTCGGTGACCTTCTCGTGCGGCGGCTGGTCGAGCGCGCTGGCCAGCAGGCCGCGCCAGCGGGTGATGCGGGTCCATGCGATGTCGGTGTCACCCGGCCGGTAGGTATCGCGCCGCTTGGCCAACTGGGCGATCGGACGCTTGGCGGAGTTCGCGTCGGTGATCCGGCGGTCGCCGAGGATGCCGATCGGATCCTCGGCCGGCACCTCGGGGGCGTCGCCCGGCCACCACACCACCACCGGCGAGTCGGCCAGCAGCAGCGGGGTGACCACCGAGGCGCCGTGATCGACGAGCGAACCGTACAGGCGCAAAACGATCACTTCGCTGGCACCGGCGTCGCCGCCGAACCGGATCTGGGCGTCCATCCGCGGCGAGGCCCGCCTGGCGCCCCGGGCGACCACAATCACGCGGCACGGATGCTCGAAGGAGGCGGCGTTGGCGGCGGCGATCGGATCCTCCGCCTGCCCGTCCTCGGTGACGATGACCAGCGTCAGCACCCGGGACAGGGCCACCGACCCGCCCTGCTCGCGCAGGTCGAGCATGGCTCGGTTGATCTTGGAGGAGGTCGTGCTGGGCAGGTCGATGATCACCGGTGGCTCCCCGCGTCGCGGCCGGACAGGAGGTGGGCGGACGAACGGGGATTCATGGCCGACGCCACCGCCGTCCGTCCTTGGCCATCATGGCGTCGGCACCTGACGGACCCCATGACCCCGGCGCGTACTGCTCGAGCTTGGAACCTGCGCGCGCCCAATGCTTCTCGATCGGGTCGAGGATCTCCCAGGACAGCTCGACCTCCTTGTCCTGCGGAAACAGCGACGGCTCGCCCAGCAGCACGTCCAGGATCAGCCGCTCGTAGGCCTCGGGCGAGGCCTCGGTGAACGACTGGCCGTAGGAGAAGTCCATCGACACGTCGCGGACCTCCATCGCCGGCCCAGGCACCTTGGAGCCGAACCGGATCGTCACGCCCTCGTCCGGCTGCACCCGGATGACCAGCATGTTCGACCCGAGTTCCTCGGTGTCCGAGCGCGAGAACGGCAGGTGCGGCGCGCACTTGAACACCACGGCGATCTCCGACACCCGCTTGCCGAGCCGCTTGCCGGTGCGCAGGTAAAAGGGCACCCCGGCCCACCGGCGGTTGCCGATCAGCAGCTTGACCGCCGCGTACGTCTCGGTGGAGGAGTGCGGGTCGATGCCGTCCTCCTCCAGGTAGCCGAGCACCTTGCTGGCGCCCTGCCAGCCGCCGGCGTATTGCCCGCGGGCGGTGCCGGAGGCCAGGTCCTTCGGCAACTGGACCGCGGAGAGGATCTTCACCTTCTCCCGGCGAAGGTCGTTCGGCCGGAAGGTGACCGGCTCCTCCATGGCGGTCAGCGCCATCAGCTGCAACAGGTGGTTCTGGATGACGTCCCGGGCGGCGCCGATGCCGTCGTAGTAGCCGGCCCGCCCGCCCACCCCGATGTCCTCGGCCTGGGTGATCTGCACGTGATCGACGTAGTTGTTGTTCCAGATCGGCTCGTACAGCTGGTTGGCGAACCGCAGCGCCAGCAGGTTCTGGACGGTCTCCTTGCCCAGGTAGTGGTCGATGCGGAAGACGCTGGACTCCGGGAACACCTCGCCGACCAGGCTGTTCAGCTCGACCGCGGACTTCAGGTCGTGCCCGAACGGCTTCTCGATGACGACCCGGCGCCATTCCTCGCCGTGCGGCTCGCACAGCCCGGACCGCTTGAGCTGCTTGAGCACCACCGGGAACGCCCCCGGCGGGATGGAGAAGTAGAAGGCATGGTTCCCGCCGGTGCCGCGCACCCGGTCCAGGTCGAGCAGGGTGGCCGCCAGCATGTCGAAGGCGTCGTCGTCGTCGAACGCGCCCTGGACGAACCGGAAGCCCTCCGCCAGGTGCCGCCAGACATCCTCGGAGAACGGGGTTCTCGCGTGTTCGCGGACGGCGTCGTGCACGATCTTGGCGAAGTTCTCGTTCGTCCAGTCGCGCCGGGCGAAACCGACCAGCGCAAAACCCGGCGGGAGCAGCCCCCGGTTCGCCAGGTCGTAGATCGCCGGCATCAGCTTCTTGCGGGCGAGGTCACCGGTGACCCCGAAGATCACGATGCCGGACGGACCCGCGATGCGCGGCAGGCGCTTGTCGCGGGGGTCTCGCAGCGGATTCGCCACGGGAGCCAGCCGGTTCAGTGCGGACACCATCGGGGCCGGTGTTCCTTCCTTCCGAAGTCGACGGCCCGCCGGACCGGCGGGCTACTGCCGCTTGTGCTTGTCGAGCTCCGCGGAAACGGAGTCGAGTAGTTCCTCCCAGGCCTTGATGAATTTGTCGACGCCTTCGGTTT
>CAYZBB010000030.1:0-45082 GCA_964476495.1 uncultured Actinomycetes bacterium | reverse complement strand
GATCGAGGTCGGTGTGGTCGGTGGCGAGGAAGACGGAGTGGTCGCCGAGATCAACGAGAAGCTGTACACGTCTCCGGAGGACTTCCTCGAGACGCTGGATGCGTTGGGTGAGCCGGAGAACAACTCCTACATCGTCGCCGCGACCTTCGGCAACGTGCACGGGGTGTACAAGCCGGGCAACGTCAAGCTGCGACCGGCCGTGCTCAGGGAGGGCCAGGACGCACTGGTCGCCAAGCTGGGCCTGCAGGCCGGGTCCAAGCCCTTCTCCCTGGTGTTCCACGGCGGTTCCGGGTCGACCGCGGAGGAGATCGCCGAGGCGGTCTCTTACGGCGTGGTGAAGATGAACATCGACACCGACACCCAGTACGCGTTCACCCGCCCGATCGTCGGGCACATGTTCACCAACTACGACGGTGTGCTGAAGGTGGACGGCGAGGTCGGCAACAAGAAGGCCTACGATCCGCGGGTCTACAACAAGCTCGCCGAGGTGGCCATGGCCGACCGCATCGTCGAGGCCTGCGATCAGCTCGGATCGGCAGGAAAGTCGCTGGGCGCCTGACGTCTCGGTGCGCGGGGTGGGCCCGCCGGTGGATCACCGGCGGGCCCGGCGCGCAGCCGGATCAGGCTCGTTCGTCGCGATGACCACGTCGGTTTCTCCTGCCTGACGCCCGACCCGGGCGGTCGCCAGGATCGAACCGAGGATCACCAGTGGAAAACCGATCGCCATGCCCGCGGTGAACCGCTCGTGCAGCAGCAGCACACCCAGAGTGATGGCCACCGCCGGATTGATGTAGGTGATGACGGTCGCGCGGGCCGGCCCTGCCTCGGCGATCAGCGCGAAGAACGCCAGGAAGGCCACCGCGGTGCAGATCACGCCGAGTCCGGCGATCGACCACGCCGCCGACACGGTGAGACCGATCGGCCACACGAACGCGGTGAACGGCGCATAGAGCACCGTAGCGACGATCAGTGAGGCGGTCACCACGCCGATCGGTGGCAGGTCTGCCAGCCGCCGGTTGATGATGATCGGCCCCACCGCGTAGCCGATCGCCACCACCATCATCGCGCCGATCGAGAGCAGATCGTCGAACCGGAAGTCCAGACCCACCAGGAATGCGACACCGGTGAAGCCGATCAGTAGACCGATGATCCGTCGTGCGTCGAATCGGTCGTGGCCGGTTGCGGCCAGGATGATCGCCGCGATCATCGGTACCACGGCCAGCAGCAGGCCGGCGGTCGAGCTGTTGAGTGTTGTCTCGGCGTGGCCCAGCAGCAGCCACGGTCCGCTGATCTCGATGATCGTGTAGACCAGCAGCACCTTCCACCGTCGGAAGACCGGGCCGAGCGCCCTTCTGATGAGCGCGAGCGGCAACAGGACAAGTGCGCCGATCAGGGTGCGACCGATCGCGACGACCAGCGGGTCCACGTCGGTGACGGCGATCTTGATCAGC
Source organism: uncultured Actinomycetes bacterium (assembly GCA_964476495.1). Lineage (GTDB taxonomy): Bacteria > Actinomycetota > Actinomycetes > Mycobacteriales > Nakamurellaceae > Nakamurella. The sequence goes on along the minus strand of CAYZBB010000030.1, from coordinate 43,631 downwards.
AGGTATGGCACACCCCAGATCAGGCCCAGCGCAGCGAACAGCAGCCAGCCGCGTCGCGTCATCGCTTCAGCCTCCCGTGGCCGGATGCGCCCTCCCGCCGACCGGGTGACCGCCTCGTTTCCTCATCGTTGACAGCCAACCCAGACTCGCATGGAACGCCGTCGGATCGTTCGTGAGCAACCGCCAGAGTTTGTGCAGCACATTCGGAAGGCCCGCTGACGAATGCGTGGCGTCCCCCGACAAGGCGAACTTTCGGCGTGTTCGCAGCGTGTCGTATTGGGACCTGTGAAGCTTTCTGATAATGGAGAGCACTCTGAGACTCTTGTGACTGTTGTGACTGGTGCACTACGGTAAGCGATGGATCGCGCACGCTGCGATCTGCCGACGTCGCGGCTCCTCGCTCCGCGACCGTCCGTCCTGCCCACACGAGAAATGGTCGAGCGAGGCGCAATTCGCGTGACGGCGTCGTGCAAGGGGAAGAGGCGTCGTCGCGATCGCCGGTTGTTGCGCACCCTGTTTCCGGGGTACCCGACGATCGGCGATCTTGGCGCGCCGTGACACGTGCCTGGAGGGCGATGCGACCAGGAAAGGCGCCTTGTGCGGCGTGCCCTGGCCCTCGGGGCCATCATCGCGACAGTCGCCACGTCGGCGATCGTCGCCTTCGCCGGGCCGGCGTCCGCCGACCCGTCCGCGGACGACTGGTACCAGCTGCGGATGTGCGAATCGAGCAACCGATACGACATCAACACCGGAAACGGGTACTACGGTGCCTATCAGTTCGACCTGCCGACCTGGCGTTCGGTCGGCGGCTCGGGCTATCCCCACGAAGCGTCTCCGTCCGAGCAGGACTACCGGGCCCTTGCGCTCTACCGGCAGCGCGGGTGGAGCCCGTGGGTGTGTGCCTATCTCGTCGGTCTGACCGAGGACGGCGACGCCCGGTCCGGGGTGGCGCCGCCGGTGGCCGGCAACCAGAGCTCGGGCAGCGGGGTCGGCGAGGGTTCGGCCGACTCGTCGGCCTCGGGTGCACCCGCCTACCCCGGCCGCCAGTTCTTCGAGGGCGACTACTCCGAGGAGCTCAAGGCGTGGCAGAAGCAGATGGGGACCCGAGGGTACGACCTCGTCGGCACCGGGTACTTCGGCCCCAAGACCAAGGCCGCCGTGTTGGATCTGCAGGCCAAGGCCGGACTGAACGTGGTCGGCTACATCGGCCCGAAGACCTGGGCTGCGGCCTGGGCCGACTCCGGCGCGGGTTCGGCGGCACCCTCGGGCGGTTCGCCGGCGGCCGCCACGAGCACGTCATCCGGCTACACCCCGCAGACCGACGAATCCTGCGGGGTCGGACAGCCGACCGCGCCGGAATGGCCGGGCAAGACATTCGTGGAGGGTGACACTTCCCGAGAGCTGCAGTGCTTCCAGAAGCAGCTGGGCAGCCGCGGGTACGGGCTGACGGGCACCGGCCACTACGGTTCCGCCACCAAGGCCGCGGTCGTCGAACTGCAGACCCGTAACGGGATCAACCCGTCCGGCATCGTCGGGCCGCAAACCTGGAAGGCGGCCTGGGAGGGCAGCTGAGCTCGGGCGACCCGATCGGTTCGATGCACGTGCATTTGCCGGTCGGGTCGTCGACGTTTCGGGCTCGTCCGGCCGGCTCACGATTGGAGACCGCCTCGTTCGGGTCACCCGAGTAACACTTTGTCAAAGTCGCTCGCATAATCCGGACCGCCCGAGAGATGATGACACCGTTGTCGGTGTTGGGTTCGAGATGCCTTCCGCCGGCACCCGCCTCGCGCGAAGCTCGCGCGTGTGGCGCTGAGAGAGGCCCGGGGCACGCCGCCTCGGGCCTCTCTGCGTCCCGGTGGGTCTGTCCCCATGTCCGATTCGCATCCACAATCCACAACGGAGTCCGCTCGATCGCCCGCCGACCCGCGACGATCGGGGGGACCGGTCCGCACCGGGCCGGGCGACCATGGAAGGTGGAGACGATGACGGGATTGGCTGTCGACACGCAACGCATCGCCGGCGCCGGCGACGCGGTGACGCAGGTGGCCGGGTCGCTCACGCGGGAGATCGCGTCGATGCGGGAGCTGCTCGATCGGATCGGGGCGGGATGGCAGTCCAGCGACGCGGCCCCAAGGTTCGTGGCGGCGATGGAGCAGCACCTCGCCGATGCAGCGGTACTCAGGGATGCGCTGGTCGGCCAGGGGAGCGCGCTCGATGCCGCGGCCAGGCGCTTCGACGAGGCGGAACTCGCCCTGGCGCAGAGCATCCCGGTCGTTCGCTGATGGCCACCATCGCGGTGAACTATGCGGCGCTGGCGGATGGGCGGGATGGGCTGACGGCCACCTGGAACCGGATCGAAGGGCATCTGGCCGACCTCGATGCCAGAATCGCAGCGACCGGCGACATGGACGCCCAGACCCTGGTGCGCTACCGGGAGCTCAAGGCCCGCTGGGACTCCTCGGCGCAGGAGAGGCAGACGGTGCTCCAGGCGTTGGCCATGTTGGTGGGTCGGGCCGGCGACCAGTACCGGGCGGTCGACCTGACGATGGCGGCCCAGTTCGGCTGATCGCCGGCGCGTTCGGCCCGGTCGGCCCACCGTCGGGGGATGGGCGCCGGGGCTCACGGTGGTGGTCCACCGACCGATGGCAGGATCGGGCCCATGACATCCGGGAATCTGTTGGGACCGCCGCCGGTGACGCTGCCGGTCGATCCGGCGGCGGCGCTGCTGGAGGCGGGCGAGCAGGCCGGCGACGTAGTTCGGCGGTATCCCACCTCGTCGCTGGCATGGGCAGTGCTGGCCGAGACGGCGCTGGACGCCGGCGACGACGTCGCGGGGTATGCCTACGCCCGGGTGGGCTACCACCGCGGCCTGGATCTGTTGCGTCGCAACGGGTGGCGAGGCGCCGGCCCGATCCCGTGGGCGCACGAGCCCAACCGGGGCTTCCTGCGGTCCCTCGCCGCGCTCGGTCAGGCTGCCGCCCTCTTCGAGGAGGCCGACGAGGTCGCGCGGGTGCGGGCCTTCCTGCTCGACGCGGACCCGACGATGCCGGCGGACCTGCTGCCCTGAGTCGCTCTCGCGGCGGTGTTCCTCAGGTCCGGTCCCTCGCAGCGCCGCTGCGTCGGAACCGGATCGACACCGATCCGGTTCCGACGCGTCGCGAGCCGGCGCATTGCGGACGCCGACCACCGGTCGGTCAGAACGGATAGCGTTCGACGTGTGCCTGCATCGTGACCCACTGCAGGTGGCCGAAGGTCTCCAGGTTGGCCCGGGCGCCGCCGAAATGGCCACCGGAACCGGACGCCTTGATCCCGCCGAAGGGGATCACCGCCTCGTCGTCGACCGTCTGGTCGTTGATGTGCACCATGCCCACCTCAAGCCGGGCGGACAGGTCATAGGCCGTCATCGGGTTGCCGGCCAGGATTCCGACGGACAGCCCGTACTGGTCGGCGTTGATCATCGCCACGGCCTCTTCGACGGAGTCGTAGGCGACCACCGGAGCGACCGGACCGAAGATCTCCTCGCTCGCAACCACGCTGTCGACGCTCACCCCGGCGAGCACCGTCGGCCGGTAGACAAGGCCGTCGTAGGTGCCGCCGGCCGCGAGCCTGGCGCCGCCGTCGATCGCCTCGATGACCATCGCGTGCACCTTGTCGCGCTGACCCCGGTCGATGAGCGGACCCAGCGCATTGCTCGGGTCGGTCGGATCGCCGGCCGGCAGGGCGTCGGCCTTCGCCGCGAGCAGGTCGACGTACTCGTCATGTCGAGCCCGGGGAATGAGATGCCGACCGGTCGTCATGCAGATCTGGCCCTGGTGCAGGAACGAACCCCACGCACCGGCTGCGGCCGCGGACTCGAGCTCCGACCGGTCCAGGTCGGGCAGCACCAGCAGCGCATTGTTGCCGCCGAGCTCCAGATGGACCTTCTTGAAGGCGGGGGCCGCCGCAGCCGCGATCGCCCGCCCTGCGCTCGTCGACCCGGTGAACGACAGGCACGGGACGTCATGATGGGCGACCAGCGCCCGCCCGAGCTCGGCACCGCCTGGCAGGACGTGCAGCAGCCCCTCGGGCAGCCCGGCATCGTGGAGAACCCCGGCCAGCGCCATCCCCCCGGCCACCGAGGTGCGCGGGTCCGGCTTGAGGACGACCGCGTTGCCAAGGGCCAGCGCCGGCGCGACCGACCGCATGGACAGGATTCCGGGAAAGTTGAACGGCGAGATGACCCCGACGACCCCGATGGGCACGTGCCTGGCGATCGACAGCCGCGGCTTCATCGATCGCAGCAGTTCGCCGAACGGTGCCGACGCGGCCGCGGCGCTCGCGCGCAGCTCCGAGACGACGAGCGACAGCTCGAACGCGGCCTTGGGCTGGGCCGAGCCCGCCTCGCGGACAAGCCAGGGCACCAGTCGCTCCGGCTGTGCCTCGAGAATCGCCGCGGCTCGAAGCAGGACGGCGGCGCGCTCGGCGTACGGCGCGTCGGCCCAGGCCTGTTGTGCGGCGCGGGCGGCGGCGACGGCGACGTCGAGGTCCTCGCCCGTCGCGGAGCCGACGGAGCCGAGCACGGCGCCGGTCGCCTTCTCGGTCACGGGGATCGGAACGCCGCGTCCGTCGATCCAGCCGCTGCTGTAGAGCTTCTCCTGCCAGGTCGCGGCACCCGACCGGGGCGCGCCCTGGGCGGGTCGGTCGGTGATCGTCGTCATGAGGTCGTCTCCTCGTCGGCCAGCGGCCGATCAGTGTCGGCGGTGACGGTGGCGCCGCCCCGGTTTTCCAGATGCCGCGGCACGATGACCATCGCCAGCACGGCGAGCAGTGCGACGGCGCAGAAGAAGTAGAAGCCCCACGGGTAGCCGAGCCCGGCCGCAACGAGCGCACCGGTGATGGCCGGCCCGATGATGGAACCCGCCCGGCCGATCCCGGACGCGAGCCCGAGTGCGGTGCCGCGGATCTCAGGTGGATACACGTGGGTGATGAAGGCGTAGACCAGCACCTGGGCGCTGAACACGAAGACCCCGGTGAGGAATACGGCCACGTTGAGCAGCCCTGTGGGCATCTGGATGCTCAACAGCGCGAGCAGCGCGGTTGCGCCGCCGAACCACAGGATGGTGCTGACCCTGATGCCGCGCCGATCGGCGACGTTGCCGGCGATGATCAGACCCACGACGCCGCCGAGGTTGAGCAGCAGCAGCATCGTCAGCGAGGTGGACAGCTCGTAACCGGCGCTCTTCATGATCGTCGGAAGCCAGCTGTTGAGGCCGTAGACCAACAGCAGACCCATGAACGACGCGATCCAGGTGGCGATGCTCGCGATGGCGAACGGGTGCTGGAGGACGGCGCGCAGCGGGACCTTCTCGGCCGCCGGGGCGTCCGTCGCGGGGCGCTTGGCGGCCATGGCGTTGGTTTCGGGCAGCTTGAACCACATGACCGGGATCCCGATGAGGCCGACGACGCCGCCGATGACGAACAACAGGTGCCAGTCGGGCGCAACGGCGATGGCGAGCAGTGAGGTGAGCACGGCTCCCACGTGGTAGCCGGTCATCGTCAGGGTGGTGGCCCTTGCCCGCCGGCCGGGCGGAGTGATCTCGCTCATCATCGTCAGCGCGGCCGGCATGCACGCGCCGAGCCCGATCCCGGCGATGAACCGGAAGACTCCGAACAGGGTGGCACTGGGTGCGATCGGCACCAGGAGTGTGAACACCGAGAACAGCGCGATCGAACACAGGATGCTGTATCGCCTGCCGAGGCGATCGGACACCGGTCCGACGATGATCGCTCCGATCATGATGCCGACGAGCGAGATCGTCGTGACGAAAGTGGCCTCGGCAGGCCCCATCCCGAGGTACTTGCTGTCCAGGATGCTCGGCAACGCAGCGCTCAACGCGACGATGTCGAAGCCCTCCAGGGTGACCGTCAGCCAGCACAGGATGCGGATCCACCCCGCAGAGCCGGCCAGTTCGGCGGGGACGGCGAATGCCTCCCCGGCTGCGGTCCGTTTGGGTACTGATGCCATGTCGCGACTCCTTCGTCGTGTCTTGCGTGGGGTGTGGGCCGGGTGGGTCAGAGGGGCGTGGTGAGGGTGGTGTCCACCTGGAGCAGGCGAGGCCCGGTGGGCGGGGTCGACAGCGCGTCGCGCAGGCCGGCGAGGTCGCAGGGGTGTGTGCCGGGCACGCCGTACCCGGAGGCGATCGATGTGAAGTCGATGCCCGGTATGTCCAGGCCGGGCACGTTCGGAGTGGCCAGCAGGTCGGCGAACCAGCGCAGAGCGCCGTAGGTGCCGTTGCGCAGGATCAGGAAGGTGACCGGCAGATGCAGCTGCGCGGCGGTCCACAGAGCGGTGATGCCGTAGTTCGCCGAACCGTCGCCGACGACCGCGACCACCCGACGCCCGGGTTGGGCCATGGCGACACCGACGGCGGCGGGCAGCCCGAATCCGAGTCCCCCGGAGGCCGGGAAGTAGTAGCTCCCGGGATGCCGAAGGTCCATCTGCTCCCAGAAAGCGGCGTTCGTCGAGGTGGATTCGACGACGTAGGCGGTGTCGTGGGGCTGGGTCTCGCGTAACGCGGCGAACACCTGGTTCGGGCTCAACCGGCCGTCGATGCCGGGTACCGGGTCGGGGCTCGGCATGTAACGGCCACGCTCCCCGGCGGCTGCCGGTGTGCTGGGCGCCCGGACGGAAGCTGCAAGATCGTCGACGGCGGCGGCCAGGTCGGCGATCACCGCCTCGCCGAAGGGTGCCCGGGCCGCTGCGGCAGGATCGTCGGTGATTTGCACGAGCCGGGTTCCGGTGGGCAGGTACGGCCCGGGCTCGTGTTGGTGGTACCGGAAGACCGGAGCGCCGATGACGACGACGAGGTCGTGCTCGCCGAGGGCCGCGTTGACCGAGGCGATCCCGGCGGGCAAGACGCCACGAAAGAGCCTGTGCCGGTTGGGGTACGGCAACCGGTAGAGCGACGGTGCCGCCCAAACGACGGCGTCGAGATGCTCGGCGAAGGCCACGAGTCGGTCCATGGACACGCGACCATCGAGGTCGGAGCCCAGAACGAGCGCCGGACGCCGAGCGGCCAGCAGGTCGGCGGCGAGCCGGTCCGCCGTGGCGGCACCCAGGTGCCCCCCGCTGGTGACGGCGCGCGCGAGCAGCAGGTCCGTATCCGACCCGGCAGGCTGGTCCCAGTCGTCGTACGGGACGGACACGTATGCCGGGCCCCGCCCGGCCGTCACGGCGTCGTGGATCGCCTGCGAGAACGCCCTCGGCACATCAACCGGCGAGAGCGGCTCGATGTTGGACACCGTCAGCGGCTGAGTCAGCAGCGTTGCGTCGGTGTTGGCCAGCATGGCGTGCAGGCCGACGGCCGAGCGCACCTGCTGCCCCGCGCTGATGACTAGCGGCGTGCGCGAGATAGCCGCGTTGGTCAGGGCGCCCATGGCGTTTCCGGTGCCGGAAGCGGCGTGCAGGCTGACGAACGCGGGGCCGCCGCCTGCCTGGGCGTAACCGTCGGCCATGCCGACAGCGACGCCCTCGTGCAGGCCGAGCACGTAGCGGAAGCCCTGCGGGAGGCCGGCCAGGAAGGGCAACTCGTTGGAGCCGGGATTGCCGAAGATGGTGGTCATCCCGTGCCGATCGAGGAGCCGGAACGTCGCGTCGCGCACGGATGTCGTCGTCATGCGGGTCAACTTATGGGCGGGCGAGTCCAGAAATCCAATAGAACTTGCGGACCGATCCCATAGATGGGATCAATATAGGTATGCCCGGACCGGTCGATCTCACTCAGGTGCGCACCTTCGTCCATCTCTACGAGACGCGGTCGGTGACCGCGACCGCCGAAGCGTTGCGAGTCAGCCAGCCGACGGTGAGCTACACCCTGGGCAAGATGCGGCGGCGGTTCGGTGACGAGCTCTTCGTCCGTACCTCGCGAGGCCTGCAGCCGACCGGCACCTCGACCCACCTGTACGAGCCGCTCCGGGCCGCCCTGGAGGAGATCGACCGCGCCGTCAGATCCGCGGAGACCTTCGATCCGGCGACGACCGGCCGGGAGTTCACCGTCATGATGTCGGACTTCGGGGAACTGTCATTCCTGCCGCTGATCATTCCGACCCTGGTCGAGAACGCCCCGCATGCGCGGATCCGGGTGCGTCCGCTGGTTGTCGACGCCGCGGCCGACCTCCTGGTGTCGGGGGAGATCGATCTCGTTCTGACCAGCGTGGTTCTCGAGTCGGAGAGGCTGCGCAGGTCGCCTTTCATGGGTGTGGACTACGTCGCCCTCGTCTCGTCGCGTCACCCTCGGATACGCGGGCGACGGGTGACCGCCCGGGGGTACGCGCTCGAGCGCTATGTCCGCGTCCGGGGCACGATCGGCCACCAGGGTCCCGTCGAGCTCCTGCGGGTGCAGGACCTCGAGGATCGCGTCGAGTTGGAGTTGTCCAGCTACTCGGCGGTGCCGTACGTCGTCGCGGCGAGCGACCTGGTCGCCATCGTGCCGCGGCACATCGGCGGGATCTACGAGGCACGTTTCGACGTCAGGGTCGTCGACCTGCCATGGCCTATCGAGCCGATTCTGGTGGCGGCCTACGTTCGTCGATCGGCCACCGAACCGCAGCGCTGGTTCGCCGATCTCGTCGTCGACCGGCTTGCCCACGAACGGCTGCGGTGAGCCCGTCCCCCGGAGCTCCGAGGCCCCTGACGATTGCGGGAACCCTACTCGCGCAAGGTTTCCAGGTAGGAGGCGATCCGGCCGATCGCTTCCTCCAGGATGTCCACGGCCGGCAGAGTGACGAGTCGGAAATGGTCCGGTTCGAACCAGTTGAAGCCGGTGCCGTGGGTGATCAGGATCTTCTTCGCCCGCAGCAGGTCGATGACGAACTCCTGGTCGTCGGAGATCGGGTAGACCTCGGGGTCCAGCCGGGGGAAGCAGTAGAGCGCGCCCTGCGGCTCGGTGCAGGTCACCCCGGGGATCTTGTTCAGCAGGTTCCAGGCCAGCTTGCTCTGCTCGTAGAACCGGCCGCCGGGCACGATCAGCTCGTTGACCGACTGGTAGCCGCCGAGCGCGGTCTGGATGGCGTGCTGGCCGGGCACGTTCGCGCACATCCGCATGTTGGCCAGCAGGGTCAGGCCCTCCAGGAAGTCGGTGGCCAGGTGCCGAGGCCCGGACACCATCACCCACCCCGAGCGATAGCCGCAGACCCGGTACGCCTTGGACAAGCCGCTGAAGGTCAGGCACAGCACGTCGTCACCGGCGAAGGTGGCCGCGTGGTGGTGCACGTGATCGTCGAACACGATCTTCTCGTAGATCTCGTCCGCCATCACCACCAGGTCGTGTTTGCGGGCGATGTCCACCAGGCCCCGGACCACGTCGGCGCTGTACACGGCGCCGGTGGGGTTGTTGGGGTTGATGATCACGATGGCGAAGGTGGCCTCGGTGATCTTGGACTCGATGTCCTGCAGGTCCGGCAGCCAGCCCTGGGACTCGTCACACCGGTAATGCACCGGGATACCGCCGGCCAGCGTGACCGCCCCGGTCCACAGCGGGTAGTCCGGGGCCGGGACGAGCACCTCGTTGCCGTCGTCGATGAAGGTGGTGAGGACCATCGAGATCAACTCGGAAACCCCGTTGCCGATGTAGACGTCCTCGACGTCGACGTCCTTGAGCCCGCGGGACTGGTAGTACTGGGCCACTGCCGTGCGCGCCGAGTAGATCCCGCGGGAGTCGCTGTAGCCCTGCGACTCCGGCAAGTTGTGGATCATGTCGGCGAGGATCGCGTCGGGTGCGTCGAACCCGAACGGCGCGGTGTTGCCGATGTTCAGCTTGAGAATCTTGTGACCCTGCGCCTCGAGCCGCTCGGCCTCCTCCAGGATCGGTCCCCGGACGTCGTAGCGGACTCCGCGCAGCTTCAGGCTCTGGGTGACGAGACGCATCGCTCTAGCCTGCCATCCCCACGGGTCAGCGTGGCGGGCGCACCAGTCGCAGCGGCTCGGTGTGCAGATAGAACGTCCATCGATCCATCGGTCGTGGGTAGTCGCGCCCGTCCAGTCGCACGGTCGTCGGGGCCATGCCGATCTGTACCGCCCGTCCGAGAGTGGTTCTCGGGCGTGGACCGAACAGGCCGGCGACCCGGCGCTGCACGACCGTGACGGCCAGCCCCTTGGCCGGGTCGGGGTGGACGCGGATCCGGTCGGCGTTGCCGCGCAACACGCGGTGCTCGTCCACGTAGACGGTGCCGGTGGTGATAGGTCCGAGCTCACCGGTTCCCAGAAGCACTCCACCGACGTCGTCTCTTACCAGCGGCACTTCCTGTGCGGTTCCCCGATGGGCGAGCCGGGCGGCGGACGGACCGGTCGGCAGGCCGTGCAGCCGGGTGACCGGCGTGGAGTCGGCGGTGGCATAGGCCAGCTCGACGTCGGCCAGCAGGGCCCGGCGCAGCAATCGCAGTGTTACCGCGGCCAGGTCGGAGTCGTCCCCGACCACGAGTACACGGCCGGCCAGCAGAGGGTCGATCGTCTTTCCCGGCCGGGGTCCGACCGGGTGGACTGGGGTTGATCCGCAGGCGCCCAGAATCCCGGCAAATCGGTCTTCACGGGCCGATTCGTCGCTGCACCACAGCATGGTGAGCACGTGCGGATCGCCCACCGTTTACCCTTTCCCTCTGGCGCAACGCGGCCGGACCGTCGTGGTTCGACGCGCCCGACGGTTCCTGGCTGGCGTCGGGTGGCGTGCCGTCGACGGATGGGAGTGTGCCATGACGGTGATGGTGCTCATCGGTGCCCAGTGGGGGGACGAGGGCAAGGGCAAGGCCACCGATCTCTACGGGGAACGGGTGCGCTGGGTGGTCCGCTACCAGGGCGGCAACAACGCGGGCCACACGGTCGTGTTGCCCGACGGGCAGACGTTCGCGCTGCACCTGATCCCGTCCGGGATCCTCACCCCCGGCGTGACCAACGTGATCGGCAACGGGGTGGTGATCGATCCCGGCGTGCTGCTGACCGAACTCGGTGGTCTGGACGCCCGCGGCGTGGACACCAGTCGGCTGATGATCTCAACCGACGCGCACCTGATCATGCCGTACCACGTGGCCATCGACAAGGTCGCGGAGCGGTACCTGGGCAAGGCCAAGATCGGTACGACCGGCCGCGGAATCGGTCCGGCATACGGTGACAAGGTGGCCCGCCTCGGCGTGCGCGTGCAGGACCTGCTCGACCCGTCGATCCTGCGGCAGAAGGTCGAGGCCGCCCTCGACATCAAGAACCAGATCCTGGTCAAGATCTACAACCGCAAAGCGCTGGACCCCGCGCGGATCGTGGACGAGGTACTGGAGCAGGCCGAGGGGTTCAGGCACCGGATCGCAGACACCCGACTCGAGCTGGGCAACGCGGTGGCCCGCGGCGACAACATCCTGCTGGAGGGGTCGCAGGGCACACTGCTGGATGTCGACCACGGCACCTACCCGTACGTGACCTCGTCCAACCCGACGGCCGGTGGCGCGGCCGTCGGGTCGGGCATCGGGCCCACCTCGATCACCGCGGTGTTGGGGATCCTGAAGGCGTACACCACCAGGGTCGGCTCCGGGCCGTTCCCGACGGAGCTGCACGACGAGTGGGGCGAGTACCTGCGCAAGACCGGTGGCGAGGTCGGCGTGACCACCGGCCGGCTGCGCCGATGCGGGTGGTTCGACTCGGTGATCGCCCGGTACGCCTCGCGGGTCAACGGGATCACCGACTTCTTCCTGACCAAGCTGGACGTGCTGTCCTCGCTCGAGCGGGTCCCGGTGTGCGTGGCCTACGACGTCGATGGCACCCACTGTGACGAGATGCCGCCCACGCAATCGGGTTTCCACCACGCCAAGCCGATCTACGAGTACCTGCCCGGCTGGTTCGAGGACATCTCCGGGTGTCGCCGGTTCGAGGATCTGCCGCCGAACGCGCAGGCCTACGTCCGTCGGCTCGAGGAACTGTCCGGCTCTCGCATCTCCTCCATCGGCGTCGGCCCAGGCCGGGACCAGACCATCGTGCTGCACGACGTTCTCGCCTGATCCCGGTCCCTTCTCTTGGGTGTTGCCGTGCGCCGGTCGGCGCGAGAAGCCGGCGCGAGAAGGCGGAAAAGCAATGGCGCGCCGAGGGGGGTGAGGTGAAGCCTGTCCGCATGCATGTGGATTGGCTCGACGTGACCTCCATCGACCGGCGCGATGTCGACGCCGTCGCCGCGGTGCTCGATTGCGCCCGCGTCGTCGACGCCGCGCATGACCTGCCCTACGACACCCGCGGCGTTCGGGCCGACCTCACCCACGGTTGGGAACTGAATCCGGCCCAAACGGCTTTGGCCAGGGACGGGCGCGGCCGGGTCGTCGGCGTGCTGGGCGTTCGCTCGTCCCCGTACGACAACCCGCACGCCGCCGATATCGAGGTGACCGTCGACCCTTCCGTGCGTCGTCGGGGGATCGGGCGGCTGCTGTTCGATGCGGGAGTGGACAGGGCCGTTGCGGACGGTCGCACGCTGGTGACCGCGGCGTGCTGGGAGGTCGGACCGGGCGTCGCGTTCGCCAAGGCGGTGGGCCTGGACCGCGCCAGCGAGGAAGTGAAGCGCGTCCAGGATCTGTGGACACTTGACCGGGCCGCGCTCGACATGCTGGCCGAGGAGGTGGCCGCGCGGCACCGGGACTACGAGATCGTGCCGATCGCCTTCCCGACGTCGGATGATCTGCTCGAGCGGATCGCCGAGATGACCGCGGCGATCAACGACGCGCCCACCGACGACCTGGACATCGAGGACGAGGTGTTCACGCCCGATCGGATCCGTGCCTTCGAGCAGTCCCAGGAGGCCTACGGCCGAAGGGTGTACCGGTTGGTGGCCCGGCATCGGGATTCGGGCGAGTTGGCGGGGCAGACCATCGTGTTGGTCCAGCCGATGCAGCCCTGGCATGCGTATCAGGGTGATACCAGCGTGGTGCGGGCCCACCGGGGACACCGGCTGGGACTGGCGCTCAAGCTCGGGATGCTGCGGGTGCTGGCGGATGCCGAGCCGCAGCTCAGAGCCATCGAGACGTGGAACGCGGCGTCCAACGACCACATGATCGGGGTGAACGAGGCCCTCGGCTACCGGGTGGTCGACCGCGTCATCGATTGGCAGAAGCATCTGTAGCGCCGGCAGCATCTGTAGTGCTGGCTCGCGCGGGTGGGGTGCGCCTCCCCTCGCCGTCGATTGATGCGCGTGCCACGAGAGCATTGGAAGAAGTCGCTGGAGGAGAACAGGCTCGGCTCGGCAAGCCGCCGATCGTCCCGACGAGCCATCGCCTGTCGGGCAAACTGGACAGAGCATTCTTGTGCGCCACCGCCAGAAGGGACGGTCCGATGACTCGCCACCGGCTGGCCACCGTAGCCCTCCGCCGCGTGCAGACCGGCACCGTGGTGCCTCTGCTCGCCGCCATCGCGCTCCTCACCGGATGCGGGGCCGGTGCCGTCGCCGGGAACCCCCGGGCGGCAGGCGTACCCGACCCGACGACGCCGCAGGCGGCAGGACCAGGAACAACCGACGATCCATCCAGGCCCGGTGACTCCGCCACGCCGGGCATTCCGGGGGACCGGCTGGACCCCGGACCGGTCACCCTGGTGACGCTGGGCGACAGCCTCACCGAGGGAAATGGGGACCCGGATGGCGCCGGCTTCGCCGGCCGGCTCCTCGACGCGATCGCCGCCGTGCCGGGCCGCGAAGGCTCCGATCTGGTCAACCTCGGCCATTCGGGCTGGACCAGCTCCGACATGGTGGACGGTACGGGCGATGACCCCGCTGAACTGTCCGAGGCGCTCACGGCCATCGCCGACGCCGAGCCGCCGGTACTGGCCACCGTCCTGATCGGCTCGAACGACATGTGGTTGCTGTACAACGACAGCTGGCCGCCGGACGAGACACCGGCCGAGGCCGAGGATCCCGCGGTGCAGCTGTACCGGGACAACCTCGAGCGGACCGTCGTCGCGCTGCAGGAGGCAGGCGCGCTGGTGGTGGTCGGCCTTCCCGACGAGCAGACCAAGCGCCTGCTCGGGTCTGATCCCGCCCTTCTGCAGGAGATGCTGGGTGGGGTGAGCGCCGACGAACTCGCCCGCATGGGCCCACTCGGGGAACGCCTGTACCAGGTCGCCGCCGAGGTTGCCGCCACGCACGGGGCGCCGACGGTGGACACCAACGACCCGCTCTGGTCCGACCCAGACGCGATGGCCGAGGATGCCGTCCATCCCAACCAGACCGGCTACGCGATCCTCGCAGACAAGTGGTTTGCCGTCGTCGGCCCGCTGCTCTGAAACCTGGACGCGGCACGGCACAGGGGCCACGAGGCCATGATCAACACGAATCCAGGCCCGTCAGGCCCAGCGGACGCGGACTTGCTCGCGCCAGTGGCCCAGCAGGTCCACGGTGCCGTTCTCGGCGATGTCGTCACCGCGGTTCCACAGCCCCAGGTACAGCGCGGCGGACGTGCCGGTGATGCGCGAGTGCGCGCCGGGCTCGGCGCCCTCGGTGACAACCGGAGGGTGCGCCGACACCGATACGGTCCAGGCCGCCGCCGCGTCGGTGGGCGCAACTACCGTGCGGAACGGCTCGTCCGTGCGCAGCCGGCTGCTGCGCCGTGGCACGAACCCGGTCAGCAGCTCGTCGAGGCCGTCCAGCGCCAGGGACCTCGGGATGCCCGCCTCCGCGGTCGACGGCCGTCGCCCGAGGCGCGCAGCCTGCGCGTCCACCCGATGGATGGTCGTCTCGTGGGCCTGGCGCCGGGTCCAGAACATCTTCGCCGGGGGCGCGTCCTTGAGGAACACGAACGTCCGCAGGTCGTCCGGGGCCGCCCGCAGGGTGCGGACGAGGGTGCTGCCGCCCTCGACGAACCAGGGCAAGAACCGATCAGGTTCGTCCGGCGCATCGAAGAAATCCGTGTCGTGCTCGACGTTCTCCGTCAACCGATCGGCCACCACGGTGGTCGCCCAGCGGTGCACGCCGCCGACGTGGGTCACCAGGTCGCGCACCGTCCAGCCCGGGCACGTGGGCACCGGATCGGAGAGCAGCACCCGGCCGGCTTCGCGGGCAAGCCCGACCGCTGCCGAGTCGAGCGCGGTGAGCAAGTCCGCCTGGGACATCCGCGGGGGCATCAGGAGAGCCTGTCACGTCGTCCGTTCGCCGCCGCAGAGGGCCACGAGGCCGCCCGGCGCCGCGGCCTTCACCACGGCGGCGGATCGGCGAGGCAGTAGTCTCCCGAGGTGCGCATACTCGTCATCGGCTCGGGGGCCCGCGAGCACGCCCTGCTTCGGGCGCTCCGGCGCGACCCCGGCGTCGCCGACCTGCACATCGCGCCCGGCAACGCCGGCACCCGAGCACTGGCCACGGTCCATCCGGTGGACGTCACGGACAATGCCGCGATCGCCGACGTCGCACAGCAGGTTCGCCCTGACCTGGTGGTGATCGGACCCGAGGTGCCGTTGGTCAACGGCGCCGCGGACGTGCTCCGGGAGCTTGGTTTCGCGGTGTTCGGCCCGAGCGCGGTCGCGGCCAGGATCGAGGGCTCGAAGGCGTTCGCCAAGGACGTGATGGCGGCCGCCGGGGTACCGACCGCCTCTGCTGTCGCCGTCACCGACGCCGGGCAGATCGACGCGGCCCTCGACACCTGCGGGTCGCCCTACGTGGTCAAGGACGACGGGTTGGCGGCCGGCAAGGGCGTCGTGGTCACCGAGGATCGGGAGGCGGCAGCGGCGCACGCCAGGGCCGTGCTGGACCTGGGGCACCCGGTGCTGGTCGAGGAGTACCTGGCCGGGCCCGAGGTGTCGTTGTTCGCGGTCTGCGACGGCCGGAGCGCGATTCCGCTGCTGCCTGCCCAGGATTTCAAGCGGGCCGGCGACGGCGACATCGGCCCCAACACCGGCGGCATGGGCGCCTACGCCCCGCTGCCGTGGGCCCCGGCCGGGCTGGTCGACACCGTGCAGCGGACCGTGCTCGACCCGGTCCTGGCCGAGATGGCCCGCCGGGGAACACCTTTCGCTGGGTTGCTGTATGCGGGGCTGGTCATCACGGCCGCCGGCCCCAAGATCATCGAGTTCAACTGCCGGTTCGGCGATCCGGAGACTCAGGTGGTGCTCGAGCTGCTGGACACGCCGCTGGGCGCCCTGCTCGCGGCGGCCGCCGCCGGCTCCCTCGACGGGTACCGGCTCAGCTGGCGGGGAGCCGCGGCGGTGACCGTGGTGATCGCCGCGGAGAACTACCCGGGGCCACCGGTCACCGGAGACCTGATCACCGGCGCGGATGCGGACGGGATCCTGCACGCCGGAACGAGACTCGCCGACGACGGATCGGTGGTGTCCGCGGGTGGCCGGGTGCTGTCGGTCGTCGGCACCGGCGCCGATCTGGCTCAGGCCCGCGAGCGCGCGTACGAACTGGTGCGGTCGGTGCATCTGCGCGGATCGCACCACCGCACCGATATCGCGCTGGCCGCCGCGCAGGGCTCGGTGCACGTGCCCGGTACCGCCTGAACAGCGCGATGCCGTTCGACGACAACACAACCGGCGCATGTCGTTTCGGTCCTTCGGAACGCTCGAAGGTGGCGCCGTTCTACGTCATGCGGGTGCTGGCCGCGGCCGGTCGTCGGCGACGGGCCGGCGAGCTGGTGTGGGACCTGGCCGCCGGCCAGCCGTCCACCCCGGCGCCCGGCCCGGTCCGGGCGGCCGCGCACCGGACCCTCGATTCGCACATTCTGGGCTACACCGAGGCGCCGGGCATCGAACCGCTGCGCAGGGCCATCGCCGGGCACTATCGCCGCCGGTACGACCTGGATGTCGACGCCGACAACGTCGTCGTCACCACCGGGTCATCCGGTGGATTCCTGCTCGCGTTCCTGTCCGCTTTCGACGTCGGCAGCCGGGTCGGGCTTGCCCGCCCCGGGTATCCGGCGTACCGGAACATCCTGCACGCGTTGGGATGTGAGGTGGTGGATCTGCCGTGCGGGCCGGCCACGCGGTACCAGCCCACCGTGGCGATGGTCGAGAACCTGGGCCTGGACGGGCTGATCGTGGCCAGCCCGGCCAACCCGACCGGAACCATGTTGGAGCCGAACGAACTCGCGGCTCTGGCCACCTGGTGCGCGAGCCATGGTGTGCGGCTGGTGTCCGACGAGATCTACCACGGCATCACCTATGCCGGCGAGACCGCGAGCAGTTGGCGGACCGACCGGACCGGCTTCGTGGTGAACTCGTTCTCCAAGTACTTCTCCATGACCGGCTGGCGGATCGGCTGGCTGCTGGTGCCCGACGACCTGGTGGACGTGGTCGACGCGCTGGCCGGAAACCTGGCCATCTGCCCGCCCGCGCCCGCGCAGTACGCCGCGACGGCCGCGTTCGACGCCTACGACGAGTGCGACGCGCACG
This sequence comes from uncultured Actinomycetes bacterium, assembly GCA_964476495.1. Lineage (GTDB taxonomy): Bacteria > Actinomycetota > Actinomycetes > Mycobacteriales > Nakamurellaceae > Nakamurella. Next base: position 26,257 of record CAYZBB010000030.1, on the reverse strand, counting down.
TGCGCCGGTACGCGCACAACCGGAATCTGTTGCTGGACGGGTTGCGTCGGCTGGGCATCGAACGGCTGGCCCCGGCCGACGGCGCGTTCTACGTGTACGCCGACATCGGTGACCTGACCTCCGACTCGGCGCGGTTCAGTGAACGGCTGCTGGCCGAGGCCGGCGTCGCGGCGGCGCCCGGCATCGACTTCGACGTGATCGACGGTCCGCGTTTCATCAGGTTCTCCTTCGCGGGGTCGACCGCGACCGTCGAAGGCGCCCTGGACGCGCTGGCGTCGTTCCTCTGACCCGGTGTGCTGCCGGCCCCGGCCTCCACGTGCGGCAGCATGCGGTCCAGCCACCGCGGTATCCACCAGTTCAGTCGGCCGAGCAACCGCATCGTCGCGGGGACGGCGACGACCCGCACCACCGTGGCGTCGATGAGCACGGCGGCGGCCAGGCCGAAGCCCATCGCCTTGAACGCCAGCAGCCGGCTGCCGGTGAAGGCGGCGAACACCACGACCATGATCAGCGCGGCCGAGGTGACGGTGCGGCCGGTGCGCTCCAGGCCGCGGGTGACCGCCTGCTCGTTGGAACTGGTGCGTTCCCATTCCTCCCGCATCCGGGTCATCAGGAACACCTCGTAGTCCATGGACAGCCCGAACAGCACCGAGAACAGGAACAGCGGTACGAACGCCTGGATGAAGCCCTCCGGCTCGAACCCGAGAAGGTCGGCGCCCCAACCCCACTGGAACAGGGCGACCACCACGCCGTAGGCCGCGCCGACGGACATCAGGTTCATCACGATGGCCTTCAACGGCAGGATGATCGACCGCAGGGCCACCATGAGCAGCAGGTAGGACAGGGCGAGCACGGTCCCGATGACCCAGGGCAGTCGCTCGCCGATCTCGTCGGTGAGGTCGAGGTCGCTGGCGCCCTGGCCACCCACGAGGGCACCGGCCAGGGTGCCGTCAGGTCCCACCGCGGGCAGGATCTCCGCTCGGATCCGACGCACCAGATCCTGACCGGCATCGGACTGCGGGGTGTCGGTGCCGATCACCACCAACCGGGTCAGCTCGCCGTCGGCGCTGGTCAGCGGCGCGGGGTGGCAGCACGGTCAGCCGGTCGACCCGCCGGCCGAGCAGGGTCAGCACGGCCGGGAGCAGCGTCAGGCTGGCCAGCACGGCCAGGGTGACCACCACCATCGTGCCGACCGCCATGGACCGGAATCCCTGGATGTCCACCATGAACATGCCGGCCAGGGCGACCACCACGGTCAGGCCCGAGACGGCGACACTGCGGCCGGAGGTGGCGACCGACTCGACCACCGCGTCCCGGGGCGAGCGGCCTGCCGCCAGCGCCTCCCGGAATCGGGTGACGATGAACAGCGCATAGTCGATGCCCACGCCGATGCCGATGACGGACGCGGTGTTGGTGACGTAGATGGACAACGGCATGACCAGGGTCAGCAGCCACAGCAGGCCTACCGTCATGCCCAGGCTGACCAGCGCGAGCAGCACCGGCAACCCGGCCGCGACGACGCTGCCGAACACCAGCACCAGCACGATCAGGGTCACCGGAAAGGTGACCAGCTCGGCCTTCTCCAGATCGCTGCGGGAGATGTCGTTCTGGTAGTCGTAGAACGCGGCCCGTCCGCCGACCGAGATCTGCAACCCGGCCGACTCGAGATCGGCGGTGGCGGACTCGATGTCGGCGGCGTGCCGGAGCTGTTCGCTCTGGTCGCCGTCGACCGCGACCGACAGGTAGCTGGTCGCGCCGTCCGCCGCCGGTGGACCGGACGGGCCGGAAGCGGTGGACGTGCCGACCGAGCGCACCCCGTCGATCGCAGCGATCCGATCGGCGGCGACGGCCACCAGGCCGGGCAGCCGTCCGGCCGCGTCGGCGTCGGTCGCCCGCACGACCACGATCACGGGGTCGGCGGACTGCCCGGGGAACCGGTCCTGCAGGATCTGCTGCACCTGCAACGACTGCGACCCCGGCACCTCGAAGCCGCCCGCGGCCAGCCGATCGGACAGGCCGAGGCCGAGTGCACCCAACCCTGCCAGCAGGAGCGCCCAGACGGCGATCACCGCGCGGGGCCGGGCCGTCACCGTGGCGCCGAGGCGCTCGAAGGCCCCGGCTCGGTGGGTGGTGGTCACCTGCCGGGCCCGCCGAGCGGCCCGTGTGCGCCGGTGCGCCGCCGGCTGCGAAGCGGCAGCGGGTTCGGCTGCGGCTGAGACTTCTGGTTCTGGTTCTGGTTCTGGTTCTGGTTCTGGTTCTGGTGGCGGCTCCGACGCGGGTTCCGGGTCGGCGGGCGCCGGTTCCGTCCCCACCGGACCGGCCGCCGAGCCGGCGGGTGGCTGCGTGGCCGGCACCGGCTCGTCGGGCTCGAACCGGGGCAACTCCATGATCGTCGTCGGCGAATCGTCAGGATCGACCGCGTGGTGCCGCCCGAACCGGGAGGTCGGCTCGAGCAGCACCGACAGTTGATCGGCCACAGTGGATCTCCTTGCCGGGTCGGTCAGGCGGCGGCGGGGGTGGGGCGTGGTCGATTGACCAGCACGCTGCGGGCCAGCACACCGGGGGACAGGAACCGGCGCACGCTCATCCGTCGCTCGCCGAACTCGATCACGTGCCGGGCGATCCGCGGATCCCGCACGGCGGCCGCGTACAGCAACCGCTCGACCGGGTTGAACGGCCGCCCGTCGGCGTAGTCGCTCATCAGCCGGTGGTGCCCGGACAGCATGTGCCGGTGGCGGGCGGCGTAGCGGCGCAGCGCCCGGTCCAGGTCCGTGCGCGCGGACAACGCCGGTGCGGTCGCGTCCACCAGCCAGGCTGCGCTCTGGAAGGCGAAGCTGCACCCGGTGCCCCACAGGTAGTCCGAGGTCATCGCCGCGTCGCCGACCAGCGCCAGACCGGGTCCGGCCGGGCGGCGGGAGACGCAGGAGTAATTCAGCACTCCGGACAGGTCGCCGACCTGCCGGGCGCCGGACAGATCAGGTCCGTCCGGGAGCCGGTGCAGCTGGTCGAAGTAGTTGGCCTGCGGGTCTTTTCGGAATTCGGCGAGCCGGTCGCGGGTCGGCATCACGCTCAGGATGGTGACGTCGCCGTTCGGGAACGCGTAGGCGACATCCGGTTCCAGCAGCCACATGCGGGAAGCGTCGTCGGGCAGCCCGACCCCGGTGAACGGTGCGAAGTAGACGAATCGCCCGTGCGGCAGGGTTCTCGCGGGCTGGCCGGCGCGTTCGGCCACCCGGGACGTCCGGCCATCGGCGCCCACCACCAGGCGGCCGAGGATTTCCCGTTCCCGGCCATTGCCGCCGGCCCGCACCCCGATGACCCGGCCGGCTCGACTGACGACGTCGGTGACCCGCTCCCCGGCCAGCAGGGTCACCCCGGGTTCGGCCGCGGTGCGCGCCCGCAGCAGCGGGTCCAGTTGCTCGCGCCGGATGTTCACCCCGATGTCGGTGGTCGGATCGTCGGTGTGAGCGGCCGCGGCAGGGAACTCCAGCCAGCCCCACCTGGTCCAGATGCTGAGCCGGTTCGGCCGGCCACCCGCCCGGATGACGGGATCGGCCACGCCCAACCGGCGGATCACCGGCCAGGCGGTGGGCTGGATGAAGTGCGTGCAGGCGCGCTTGAAGTGTCGCGGGTCGCGGTGGGCCTCCAGCAGGGCGACCGAGAGTCCCTGACGGGCGAAGAGGGTCGCCGCGGTGCAGCCGGACAGGCTGGCTCCGACGACGACGACGTCGAACTGATCTCGGCGCACATGACCTCCTACAGCGATGAACGGGGGGCGCACGGAAACACAGAGGGCGGACCCGGCCGCCAGATACTCCGATTTACCCGGAGGGGGGTGGGCGGATTCAGATACACCCATTCGTGGATGTATTTGTGGAAGCCGACCCCCACTCTGCTTTTCCGTCCGCTCGTGATGAGCCGAGCCTGACCGGGGAGCCGGAAAATGAATCATCAAGTCGATGTACTGCCGCGTGCGGGGCGCCGCCCGACGATTCTGGTGACGGGAGGTTCCGGGGTCATCGGCTCGGCCTTGCTGCCAAGGCTGGTCTCCGGATCGTTGCATCCGGAGGTGGTCGCGCTGGTGCACCGCCGAGGCATTCCGATGCCCGGCGTGCGGTCGGTGCGCGGGGACGTTGCGGCCCCCTTCCTGGGTCTGGGGCCCGCCGAGTACGAGGCGCTGGCCCGCCGGGTGGACGTCGTGGTGCATGGCGCGGCGATCGTTTCCTTCAAGAAGTCAGAGGATCACGCCGCGACGAATGTCGTTGGTACACAGCAGGTCCTGCGCTTCGCGGAGCATGCGGAGGCGCCCCTGGTGCATGTCAGCACCGCCTATCTGCATCCCCAGGACAACTCGGAGCAGCCTCGTACGTCTGTGAGGTATGCCGTTTCCAAGCGCGCGGCGGAGCAGGTGGTTCGGCAGGGCGCCGTGCCCACCAGCATCGTCCGCCCGTCGATCGTCATCGGCCACAGCCGCACCGGCCGGACAAGTGAATTCCAGGGCTTTTACCATGTGTTGTCGGCCCTGCGTCGTGGAATGCTGCCGATGCTGCCTTTCGGAAAGCACTGGCCGCTCGACCTGATTCCGTGCGACGTCGTCGCGGATTCAATTGCCACCGTCGTCGAACGTGAATTGTTCGGACGCGATTTCTGGCTGACCGCCGGTTCGCGTGCGGTGACGGTCGCCCAGGCCGTCGACATTCTGGTCAGCCATTCCAATGCTCTGGGAATTCCGATGCAGCGACCGCGCTTCGTGGCCCCGGACACCTATCACCGGCTCATCGCGCCGGTCTTCCTCGACGCCCTGCCCCGATCGATGCGAATGGCGGTGAGCAGCCTGATGGACCTGTTCCTGGACTACGTGTCCATGGAGGAGCCGTTCCCCAGCTCCCTGGACGAACTGGCAGCGCAGGGGGCGGCCCCTCCCCCCGACTTCGCCGCGTGCGTGCGTGCGAGCCTGGACTTCTGGCACCAGGAGACCGAAGAGGCCGCGCTGGCCGAGGCGGTGGCCTGAGGTGAGCGCACCGACAGCACCGACCACCACCACCGACCGCCGGGTCACGCTGGACGTCTACCGGCGGCACGTCAACAAGTCGTCCGCGGCCCTCGTCGAGCTGCTCGGCGCACCCCTGCCCGAGCGGGCCGACGGAACCCGCATCCAGGACACGGACGGCGTCGAGTACCTGGACTGCGCCGGGTTCGGGGTCAACCTGATCGGCCACCGGCACCCGACCGTCATCCGGGCCGTCAAGGACCAGCTGGACGCCTCGCCGCTGGTCAGCCGGCCGCTGATCAGCCCGGTCACCGCGCAGGCCGCGCAGGCGCTGTCCGCTGTGGCGCCGCCCGGACTCGACCACGTGTACCTGACCAACTCCGGCGCGGAGGCCGTCGAAGTGGCCCTCAAGCTCGCCCGGCTGCAGGGCCGCACGCGAGTGATCGCGATGCGGGACGGATTCCACGGCAAGACGTTCGGTGCGCTGAGCGTCACCGGCCGGCCGGCCTATCGGACGCCGTTCGAGCCGTTGCTGCCCGGAGTGGAGTTCGCCGGCTTCGGCGACATCGACGACCTTGCCGGCCGCCTGCAGCGGGACGGGGAACGGACCGTGGTGATCGCCGAACCGATCCTGGGTGAGGGGGGTGTCCGCGTCCCGCCCACCGGGTGGCTGGCTGCGGTGCGCGAGCTGTGCACCCGCACCGGTGCGCTACTCATCCTGGATGAGATCCAGACCGGGCTCGGCCGGGTCGGCGCCTGGTGGGCGGCGGAGACCGAGCAGGTCGTGCCGGACATCCTGCTGTCGGGCAAGATCCTGTCCGGCGGCGTCGTGCCGGTCGGCGCGGTGCTGGCCACCGATCAGGTGTTCCGCCCCTTGGACGACGACCCGATGCTGCACTCGTCCACCTTCGCGGGCAGCCCGCTCGCCGCGGCGGCGGTCACCGCGACCCTGGCCGTGCTGCGGGACGAGGACCTGATCCGGCGTTCCGCCGCACTCGGCGTCGAGATCTCCGGCATGGTCCGCACGATCCTGGCCGAACACTGCCCCGGCCTGGTCGCCGAGGTGCGCGGCCGGGGCCTGCTGATCGGGATCGATTTCAACACCAGCGATCTGGCCGTCGAGTTCCTGATGGAGCTGCTCGCCCGGCGGGTGGTGCCCTCCTACTCGCTCAACAAGTACAACGTGCTGCGACTGACCCCGCCGGCCACCCTGACCGCCGCGGACCTGATCTTCCTGCAGGACGCGCTCACCGGTGCCGCCCGCGAGGTCGGCCGGCGGCGGGCCCGCGCCTCCCGGCTTCCTTCCCCGCGCCCGGCCCGGCCGGCCGGATCAACCACCGAAACCACCACCACCCAGGAGATCCCGTGCGCTTCGTGACCATCGACGCCTTCGTGCCCGGTCGAGGGACCAACGAGGTGTTCCGCACCCTCGCCGACTACGCCCGCTACCCCGAGCTCACGCCCGTCGTGCGGGACGTCCAGGTCTGGACCGACGATGCCGGCGACCTGATCAGTAGTTGGGAGGTCAACTTCCGCAACGGCATCCTTCGCTGGACCGAACGGGACCTGGTGGACGCCGGCCGGTTGCGGATCGACTTCACCCAGATCGAAGGCGACGTCGCCGAGTTCGCCGGGAGCTGGTTGTGCTGCGCCGAGATCGGTGGCACTGCTGTCCGTTTCGAGGCGCTGGTGGACCTGGGGATTCCCAGCCTGGCGGAGGTGCTCGACCCGATTGCCGCGCGCACACTCGCCGAGACCATCTGCGCCATCCTGGCCGGGTTGTACGGCGACGACGTTCGGTTCGATGCCATCGACCACGAGACGAGCGAGCTGCCGGCCGGCGCGTTGCCGTTCCTGAACGGGGTGACGGCATGACCTTCCTGGCGACCGAACGGGCGGCGATCGAGCGACTGTTGCCCGGCCTGGACGCGGCCCTGGCCGCCCAGCCGCTGATGACCTGGGAGAGCCGGGACAGCAAGGCGCTGGCCCTGTATCGCGATGCCGGCGGGTGCGGGCTGCTGGTTCCCGCCGAGCATGGCGGCCAGGGCGTCGACCCGCTCACCGCGGTACGGGTGCAGCGAGCCATCGGCGCGCGCTCCCCGTCGCTGGCGGTGGCCACCACCATGCACCACTTCTCCGTCGCATCGCTGGCCGAGCTGTCCGCGCTGGGAACCGGTTTCGAATGGGCCGTGCTGCAGGCGATCGCGGAGCATCGCTGGTACCTGAGCTCGGCCTTCGCCGAGGGCAACCCGAGCACGAACATCCTGGCGCCCCGGGTCACCGCCCGGAAGGTGGACGGCGGGCTGCTCGTCAACGGCAGCAAGAAGCCGTGCAGCCTGACCTGGTCGATGGACCTGATGTCGGCGAGCGTGACAGTTCAGGATGAGACCGGAGGTCCGGACCGGCTGGCCATCGTGCTCATCCCGGCGACCGACCCGGGCATCGGCCGCCGTCCCTTCTGGGAGAGCTTCGCACTGGCCGGCGCCGAGAGCGACGAGGTGACCCTGACCGACGTGTTCGTGCCGGACGTCATGGCCTTCTACCCGGCGGAGGCGACGATGACCGACCCGATCCAGGGTCGCGGCTTCCTGTGGTTCGAACTGCTCGTCGCCGCGTCCTACATCGGAGCGGCCTCGGCGCTGGTCGAACGGGTCATCGACGCCGGCCGCGGCACCCCGCACGACCGGGTGGCGCTGGCGGCCGACATCGAGTCGGCGATGGCGGCGGTGGAGGCCGTGGCGGCCTGCCTGCCGGCCGAGGGCGACGAGGACGTCGAGCGCCTGCTCACCCGCTCGCTGTACGTCCGGTACGGCGTCGAGAACGCCGTGGCCCGCACCGCCATGTCGGCTGCCGCGCTGGCCGGCGGCATCGCATTCGTCTCCTCGCCCGACATCGCCTACCTGCTGGCCGCTTCCCGCGCGCTGGCCATGCACCCGCCGGCCGTCGGACCGGTCAGCGAGGCCCTGGACCGCTCGCTGCGCGGCGGCCGCTTCATCGCCTGACCGGCGCCCCCACACCCGGAACGGAGGATCCCGTGGACCACAAGAACTTCTTCATGACCCGGACCACCCACCTGCTGCTGCGCCTGGAATACCTGATCGCCTTGGCGATCAGCGTGGTCCTGGCGATCATGCACATCGGCGAGATCCGGTGGCTGGTGTTCCTGGGCATGTTCGCCGTGATCGACGTCATCGGCTACCTGCCCGGCCTGTTCGTCTTCATCAAGCGGCACGGCGCAGTGCCCAAGGCGTTCTACGTCTCCTACAACATCGCGCACCACCTGGGTACGGCCGCCGCGCTGGCCGGGCTGTGGTGCCTCCTGGTCGGGCCGGAGTGGGCGCTGCTGGCCCTGCCGATCCACCTGATGGGCGACCGCGCCCTGTTCGGCAACATGCTCAAGCCGTTCGGGGTTTCGTTCGAGCCGAAGACCCACCCGCTGTACGCGGAGTTCGTCCGTGCCTACGACGCGGCCCAGCGCAGGCCGGCCCAGGCCGAAGGGGGGCCGATCCGAGATGCAGCGCCTCTCACCGAGTCCGTCCGCTGATCTGCTCGACGACCGGGTCGGCCAACTGGCGGCGTACGGCGACAACCCCTCCGGATTCCTCACTCTCAACCAGGGCACCGAGCACTTCACGGCCCCCGGGATGGACGGGTTCGTCGCCTATCGGCGGGCCGGACGGGTGCGGGTGCAGTTCGGCGGGGTGGTCGCGGCCGCGGCGGACCGGGACCGGCTGCTGGCGGCGTTCCTGGCCGATACCCGATCGGCCGGGCACCGGGCGATGGCCGTCCAGCTGACGCCGTCGGACGTGCAGACCTTCCGCGGCCAGGGCTACCGGATCAACCAGCTGGGCTGCTCCTACGCCCTGGACCTGAGCCGGCAGTCGTTGGCCGGCAAGCACTTCGTCCAGTTGCGGAACAAGATCTCCCGAGCACGCCGGGCGGGAGTCCAGGTTGCCGAGGTCGGTGCGGAGCGGCCGATGACCCCGGAGCTGGCCGACCGGCTGGCCGAGCTGGACCGGCAATGGTTGGGCGCCAAGGGCTCCCATGTCCACGAGCTGTCCTTCATGATCGGCGAGCGGTCCGGCCCGGCCGACCGGTACCGGCGGCTGCTGGTCGCCGAACGGGACGGCGAGATGCTCGGTTACATCAGTTTCTCGCCGGTGCACGGCTCGCGTCCGGGCTGGCTGCACGACCTGACCCGGCGCCGGCCCGACGCTCCGCCCGGCGTGATGGAACTGATCGTCACCGAGACGATCGAGCGGCTGCGGCGCGAGCCCGACGGGCCGGGGTGGCTGCACTTCGGGTTCACCCCATTCACCGGCCTCGACGAGCGGCACCAGGTGCCGGGAGGGTCGCGGGTGGTGGACACCGCCATCGGCCTGCTCGCCCGGCACGGCGAGAAGCTCTATCCCGCCGCGGATCAGGTGGCGTACAAGCTCAAATGGCGGCCGCACCTGATCCAGCCCGACTACCTCGCCTTCCACGGCCGGCCCCGCCTCGCATCCATCTGGCGGCTGCTCCGGCTCACCCGAGTCATCTGACATTGCTCGCCGCAAGGGCTTGTCCCGGCTTCGCCGGGGCTCCCCCGATCAGACATTGCTCGCCGCAAGGGCTTGACCCGGCTCCGCCGGGGCTCCCCCGATCTGACATTGCTCGCCGCAAGGGCTTGTCCCGGCTCCGCCGGCTCCAACCCATCAAAGACCGACAGGAAACGACCATGACCGCGTTGATCGCCCCCGCCGGATTCGAGCCGTCGCCCTGGTGGGCCGGATCCGCGACCCCCCTCCGGCCGCCGCTGGTCGGCGACGTCCGCGCCGACTACGTGGTCGTCGGCGCCGGGCTGGCCGGGCTGTCCGCCGCCTACCACCTGCACCGCGCGCAGCCGGACGCCCGCATCGTGGTGCTCGAGGCGAACCGGGTCGGCTCGGGCGCCACCGGTGCCAGCACCGGCATCGTCGCGCCGGGCGTCGGTGGCCCGATCACCGTGCTGCGCCGCCGGTACGGCGATGCGGTCGCGGCCGCGACGTTCGCCGGCTCGGTCACCGCGGTCGCCCGCACCGTCGACCTGATCCAATCCGAGAACCTCGACTGTGACCTGGAACTGAACGGTCAACTGGTCTGCGCGGTGTCCGAGCGGCAGGACCGGGCGCTGCGCAGGCAGCACCGCAGTTTCGCCGAGCTGGGTTTCGACATCCCCTACCTGCGCGCCGCCGAGCTGGCGACCCGCTTCGGGGGCCGGCCCATGGGCAAGGGAGCCCCGGCGAAGCCGGGACAAGCCCTTGCGGCGAGCAATGTCTACGTGTCGGCGTTGCGGCACCCGCTGGCCGCCACCCTCGACCCGGTCCGGCTGTGCCGTGCCCTGGCCGCCCGGCTCACCGACCTCGGCGTGACGATTCACGAGCGCAGCCCGGTGCTCTCGGTGCGGCCGGGAGTGCCGGTGCAGCTGCGTTGCCGGTCGGGCATCGTCCGCGGACGGCACGTCGTGATGGCCACCGACGGCGTTCAGCCGAAGGGGCTGCCCGCGGCCGGCGTCGTCCCGATCACCGGTCACGTCATCCGCACCGAGCCATTGAGCGAGCGGCACCTGGACCGGATCGCGTGGTTGGACCGGGATTCCGTGGTCGACTGCCGTACCTTCTTCAACTACTACCGACTCACGCCGGACAACCGGATCGTCATGGGCGGCGGCCGGGTCACCCTCCCGCCCAGGCCCGCGGCGGGTCGGACGCACAGCGACACCGCTTGGCAACGCATCGAACTCGAGCTGCGCACGATCTTCCCGGAGCTGGCCGACATCCGCGTCGCCGACCGCTGGTCGGGCCGGATCGGCTCGGTGCTCGACCGGATGCCCAGGCTGGGCCGGCTGCCGTCGGCGCCCGGCGTGTGGTTCACCGGAGGCTGGTGCGGGCACGGGATCCCGCTGTCGGTGCAGGCAGGCTTCGAGATCGCGGGCCGGATCACCGGCGGGCCGGTCGAGCGGGACGTCGCCTGGTACCGGGAGCAGGTCCCCGCGCTGCCCGGCGGCCCGCTCCGGGACTGGGGCCTGCTGGGCTACCTCGCCGGACTCGACCACCGGGACCGGGTGCTCGACCGGTTCGGATCGGTCGGCCGGGCCGGTCGGGGTGTGCCGGCCGCTCCGCTGGCGGTGGCAGTGCGATGAGCGAGCTTTCGAGCGAATCATGGGCGCCGCATCGCTCCGTTGAGGCTCGGGATGGCTTGCGATGAGAGCCCAGGGCTTCGACACGATCGTGGTCGGTGGTGGTTCGGCCGGCTGCGCGTTGGCGGCCAGGCTGACCGAGGACGAGTCCAGGACGGTCCTGCTGCTGGAGGCAGGTGGCGGCGTCCGGCGTCCGGAAACGGTGGTGCCCGCGCTGTACTCACGGCTGTTCCGGACGTCCGCTGACTGGGCGTACCGGACCGAGCCGCAGCAGGGTCTGAACGGCCGCAGGCTGTTCTGGCCGCGCGGCCGGATGCTGGGCGGCTGCTCGGCGATGAACGACATGGTCCACGTGCGGGGCAACCGTGCCGATTTCGACGGGTGGGCGGCCGCCGGAAACGACGGGTGGGACCACGAGTCGCTGCTGGGCTACTTCACCGGCGCCGAGCGTCAACTGTGGGGGATCGATGGCCCGGATGACGAGAACCGTTGGACGGCACCGCGGACCGCCGACTTCCTGGAAGCGGCGGGCCGGGTGGGTCTGGATCGCAACGACGGCTTCAACGGTCCGGCCCAGGAAGGTGTCGGCCGGCACCAGGTGAGCCAACTCCGTGGTCGCCGGCGCAGTGCCGCCGACGTCTACCTGCGGCCGGCCCGGCACCGCGGCAACCTCACCGTGCTCACCGGCGCCCGGGTGACCGGCCTGGACTTCTGCGGCTCCCGGGTGGTCGGCGTGCGCTGGCAGCGGCACGGGCACACCGAACACGCACGGGCCACCGGCCAGGTCGTGCTCTGCGGCGGCACGGTGAACACCCCCGCCCTGCTGCAGGCCTGCGGCATCGGGGACGCGGTCGACCTGCGCAAGCTGGGCATCGATGTCCGGGTGGACCTGCCCGGTGTCGGCCGCAACCTGCAGGACCATCTGATGGTGCCGGTGTGCTGGCGTTCGGTGGAGCAGACCAGCCTGATCGACGGCCGCCGACCCGGCCGGATCGCCGCTTACCTCGCCGGTCGTGGTGGGCCGCTGTCCTCCAACATCGGGCAGGCGGGCGCGTTCGTGCGCAGCACCTCGGGACTGGACGCGCCCGACCTGCAGCTGGTCTTCGCGCCGGTGCTGCTCGACGGGATCCGGGACGAGCGGGTGGTCGAACCCACCGAGCATGGCTACTCCATCGGCGCGATCCTGCTGCAGCCGGGCAGCCGGGGGCGGATCGGACTCCGGACCGCGGATCCGCTCGCGCCGCCGCTGATCGAGCCCGCCTATCTGAGCGTCCCGGCCGACCTTGCCACCCTGCTGCGTGGGGTGCGGTTGGCGTTGGAGATCGGTGCCACCGAACCCCTGGCCGGTGCCGCACGGGGCGTCCATCCGTTCGCCGAGGCCACCGACGCCGAGCTGATCGCGATGATCAGATCCACCGTGGACACGATGTTCCACCCCGTGGGCACCTGCCGGATGGGCACCGACGAGCTGGCCGTCGTCGACCCCGCCCTAGCGGTGCGAGGGCTGGAGGGTCTGCGGGTGGCCGACGCCTCCGTCATGCCGACCATCACCCGCGGCAACACCCACGCCCCGGTCACCGTCATCGCCGAGAAGGCGGCCGACCTGATCGAAACCGCCGCCGGGCGGCCGATGCTGGCGGTGGGCAGATGACCGCGGCGGAGGCGGCAGCGGCGGAGGCGTTCAACGCGACCGAGTTCCGCACCGTCATGGGCCGGTTCGTCACCGGGGTGACCGTGGTGACCCTGCGGGACCGGCTCGGACCGCACGGCGCCACCGTGAATTCGTTCACCTCGCTGTCGCTGGACCCCCCGATGATCCTGGTCTGCCTGCGTGGCCGGGGCCGCAGCGCCGCGGCGTTGCGCCGCAGCGAGCACTTCGGGGTGAGCATCCTGGGCGCCGATCAGGAGGAGCTCGGCCGGTTCTTCGCCCGGTCGGACCGGCCGGGCGGAGCCGACGCCTTCGCGCGGATCCCGCACCGGATCGGCAGCGGCGGCGTTCCGCTGATCGTCGGCGCCGCGGCACAGCTTGAATGCCAGGTGCGGCAACGTATCCGCGCCGGTGACCACGTGATGTGCGTCGGTGAGGTGCTGGGCGTGCGGGTGGACGGCGAGGTCGACTCGCTCGCATTCCACCGCGGCCGCTTCCTCGCGGTGGCCTGACCAGGCGCGGCGGCGGGACTCGCCCGACGCGGGCCATCTCCGGAGCGGACGCAAGGGGGCAGGCTCGCGGGCCGTTCGGTCCTGCCGCCGGCGGGCTCGTCACGCGTGCGCATTGTTGCGGCCGGGCGCACCGCCACAGCCCGGGCGCACTGCCACAGCCCCGGGCGCACTGTGCCACGGCCGGGCGCACTGTGCCACGGCCGGGCGCACTCTGCGACATGCAGGGGCACTCCGCGACACGCATGCGGCGCGCGGAGTGCTCCCGAACCGCGCGGAGTGCGCCCGGACGGCGCGGAGTGCTCCCGGACGGCACGGAGTTGACCCCGACGGAAATCAGGGTGACACCTGAGGTAGTCCACCGCCGATGAGCGGACAGTGGAGTGTGCAGGGGCCAACCGGCCGTCCTGAGACAGCCGTCCTGAGACGATGGACAGCAGTGACGTGGCAGCGGAGGAAGTTCGATGGACAAGTTCCTGAAGATCGTGGGCGCGATCGTGGTCGTCTGGATCGGCATCAGCCTGGTGCTGTGGCTGGTCGGCAAGACCATCGGTCTGCTGTTCTGGGTGGCGGTGATCGGTGGTGCCATCTGGGCCGTGGCGGCGATCGCCAACAAGCGCAAGAACCAGGTCGGCTACCGCCGCTGACCCACCGACGGCGGGTGGCCGGCCGACCGTCACCCGCCAGTTGACCCGGGCCGGCCCGGAGTCACTCGTCGCCGCCGGCCCGCCGTGCTCGTCGCCGCCGGCCCGCCGTGCTCGTCGCCGCCGGCCCGGCGCGGCCGGTTGCGACGACGGCGAACGGGATCGGTCGGACTTGGTCGGGTCCGGTCAATCCGTGGCGAGTCGCGGTGGGAACCCGCCGGTGGCGATCGGCGACCAACGGTCGGGCGTGATCCGGATCAGGCACTTGCCCTGGTCGATCATCGCCTGCCGGTACTCGGCCCAATCCGAATGCTCGCCGGAGATACACCGGAAGTACTCCACCAGCGGCTCGATCGCCTCCGGAATGTCCAGAACCTCTGCGGAACCGTCGATCTGCAGCCATGCGCCGCCGAAGTCATCAGACAGCACCAGCACCGACGCCCGGCCGGTCCGGCGGGCGTTGCGGGACTTCGCGCGTTCCGGATAGCTGGCGACCACCACGCGTCCCTGTGCGTCCACGCCCGCGGTCACCGGCGACGCCTGGACCGAGCCGTCCCCTCGAGTGGTCAGCAGCACCTGGTGGTGCCGGGTGCGGGCGAAGTCGAGCGCCTCCTCGAGATCGACGGAACGGGCGGTGGCGATCGTCCTGGGCATGCGTCCCTCCGACCATTTGTCGTGTGGGGCCTGCGCCCGCCGGAACCGCGCGACCCGGTTGAGGTTATCGGCTCGGCCGGTCAGTCCGAGGGCTCCTCCGGTTCGAAAGTGTCCGGCTCCTGCGTGGTGCCGACCCCGATGCCCCGCTCGGACTGCAGTGCCTGCTGCTCGCGGGTGGCGTCCTCGTCGCGGCCGGTCGGGTCGGTGGTGTCCGGGTCGGTCATGTGCGCGTCCTCTCGGATCGGCGGTTCTCGGGTCGGCGGTTCATGTGCGCGTCCTCTCGGGTGGGCGGTTCTCGGGTCGGCGGTTCTCGGGTCGGCCGTGGTCCCGGTTCGGCCGGTCTCGGTGCGGCACCGAGCGGCTCAGGGTGGGGTGGATGCGCGGCGGGCCCGCGCACGCAGTTGCAGGATCCGGACGGTGCCCAGTAGTCCAGCGGTGAGCGCACCGGCGATCGCCGCGAACAGCATCGCCACGCCGAGGGACAGGGTGCCCTCGAATCCGAAGTACCGAACCTGCACGGGTTCGGAGTTCTGCACGATGAAGATCAGCAGGAAGATCATCACGACGGCCGCGACGACCAGCGCAACCCAGGCGGCGCCGGCGCGCGAGTGCTTCCTGACCGGCGTGACCGGCGTGACCGGCACCCCAGGCGCGCCCGTCGGCTCGGCCGCGATGAGCGGACCGGGCGCCGCGACGGTCGGGCCGCCCCTGAGGTCGACCGGTTCGGTGGTCTGGTCGGGCCAAACCGGCGGCGTGGTCGTCGGTGGACCCGATGGCGGCGCCGGGATACCGGTCACCTCCGGAGGAACCGCATTCTGCTGGGCCGGATCGTCACGGCCGGACATGCTCGTCGGCGCACCTCCTGGTCTCGTCCCTGCTCGGGTGACCACCCGCGTGCATGGGGTACCCGGGGGTGAAGCCGGCAAATCACGGGGAACCTGCGAACGGCGGGATTCTCGTCGGGTGCGTGGTCGAGTGTGTGCCCGCCGGCGCCGCCGGGCACTGATCAGGAGCCGTCGACGCGACGGCGCGTCCGGAAGGAGCAGCAGTGACCATTCCCGACCCGACCCGCCCGCCCGGGTCCCCCCGACCCGGCCCCGGCCCCTATCCGAGCCCCGGTCCCACCGATCCGCAGGGACCGCCCGTGCCCACGGACCCGTCGCCGGACCGCCCACCGGTGCCCCTGGAGCCGCCGCCGACGCCAGAGCCACGGCCGGTGGACCCCGTGCCCGGCAACCCGAACCCGGGGACGCCGTTCCCGGTGCCCGGCCCGATCCACCCCGACCCGACAGGGCCCCGCCCCGACGGCCCTGATCCGTCTCGACCGACCGCCTGACGCTCGCCTCGGCGAGTTGAGGGCAGCCTTGGCTTGCTGGAAATGCGCAGGTCAAGAGGCCAAAATGGGTCGCGTGAGCGAATCGGGAGGTGCAGGGGCCGCGCCGACGGACACCGGGCATCACGAGCCGCACGATCCCGGGTTGGCCAGCCGGCTGAACTGGCTGCGGGCCGGAGTGCTCGGCGCGAACGACGGAATCGTTTCGACCGCGGCGATCGTGCTCGGCGTCGCCGGAGCGACCGACAACCGTGGGTCGATCATCCTGTCCGGCCTGGTCGGCATGACGGCCGGCGCGATGTCGATGGCCGCCGGTGAATACGTTTCGGTGTCGACCCAACGGGACACCGAGAAGGCGGTGCTCGACGTCGAGCGGCGGGAGCTGGCCGAGTCCCCGGACGAGGAACTCGACGAGCTGGCCGGCCTGTACGAGGCCAAGGGGATCGAGCCCGCGCTGGCCCGGGAGGTCGCCGAGCAGCTGTCCGCCAAGGATGCGCTGCGGGCCCATGCGGAGGTCGAGCTGGGTCTCGACCCGGACGAGTTGACTAACCCGTGGCACGCGGCCGGCGCCAGCTTCCTGGCCTTCGTGGTCGGTGCCGGCATCCCGCTGCTCGGAGTGGTGATCGCTCCGGCCGCCTGGGTCACGGTCGTCGCGGTCGCGGTCGCGCTGGCGGTCACCGGGTCGGTCAGTGCGCGTCTCGGCTCGGCCCCGGTCGTCAGGGCGGTGCTACGGAACGTCGCAGGTGGCCTGCTGGCCATGGGCGTCACCTACCTGCTGGGCACCCTGGCCGGCGGGCTGGTCGGCTGAACCGCGCCGATCCGGACACTGTTGATCCACTCGCCCGCATGAATTGCCGGCCATAGGGTGATGTGCGCCCCCGCCCGCGGAATCGAGGTCACCATGCCCGAACCCATCACCGTCGCCGATCTGCCCGGACCGCATGGGGTGCCACTGCTGGGGAACCTGCTCGACCTGAACAATCCGCAACCGATCGACACCCTGATCGGATGGGCCCGCGAGTTCGGCCCGATCTACAAACTCACCGTTCCCGGCACTACCCGGGTCATCGTGTCCGGTGCCGACCTGATGCCGGACATCTGCGACGACGAGCGTTTCGACAAGCAGCTCGGTCCCGGCCTGACCGCCGCGCGGGGGACCGGCACGCCGGGGCTCTTTCTGTCCGAGACCAGCGACCCGGGCTGGCGACTCGCGCACAACATCCTGATGGCGCCGTTCAGCCAGTCGAGCATGCGCGGATACCTGCCCCGGATGGTCGACATCGCCGGCCAGCTGATGGACAAATGGTCGCGGCTCAATCCCGACGACGAGGTGAACGTCCCGCAGGACATGACGGCGCTCACCCTGGACACGATCGCGTTGTGCGGATTCGACTACCGCTTCAACTCGCTGTACCGGGACACCCCGCACCCGTTCGTCGCCGCCATGGTGCGCAACCTGCTGGAGGCGCAGAAGGAAGCCAAGGAGCTGCCCATCCAGCGCAAACTTCGGGTGCAAGCGCGCCGCCGGGTCAAGGAGGACCAGGAGTTCCAGATCAACCTGGTCAAGGGACTGATCGCGGACCGACGCCGGCAGGGGGACGCGGCCGACAACACCGACCTGCTTGGCCGGATGCTCACCGGCGTAGACAGGTCCAGCGGCGAGAGTCTGCCTGACGACAACATCATCGCCCAGTGTCTGACCTTCCTGGTCGCCGGCCACGAGACGACCAGCGGGCTGCTGTCCTTCGCCATCCACTACCTGATGAAGAACCCGCAGTACATCGACGCGGCGCGGGTGCAGATCGACGACGTGCTGGGCGACACCGCCGAACCGACCTACGAGCAGGTGCACCGTCTCACCTACGTCCGGCAGATCCTGGACGAGTCGCTGAGGCTGTGGCCGACCGCCCCGATGTTCACCCGCGCCCCGCTGGAGGACACCGTCATCGGCGGCAAGTACGCGCTACCCACCGGCATGGGCGTGTCGGTGCTGTTGCCGATGCTGCACCGAGACCCCAGCGTGTGGGGCGCGGACGCCGAGGATTTCAATCCCGGCCATTTCGATCCGGAGCGGTTCACGAAGGTGCCGCCGTTGGCGTACCGGCCGTTCGGCACCGGTCTGCGTGCGTGCATCGGGCGGCAGTTCGCGCTGCAGGAGGCCACCCTCGTCCTCGGCATGCTGCTGCAACGGTTCGACATCGTCGACCACCGCAACTACCAGCTGCACACCAGGGCCACGCTGACCGTCAAGCCCGAGGACATGTGGATCCAGGTGCGCCCGCGCGAGGGCCGCACGATGGTGCGTCGTGAGCAGGCGGCGGTGGTCACCGCGGCGGCCGAGGAGACACCGCGAGTGGCGGCGACCGCGCACGGCACGCCGCTTCTGGTGTTGTTCGGATCCAATCTCGGCACCGCCGAGGGTATCGCCAACCGGCTCGGCCGGGAGGGCGCCGACCGCGGGTACGCGGTCACCGTCGCCGCGCTCGACGACCACGGTCCCGATCTGCCCACCGAGGGTGCGGTGCTGGTGGTCTGTGCCTCCTACAACGGTGAACCGCCGGAGAACGCGACCGCGTTCGTGGACAAGCTGCGTGGCAAGGCCGTTCCCGACGGTGCATATACAGGCGTGAAGTATTCCGTCTTCGGCTGCGGCGACACCGACTGGGCGGCCACCTATCAGGCGGTGCCCACGCTGCTGGACGCAGAGCTGGAACGGCTCGGCGGCACCCGGATCCATCCGCGGGGTGCCGGTGACGCGCAGGCCGACTTCGACGGCCAGTACCGGGCCTGGCACGCCACCGTCTGGTCCGATATCGCGGCGGCGCTGGGTCTGTCGGACGTCCCGGCCGACGCGGTTCCGACCGCTCCGCGGCTGGCCATCTCCCTGGTCAACCGGCAGCTGACCAACCCGGTGATCATGTCCTACGACGCGACGCCGACCCTGATCACCCGCAACGTGGAACTGACCGCGGACGGGACGCCGGGGGTGCGGTCGACCAGGCATGTCGAGGTCGCACTGCCCGCCGGCATGCGGTACCGCGCGGGCGATCACCTCGGTGTCCTGCCCCGCAACAGCCTGGCCCAGATCCGGCGGGTGATGCGGCATTTCGCGCTGGACGCCGGCATGTACCTGACAATCACCGCGAACAGCGGCACGCATACCCACCTGCCCGTCGACGAGCCGGCGCCGCTGCTGGGTGTGCTCGGCAGTTGCGTCGAACTGCAGGCCTGCGCCACCCGCGCCGACATCGATGTGCTGGCCGAGCACACCGACGACCCGCAGCAGCGCGCCGCGCTCCGGTCGCTGACCGGCGACGACGAGGACTCGCATGCCCGCTACCGCACGCAGGTGCGTGAACCCAACCTGTCGGTCCTCGACCTGCTGGACCGGTATCCGGCCTGCTCGCCGCCGTTCCCGGTGTTCCTGGATCTGCTGCCGGCGCTGGCCCCGCGGTACTACTCGATCTCCTCCTCGCCGGCGGCCAGTCCCGACACGGTGTCGGTGACCGAGGGCGTCCTGGCGGGGCCGGCCCGCGGCGGCGTCGGGGAGTTCGACGGCGTCTGCTCCACCTACCTCGCGTCGATGGAACCGGGCAGCACGGTGTTCGTGTTCAAGCGCGAGCCGACGATTCCGTTCCGCCCACCCGCCGACCCCGGTGTGCCGATGATCATGGTCGGTGCCGGTACCGGGCTCGCACCGTTCCGCGGGTTCCTGCAGGAGCGGGCCGCGCAGCGGACCGCCGGCGGGACGCTCGCCCCGTCGCTGCTGTTCTTCGGCTGCCGGACCCGGCACGACCTGCTGTATGCCGATGAGATCGCCGATTTCGCAACGGCGGCGAATGTGCGGACCTATCAGGCGTTCTCGCGTGAGCCGGGGAGCGAGCGAAGGTATGCCCAGCACGAGGTCCTGGCCCATGCCGACGAGGTCTGGTCCTCGATCGAGGCAGGTGCGCAAGTCTTCGTCTGTGGCAACGCCCGCACCCTCGCGCCCGGTGTCCGGGCCGCGCTGATCGAGATCGCGGCGGGCAAGTTGGGATGTTCGGGTGCCGAGGCGGACGACTGGCTGACCGGGATGCGCCGCGACCGGCGGTACTTGGAGGACATCTGGGGGGCGAACTGACGACACCCCCCCCGACCCGAGCATCACCACGAGGAAGAGGAGCGGGGGGCCGGGTCGAGCAGCCAGGTGTCCTTCGACCCGCCACCCTGGGACGAGTTCACCAGCAGGCCCTCGGAGTCCAGGGCCACCCGGGACAACGCGAGGTCCGGCACCACCACCGAGCCGCCGCGACCGACGAGCGCGAACACCCGCAGGTCGACGTGTCGCGGGCGAAGCCCGTCCGGCGTCAGGGTGGGATGGCAGGAGAACCGGATGACGTCCTGCGCGATGAACCGGTGCGGTGCCGCCGCCACCCGCTCGACCATGGCCGCCACCTCGGGCTCGGCCAGGTCCGGCCCGATCATCACGCCCGACCCGCCGGAACCGTCGACCGGCTTGACCACGAGTTCGGCCAGCCGGTCCCGCACACCCTGGTACTGCCCCGGGTCGGCCAGCACCCAGGTGCCGACGTCGCCGATCAGCGGTTCCTCGCCCAGGTAGTAGCGGATCATCAGGTGGACGAACGCGTAGACCGCCTTGTCATCGCCCACCCCGTTGCCGGGAACGTTGGCAACGGACAGGGTTCCGGCCCGGCAGGCCGCGACCAGCAGCTCGGCGGTCGGGGCGTCCACCGGTTCGCCGGCGATCAGCTCGTCGTCGCCGAGCCGGCGGTACAGCACGTCCACCGGCAACTGGTCGCCGTCGACGACGGCGACGATGCCGGCGCCGTCCGGGTCGCCGGACAGGTCCGCCGGCCTGACCAGGGGAACGCCCATCAGGTCGGCCAGCAAACGGTGCTCGTACCAGGCCGAGTTGGCCGGGCCGTCGGACAGCACGGCCACCCGCGGCACGTCGCGTGGGCACTGCGGCGGCGCGGCCTGCCGCAGCGCGTCGAGCAGGTCCACGCCGACGCTTTCCGGTGGGCGTAGGCCGGGCCACGGGTGCAGCGCGGGCAACGAGGCCGCCGCGGTGCGTCGGTTCGCCACCGCGTAGGCCAGCCCCGACGGCACCCGCAGGTTGTCCTCCAGTACCACCCACTCGCCGCTCGGGCCATGCAGCAGGTCGAACCCGACGACGGTCGCCCGCGGTCGCCCGCCAGGGGCGAGATCGGCGGCGGCGGGCAGGAAACCGGGACAGCGCCGGATCACACTCTCGGGAATGACCCCGTCCCGCACGATGCGCAGCGGGCCGTAGACGTCGTCCAGGAACGCGTCCAGCGCCCGCGCCCGCTGGCCCAGGCCCGCGCGGATCGACGCCCAGTCCGCCGCGCCGATCACCCGAGGGACCGGATCGAGCGGGAACGGCTGCTCGATCGGCACGCCGTCGACCTCGGCGATGAACGAGATGCCCTCGGCCACCCGCCGGCGGTCCAGATCGGCCGCGGCGGCGCGCAGGCCGTCGATTCCGCCCGGCGCGAGCGCCTCGAAGATCGCCGTGTAGCCGGGCCGCAGCGCGCCGTCGGGGTCGACCGCCTCGTCCAACGGCCCGGGCCGGTAGCCTGCGAGGATCTCGGCGACGGTCGTCATGTCGCCCACCGCAGATGCCAGTCGACGATCGCCTCGGTGGAGGCGATCCTGCCTTCCCGGCCCACGATCGTGTGACCCTCGCCGGGCAGCAGCATCAACTCGGTCGGCACGCCCGCGGCCGCCAGCGCCCGGGCGCCCTGCACCGATTCGATGACCGGCACGTTGGTGTCGTGGTCGCCGTGCAGGAAGAACGTGGGCACGCGCATGCGGTCGAATCGAACCAGGGGCGACAGCTGCGCCAGCAGGTCGGCGTCGGCCACCGGATCCCCGTACTCGGTGACCGACGCGGCGGCCATCCACGGCTCGGTGTACCGGAAGAAGGTGCGCAGGTCGGACATGCCGGCGTGACTGGAGCCGGAGGCGAACAGCTCCGGGTATCGAGTCAGCGAGATCATCGCCAGGTAGCCGCCGTAGGACCAGCCGTGCACGCCGATGTGCCCGGGCGCGGCGATGCCCTGCTCGATCAGGTACTCGACGGACGCCTTCACGTCGGGGAACGAGGAGGGTCGCCGGTGTACGTCGTCCAGCGCGGTGAAGCTCGCGCCGTACCCGGTCGACCCACGCACGTTCGGCGCGAACACCACGAACCCGGCCGCCACCAGTGACTGCACGAGGATCGAGAATGCGGGCCGTTCCTCGCTTTCCGGTCCGCCATGGAGCAGGATGACGGCCGGGTGCTGCGGCGTGCCGGCGGGCCGGTACAGCAGGCCGTGCAACGGCAGCCCGTCGGTGGACGGGTAGCGGCGACGCTCGGGTACGCACAGCCTCCCGGCCGGCAGCCGGGGGACGGGCAGGCCGCTGATCCGTCGGGCCGCCGGCGGGGCGCCGTCCGGATGGTCGGAAAGGTCCACGTGGTACAGGCTGCGCGGCGCGACGGGTTCGGTGAGTTCCAGGATTCCGGAGCCGCCGCCGGGTAGGACCGACCAGCCGGGCATCACCCGACGGCCGATGTCCACCGGATGTCCGGCTCCGGTTCGCAGGTCGCGCATCTCGATGGCGCTGTGCCCGGACATGTTCCACACCAACATCGTCCGGGTACCGCGGTCGAGAACCGCGTACGCTTCCAGGTCGGCGCCCGGCCGTTCGGCAAGAATCCGCAGGCGCCCGGGCCGCCCGGTCGCGTTCAATGGCACCGCGCCGAGGGCAGGGTGCTCGCGGCCGGCCCCGACCCGCAGGTACACGGTGCGGCCGTCCCCGGAGAACCGCCCGTCCTCCGCGAGATCGGTTCCTTCGAGTGGGAAGTCGGCTTCGAGGAGCCGGCGCGCAGGCGGCAGCGGCGCGTCCGGGTCGGCGTCGACCGTCGACGGGATGTCGGCCAGCACCAGATGCCGGCGGCCCCGCGGCCCACGCCGGGCGACCAGCCGGGTGGCGTCCGGCGACACGCCGGTCACCAGCAGGAACCCCCCGGTGGCCACCCTCCGGACCGAGCCCGACTCGACGTCGACGAAACAGGCGTCCGCGTCCGGGCCGCGCCCGTCGGCCAGCGAGAACGCGTAGGTGTGCGGCAGGCTCGTCCACGAACCGGCGAAAACAGTTTCCTGTTCGCCCATCCCGGCCAGTGCCCGGTGGTCGGTGCCGTCCGGCCGGACGGCGTGCAACTGCGCCCGGATCGACCCCTCGGGGGATACCAGGTAGGTCAGCCACCGCCCGTCCGGCGACCAGGCCACCGAGATGACCTCGTGGCCCGGCGCCGACACCTGCCGGGGGGTCACGTCAGCGTTCTCGCCGGCCAGATCCAGGTGGGCGACCTCCAATCGGGGCAGGCCGGTCCGGTCGGTCACGTAGGCGATCTGTCTGCCGTCTGGGGAGACCGCCGGACACCATGATCCGACGACCCCGGCGATACCCTCGATGGTCGCTCGAAGGTCCGGGGTCAGGCCGGTGCGGGGCGCCTGGTCCAGCACGGCTCAGCCGACTCCGTGCCGCTGCAACCACATCTCCAGCAGTCCCAGCTGCCACAACTGGTTCGAGCCGAGCGGCGTGCGATGCTCGTTCGGGTCCGCCAGCAGCTTGGCAACGTACTCCGGCCGGAACAGGCCGCGCTGCCTGGCTCGTGGGTCGGTCAGCGCGTCCCGCACCCGCTGCAGGTACGGCCCTTCGAGATTGATGATCGCAGGTACCGGGAAGTGGCCCTTCTTCCGATCGATGATCGCCGCCGGCAGCACCTTCCGGGACGCCTCCTTCAGCACACCCTTGCCGCCGTGCGCGAGCTTGAGCTCGGGCGGGATCGCGGCCGCCAGCTCGGCGAACTCGTGGTCCAGGAACGGTGTCCGGGCCTCCAGGCCCCAGGCCATGGTCATGTTGTCCACCCGCTTGACCGGGTCGTCCACCAGCATGACCTGGGAGTCCAGCCGCAGCACCCGGTCCAGGGCGGTGTCGGCGCCGGGTTGATCCAGGTGTGCGCGGACGAAGTCGCGGGCCACGTCGTCCGGCACAGTCCAGGCGGGCTGCAGAACGGCGGCCATGGTGGCGTGGTCGCGGTCGAAGAACCGGCCGGAGTACACCTCCAGTGCCCGGTCCGGCGGGATGCCGGCCAGCGGCGGGTACCAGTCGTACCCGGCCAACAGCTCGTCCGCGCCCTGCCCGGACTGCACCACCGTCAGGTGCTGCGAGACCGCCTGGGACAGCAGGTAGAACGCGATGCAGTCGTGGCTGACCATCGGCTCGGCCATGGCACCCACCGCTCCGTCCAGCCCGTCGAGGACGGTACTGGACGGCATCATCAGCTTGTGGTGGTGGGTGTCGAACTCCTCGGCGACGATGTCGGAGAACTCGAACTCGTCGCCGTCGCGGTCCCCGACCCGTTCGAACCCGATCGAGAACGTTTGCAGCCCATGCTGTCCCGCATCGGCAAGGAGGGCGACGATGACGCTGGAATCGATTCCGCCGGACAGCAGCACGCCCACCGGTACGTCGGCCACCATCCGCCGCTGGACCGCGGTCCGCAGGGTATCCAGAACCAGTTGCTGCCAGTCATCCTCGGTCAGTCCTCGATAGCGGTCCTGGCGCTGGTGCGACGGCGACCAGTAGTGCCGGTCGGTGCTGCTGCCGTCCGGCTCGACGACCCGGACGGTGGCCGGCGGCAGCTTGCGCACGCCGCGCAGGATCGTGTACGGCGGTGGGACCACCGCGTGGAACGTCAGGTAGAAGTTCAGCGCGACCGGGTCGATCGAGGTGTCGATGTCCCCGCCGGCAAGCAGGGCCGGCAGCGACGACGCGAACCGCAGCCGCTGCGGGGTCCGGGTCAGGTACAGCGGCTTGATGCCCAGCCGGTCCCGGCCCAGGATCAGCCGGCCCGATCCGCGTTCGAGGATGGCGAAGGCGAACATGCCCATGAAGTGGTCGACGCAGTCGACGCCCCATCGGTGGTAGGCCTTACCGATCACCTCGGTGTCCGAGGTGGAGAAGAAGCGGTAACCCTGGCCGGCCAGTTCCTCGCGCAGCTGCCGGTAGTTGTAGATGCAGCCGTTGAAGACGCTGACCAGGCCCAATTCGTCGTCGACCATCGGCTGCGAGCCGGCGTCGGTCAGGTCGATGATCTTCAGGCGGCGATGCGCGAGGGCCACCGGACCGTCGTGCCACAGGCCGTGACCGTCCGGGCCACGCGGCTGCATCACCGCGGAGATGCGGGTCAGCGCCTCGATGTCGGGTGGCGTCCCGTCGAACCTGAACTCGCCGCTCAGCCCGCACACGGTGCCCTCCCGACGGATCGGGGCCGCCGGCTCTTCGCGGGGGGCGACCTTCGGCAATTCCCCGACGCTACACGCGGGCTGCCTCGGCACCCCGGTCCGCCATCGCCCCGGTCCCACCCGGCCGCCGGGGCGTGGGTCAGGCGGTGACCATGAACCGGTGTTCGTCCAGGCCGGTCGCGCCGTCCGGGATCACGCCCTGCAGGAAGTCGGTCTGCACCGCCCCGGTCGCGTCGATGGCCCGGCAGCGGGCCGTGTGCGAACCGGACTCCGCGTCTTCCCAGTAGTAGACCCACTGTCGCCAGGTGTCGGGCCCGGTCTCACCGGCCAGCGTGGCATCCGACCAGGGCCTGTCGTCGATCTGCACCTGCACCCCGGTGATGCCGCGGTGCTGCGCCCACGCCACCCCGGCGATCGCGACCCGACCCTTGGAGACCGAGGTCCCGGCCCGGGGCACGTCGATCCGTGACGACGTCTTGATCGGCGCCTTCGCCGACCAGCCGCGCGCCGTCCAGTAGGCGGTCGCCTCGGCGAACGTGGTGAGTTCCAGGTCGACCACCCACTTGGTGGCGGAGACGAACCCGTACAGCCCCGGCACCACCATCCGCACCGGAAAACCGTGCTCGACCGGCAGCGGTTCGCCGTTCATCGCGTACGCCAGCAGCGCCTCCCGGCCGTCGGTCAGCACGTCCAGCGGGGTGGTGACGGTGAACCCGTCGACGCTGGTGGAGTACACGCAGTCGGCGCCCGACTGCGGCCCGGCCATGGCCAGCACATCCGCGATCCGCACCCCCTGCCAGTTCGCGTTGCCCGCGTACTCGCCGCCGACAGGGTTGGACACGCAGGTCAGGGTGACCATGTGCTCGGTCGACGGCATGGCCAGCAGATCGGCCCAGCTCAGGGTGATCTCCCGGTCCACCAGCCCGTGCACCCGCAGCTGCCACGCATCCGTGGTCATCCGCGGCACCACGAACGCGGTGTCGATCCGGTAGAAGTCGGCGTTGGGCG
>CAYZBB010000029.1:0-45766 GCA_964476495.1 uncultured Actinomycetes bacterium | reverse complement strand
GGATGAGCTGTCCCGGATCTGGTGGGACCAACACATCGCGCCGGCCGACAGGCTCGACAAGCTGACCGACGCGGTCCGCGCCGAGAACACAGCGCGGGAGGCTACGAACCGCCTCGCTCGGGAAGCTCGCGGCGGCGGTGCTACCTGGGACCAAGTTGGTCGCGCAGCCGGCATCACCCGCCAATCGGCACAACAACGATGGGGAAGATAACCCGCTACTGGACCGTCCTCGGGGGAATCCGGTGGTACCAACGTGTGTCGGTACCACCCGAGTCCTACGGTCCTTCTTGTGCGTGATGGCACTCCCCTGCCGGGTCAGACACCCGCTCAGCTGCTGTCGCAGCTCGCCCACCGCGTCCTCGGACCGCTGCGGCCGCACCGGATCCGGGCCGTGCTGGACTACCACGGCCTCCGGGACGCCCCAGCCGCCGGCCAAGCGGAGATCGCCGCCCGGCACGGGGTGAGCGTCCGAAGCGTGAGCAACTGGGTCACCACCGTCGCGGCCGCCGGCGCGCACCTGCCGCTGAGCCCGGAGATGGCCACGCAGATCAGCCGCCGATCCCGCCCCGGCGAGGACCACCGCGGCCGAACCCGCGTCGCCAGCACCCTCGGCCTGCCCCCACCCGCACGACCGCTGTCTCCCGCACCCGCTCCGCGGCCGCGGATACCACCGGACCTGTGGGCCGCGGCCGGGATCGCCGTCCGGGTCCTCGCCACGCTCGGCCCTCTCCCCCTGCCCAGCCTGCTCGGCGCGGTCCACCGGTCCCGACGATTCCGAGCACGAGCGCCGATCACCGGCGACCAGCTCACCGTCGGCCTGCTGGCCGCCCACGCCACCCTTACCGACGGGCTTTGGCACGCACCGGCCGGAGCCACCGCGCCGGACCACTACCGACTCGTCGCCACCACCTTGGGCGACCGGGCCGTCAGCCGCAGCGAGCTGATCGAGGCGCTGGTCGGGGCCGGCTACACCCGCTCGTCGGCCGCCGGTCGCACCATCACGACCCACCCACTGATCACCCACGTCGGACCGGCCCGGTACCGGCTGATCGAACACACCGGGCCGGAACCCACCGAACCACCGCAGCACTGACATCCAGACGGTGAGGAGGGGTGGAGTGGCCCGCCATTCGTAGCAGGATCGGCTGCGTTCTCCACGCAGGCGCTGCGGTCATGCGAGTGGATCAAGCAAGAATACGCAGACATTAACTTGACATAAGGTATCTTATGGGTGAGAAGCATTGCAGGACAGCATCTATGGCAATTGTTCTGGTGCAGAGTGGCGACGGTGAGCGGAGCGATCGCCATCGGAAAGCACGTCCTGCGCCTCGAACTCCGGTGCGATCCGTCCGACGTTGTGCCGTTGGAACTGTGAAACGTTGCGGCGAGTCTCCGGAAAGCAGACCAACTGGACGACACCGTGCTGACATGGCCAGCCTGTCCCGTCAGCGTCGACGAACCCTGTGGGCAAGGTCGGCGTGGCCGCGGTCGGCGAGGATCGGCAGGAGCATTCCGGTGGCCCAGAAAGCGAGTCTTCCAGACTTGATGGGACTGCGGGTCACTGTTTGACGCCCGGGATCTCCGAGTGAGTCACGCCGGCCTCCCGCGGGACCGCCGGCAAGCGGAACCGGTGCGGCTTGATGCGCACGCCATCCGCTGGCTTCACGTCGAGCCCACGACACCTCAGAACGATCGACCGCGGCAAACAACATGCGGCAAACAACATGCCAGAGAAGCCTGCATCGACTCGTACATGGGGCCCCCGACTGTCACCTGTGTTGGGCTTGTCCTAGTGCCGTCGTGGATTCGTGGGACTGCCCGCCGTCAGTTGCCCGACCTGACCTACCGGCATCAGTTCAACCCGCTT
Source organism: uncultured Actinomycetes bacterium (assembly GCA_964476495.1). Lineage (GTDB taxonomy): Bacteria > Actinomycetota > Actinomycetes > Mycobacteriales > Nakamurellaceae > Nakamurella. Next base: position 43,899 of record CAYZBB010000029.1, on the reverse strand, counting down.
TCGAGCGTTCCTGGTGGGGTTCGGCCGACCGACGCGAGTTGCGCGATGGTGGTGTCGGTCGGCTCGTTTGGTGCCGGTCGATCCGGATAGTTCGCGCTCCAGGCTGCGGGTAGCGATTACCAACGCCGGTAGAACCGGATGGATGCTTTCACCTGGTCGCAACGTCACTTCGATGGCCGCGATGACTTCGCCGTGCCGGTCGGCGACGGGCATGGCTACTCCGCCGAGACCCAATTCAAGCTCGGCCTGCGTCACGGCGATCTGGTTCGCTCGGGTCCACGCCAGGGCTCGGCGGAACTCGCTGGGGGTGGTTACGGTGACGTCGGTGTATCGGCGGAGTCCGCTCAGGATGATCCGCTCGACGATTCCTGTGGGTGCGTAGGCGAGCAATGCACGCCCTAGTGCTGTGGGGGCGGCCGGGATGACGGCAGAAGATGAGAACATCGACGCTGGTTGACGCCCGGGCTGCTTCTCGATGTACGCGACGTCAAGGTTGGTCAGGGCACCACACCGCACCCGCCTGCCGGTTACCGCGCACAGGTCTTCGATTACCGGGGGTGCGCGTTCAGGGAGAGTCGCCGGCGCATACTGACCGCCTCCGACCGCTCGGAGGTTGTGGCTGGGCCGGAATTGCCCATGCTCGTCACGTTCCAACATCTGCAGCGAAACGAGTTCAGTGGCGATTCGATGTGTGGTGGATGACGGCATCCCGACCAGTCGGGCCAGTTCGCTGACCCGCCACGAGGGGCCCTCAGTGAAGGCGAGCAGAAGTGAACTCACCTTATCGGCAACCGTTCGGCCGGCCTCGGCCGAATTGCCTGCCATGACGAACCTTTCCCTCTCGGGTGCGAGTAGCGTCTCTCGAAAGACCGAACGGGTTAGTGAACCTAACCTCGGGCACGCTGTTGCGGCCAGTTCAGCACTGCGCGTCGACTCGATAGCGACGTTTCCATTTCCGGGTAGGTGTCCGAGGTCTCGGACCGTCTGGCATGCGCGTCGAGATTTCCGGAGCCGGGATCTGGTTGGGCTCGGCGGCGCGCGGTCCAAGGCAGGTCGACTTCACCTTGTCCCTGTGTTCACCGTCGCGCTCAGTGCGTCGATCCCACCGGCCCGGGTCGGTCTAGCAACTCGATGAGATTCTCCTCGGGATCGGACACAAAGGCCATGCGCACACCCGGCTCGGGCGAATCACGGGGTGCCAGCCGTTCTGTTGCTCCGGCCGCGATCAGTTTCGCGAACACGGCGTCCACGTCGACTACCCGCAGGCACAGGTGCCCGTAGCCATGTGTAAGGAGAGCACCGTTAGGGTCAGGCGCGGCTGACGAAGGTTCCGACCCTCGACGTTCGAGCAGTTCGATCGCCCAACCTGTTTGGTCGACCATGAAGACTCCGCGAAGTCCAAGCGCCTCCATCTGGAACGGAGTCGACGGTGTGAGGTCGAGCGCCGCCGTGTACCAACGGGCCTGCGCGTCAAGATCGCTTACACTCAAACCGATATGGTCCAGATAGATCATGCTGGTTCCTTGTCGTGAGGTCCGTGCTGCATGAGTTCGGAGTGGATGTTCTCAGGCAGGACGTTGAGTAGATCTGACGTGAACTCGGCATCGATCAGGATGAAAGCGACTCTGGCGACCGAGTCGGTTCGGTTGGCCCATGCATGGTCGGTTCCTCGTTGGATCACAACGTCACCCGCGCGGAGGGTGACTTCGCTGTCATCGAGAATCAGCACGATCTCACCCTCGAGAACGACACCGTAGTCGATGGTCTCGGTCCTGTGGATCGGTGATTGCCGCCCCTCGTCGTTCAGGAAGCCCGGGAAGAACTCGTTGATGCGGATCTTGGTGCCATTCGGCTCCGGGGGGACCCGAAGCGTGCGCTCAGTGGGCTCGTTGGGTTCGACCGCAAGAAGGGGGGCCGGGCTGGCGTCCGTCTGCCAGATCTCATAGAAGCCGACACCGTCCTGGGGCATCACCCGGTGGACTGGGACCGGACCGTCACCGACCACAATGGAAACTCCTTGGGCATCATGTCCGGTGACGACGCGTCGCGGCACGGTGCCTTCGGGCAATTCGACGTTAAGTGCCATTGACTCTCGTACCTCTTTCTCAGGTGCGGTGCGATCACTAACGAACCGACGATGGCCGGCAGCTCCTGGAGTTCCTGCCCGAGCATTCGTCGACGGTGAACCCTCGGAAGTGGTCATGACGGCGGTAGGTGCACCCGCGGCGGGCGTCACCTTTCCCTGACTCAGGGTAGGACCCGCGGCGCGAACCGGTGAACCCTTCACGGGCAATGACTGGTATTGCGATCTCAGATGAAGCCCCTTGCCGAACGGGCCGGCTGGATCACTCGACCGGTTCGGTTGGTGCGGCAGCCTGAGGATCACCCACCCAGATGGTTCGGACATTGGTGAACTCGCGGATGCCCTCCTCGGAGAGTTCACGTCCGTACCCGCTGCGTCTGGTTCCGCCGAAGGGCATTCGCGCGTCGGACGCGACGATTGCGTTGACGAAAAGTGCCCCGGATGTGATCCGACGTCCGACCGCCAGCGCCCGTTCGGCATCGGCCGACCACACGCTTGCCCCCAGTCCGAAAGCGGAGTCGTCCGCGAGTTGGGCGGCCTCGTCGTCGTCGGCCGCCCGGATGACGGCGGCGACCGGGCCGAAGGTCTCCTCCCGGAAGACCGTCATGTCCGGTTTGACGTTGGCCAACACGGTCGGCGGGTAGAACGCACTGTCGTCGGCCTGTCGGGTTCCGCCGGCCAGCACGGTGGCGCCGGCCGCCACCGACCGATCGACCTGCCGTTGGATGGCCTCCGCCTGCTGGATCCGAGCCAGTGGTCCGATCTCGGTTGTCGGATCGTGCGGGTCGCCGACCCGCAGCCGCCCGACTTCCTCGACCAGCAGCCTGGTGAACTCGTCCGCGACAGCGTCGGCGACGATGAACCGCTTGGCCGCCAGGCAGCTCTGGCCGCCGTTGAGGAATCGTGAACGCACCGCCATGGTCGCGGCTTTCGCGACGTCGGCGTCGTCGAGGACGACGAACGGATCGGAGCCGCCGAGCTCCAGCACGGACTTCTTCAGGGCCCGGGCGGCCACGGAGGCCACCGACATGCCGGCCCGCTCGCTGCCGGTGAGGGTGACCGCCGCCACCCGCGGATCGTTGATGACCCGCTCGGTGACGGCCGCGACCTCACCTTCGTCGACGAGCAGGGTGGTGAACACCGCGGTCGGGGCGCCGGCGGTCAGTGCGGCGGCCCGAATGAGGTCCTGAGCGGCCAACGCCGAGCCGGTGACCGACGGCGCGTGCTTGAGCAGGGCGGTGTTCCCGGCCGCCAACGCCGGTGCGGCGAAGCGAATCACCTGCCATAAAGGGAAGTTCCAAGGCATCACCGCCAGCACAACACCCAGCGGTTCGTAGCTGACCCAGCTTCGAGCGGCGGGCGTCTCCTCGACACGGTCGGCCAGGAACCGTTCGGCGTTGTCGGCGTAGAAGTGGGCGGTCCAGGCGCACTTGTCGACCTCGGCCAACGCTTCCCGAACTGGTTTGCCCATCTCGTCGGTCATCAGGCCGGCGAGGTCTTCGCGGCGATTGGTCAGCTCCCGGCCGATCTCGTGGAGCAGACGGACGCGCAGCGGGCGTTCGCTGTTCCGCCACAGGAGGAAGGCGCCATGCGCCGATTCGATGGCCTGGTCGATCTCGGTGTCGGACTGGGTCGACCAATGGCCGACCTGTTCTCCGGTAGTTGGTGAGATGCTCAGCAGCGTACCCATTGTCAGACTCTTTCTACGTTGGCTGGGGCGACCCCTCGGACGGCGTCGGACAGGTACTTGACTCCTGCCTGATTGGAGAACCCGCCGTCGACGACGATCTCCGAACCGGAGATGTAGCGGGACTCGTTGCTGATCAGGAAGACGATCAGATGCGCCACGTCTTCGGGCGCACCCACGAAGCCCAGCGGTGTGGCGTCGATCTGCGCTTGGCGGAAGGTCGCGGGCGCGTTGGCGACCATCGGCGTTTCGATGTAACCGGGGTGGACCAGGTTGACCCGAATGCCCAGCGGGCCGAGTTCCAGGCTGGCGACCTTGGACATCCCTCTGACGGCCCATTTGGACGCGGTGTAGGCGACCGTGTAGTGCGGCGTGACCGCCGCGACGCTGCCGATGTTCACGATGGACGACCCGGTCGGCATGAGGGGGGCCATCGCCTGGATGCCCAGAAGAGGTCCGGTCGTGTTGACCCGGAACATGCGCTCCCAGTCGGGGGTTTCGACGTCGAGCAGCCGAGCTCGGTGGGTCAGGCCCGCGTTGTTCACCAGTCCGTGCACGTTGCCGTGCCGCTCGCGTAGTTCCTCGGCCAAGGCACCCCAGCCGGCCGGGTCGGCGACGTCGAGTTGGCGGTAACTGATCGCCCCGCCATGTCTGTCGAGTTCACCGGGTCGCACGTCGTCGGGGGTCAGGATGTCGGTCGCCACCACGATGGCGCCTTCGGCGGCCAACGCCCTGGCTTCGGCGGCGCCTTGTCCCCCGGCGGCGCCGGTGACCACGACCACCTTGCCGTCGACCCTGCCGGTCATGCGGACGCTCCTGTCATCGTCTTAAGCTGCGCCAGCGGGGTCGCGGGCAGAATCGGGCTGCGCTCGGGCGCGGCGGCCACGATCGGGCTGGACAGTGACCCGAGGCGGTCGACGTTCATGGTGACAACGTCTCCGGGCTGCAATGGGGGCGGCTCTTGCCGTCCGGAGCGGCCCCAGGCCTCGGCCAGGGATCCACCCGCGCAGGTCCCGGTCGCGATCAGGTCCCCGGCACGGATCCAGGCCGCGCGGGAGGCGTAGCTGACCAGTTCTTCGAACGACCAACCCATGTGGGCCAGCGAGTCCGCCCCGAACTCGGTCCCGTTGATTGATACCGCCATCCGCAGGTCCAGCCGGTTCCCGGTCCGGACCGGGTCCAGTTCGTCCGGGGTGACCAGCCAGGGTCCGATCGTGGTGGCGAAGTCCTTCCCCTTGGCCGGTCCCAGACCGCTGCGCATTTCCCGACGTTGGATGTCCCGAGCCGACCAGTCGTTCACGATGAGGTACCCAGCGATGTGGTTGGCTGCCTCTTCCGGCGTCAGGTCGCGACCATCCACCCCGATCACCACGCCCACCTCGAGTTCGAAGTCCAATGCCTGCGACCCGGGCGGGGCGGCCACGGGCTCATCGGCGCCCAGCATGGCGTGCGGATTGCCGAACAGGAACGTGGGTGTCTCGGCCCATGCCGCGATCGCAGCCGACGGATTGTCGAGCATCGCCGAGGCACCCTGAACGTGTTCCTCGAATGCCACGAAATCGCGGAAGCTGGCCGGATGGATCGGCGGCAGCAGGCGAACCGCGGACAACGCGACCGTGGGTGCGTCATCGTGCGGGGCCCGACGCATGACCGCAGCCGCCAGCAGATCGGTGCCCGCCGGGAACAGCAGCAGCTCAGGGTCCTGGGCGTCCTCCGCCTGAAAGGCCAGCACACCTACCCGTTCCTGGCCGTCGAACTCGACCCGTGCGTATCTCATTTCTCCTACTCCCATCACGTTTCGGGCGCACTGGCATCCACGGACGCGGGCGGGCGCGCCACTGCGGATCGTGTATGCAGCGCTGGGTTGGACTGAGCGGTTTAGTAGGGGCTGGCCAGGACGGCCATCGCCTTGGCGCGGAGCTCGTTCTGATCCGCCACCGGATCGCCGCGTTGCAGCATGAGATCGAGTTCGACACTGGTCTCCACGACCAGGCGTGCCCGGTCGAATCGACGCTTCATGAAGCGCTGCAACACCTCCCGCGCCGATCCTCCGGCGGCGACCTCCTCGCCGAGAACGGCGGCGTCCTCGATCGCCATACCGCCGCCCGACGCCAGGGTCGCGGTGGTGGCATGCGCCGCGTCTCCGATCAGGAGCACCCGGCCACGGAACCACGGGTCGGGAGTGAGCAGCCAGTTGTAGTCGTTAACGATGATCGTTTCGTCGTCGGTCAGCCGATTCCGCATCTCCACCATCAGTGGCGCGGTGAAGGCGCCCAGGTTCTCCCGCACGATCAGCCGTGCCTGGTCCTGGGTGATGACACCGGGCTTCTGGGCGTAGTGCCGTCCGGTCGCCAGGTAGATGCTGCCGTCGCGGAGTCGGACGATGACGTTGAGCGCCTCCGGGGACTGGTAGAACCCGATCGGGCCTACTTCGGGGATGCCTGGGACGATCCACCGGAACATGGTGGTGCCCGAGTACTGCGGTTCGATCTCGTCGCCGAAGATCAGGCTTCGGGTCTGCGAGCGGACCCCGTCGGCCCCCACGACCAGGTCGTAGGTGCGCTGTGTCCCGTCGGTCAGGGTGACGGTCACCGACTCGTCGTCCTGGGTCAACTCGGTGATGCTCAGCCCGACCTGGACCACGGCTCCCGCTTCCTCCGCCGCGTCGCGCAGAATCCGGGACAGGGGGACACGGTGGATGACGATGGCCTGCGGCAGCCCGCTGGCCGGGCGGGGCGGCATGGGCGGGGTGGCGACGGGACTGCCGGCGGAGTCGAAGTAGGCGAAGAAGTCCTGCGGCGACCGCGGCACTCCTTCCTCGAGGAACCGGTCGAGCACACCGATCTCGGCCAGGCCGTCGACCGCCCGGTTCTGGATGGTGATTGCCGCCCCGGCCGGACGGTCGTGCAGTTCCAGGACGTCGCAGGCGATCCCCTGCTTGGCGAGGGCGGTGGCGGCGGTCAGGCCGGCGATGCCGCCGCCGACGATCAGGACCTTGCGGATGCTGCTCATAAGTGAACTCCTGTGGTTCGTCGATCGGAGCCCAACCGCACCGACTGCGGCGCGATGTTGAGCGTGGCGGCGTTGCCGCCGGCGATGGCGGCGGTGGTGGCGAGATCAAGTCCGGCAGCTTCGAGACGATCGACCGGGTCGGTGACGCCCATGTCGAAGGGGTAGTCGCTGCCGAGCAGGATGCGGTCGGGACCTGTGGCATCGACCAACGCACGAAGACCGGCCGGCGAGTACACCAGCGAGTCGATCCACATCCGGTGCAGGTAGCTGCTGGGTGGCTGCTGACAGGTGTGGGCGTCGGTGCGTGCGTGCCACGCATGATCTGAGCGGCCCAGGTAGGTGGGCAGGTAACCACCGCCGTGGACCGACAGGATGTCCAGGCCCGGATGGCGGTCCAGCAGACCGGAGAAGATCAGTCGGGACAGCGCGACCGTGGTCTCGACCGGATTGCCGACCGTGTTGGCCAGGTAGTAGTCGGCGAGGCGTTCGCCCAACGTGCAACCCCAGGGATGCACGACGACCAGTGCGCCGAGTTCCTCTGCACGAGACCAGAAGTCGGCCAACGACGGATCATCGAGTTCCTTGTCCCCGGCCGTCGTTCCGATCTGGACCCCGCGCAGACCCAGGTCGCCCATGCAGTGCTCGAGCTGACGCACGGCGAGCTCGGGGTGGTGCAGGGCAACGGTGCCGACACCGACGAGCCGATCGGGATGCGTTCCGACGACGGCCGTCACGCCTTCGTTCGTGGCAGTGACGTAACGTGCGGCGAGATCCCCGTCGGTCCAGGGCCGGTAGAACGGCATCGGCGCAACCAGTTGCACATCGACGCGGGCGGACGTCATCGCCTCGAGTCGACGGTCGACGTCGGTGAGCAGGGGCGCAACCCTGGACAGCTGGCCGCGATTGACCGTCATCGCGGCCTCGCCGAACCATCGCGCGTCACGCTGCTGCTCCTGGGTGAGGCCGGGTTGACCGGCCACCACCGCCTCGGCCGCCGGGACGGCGACATGCGCGTGCACGTCGACCGTGGGCAGGTCGTAACTGGTCATGACGTCGGCGGTTCCATGTTCCACAGGCCGAAATGCGGCTTGCGGCCGTGCGAGTCTTCGGCCACGCACCGGTTCTGCTGGCGCCCCAGGAAGGTGATCTCGCCGTCGATGATGTCCCCGTCCTGCAAGAAACGGCCATGATGAGCACCGTTGCCGGGAGGGGAACCCATGCACAGCAGGTCGCCGGGCTGCAGGTGAATCCGCTCGGATGCGTAGGTGATGTACTGCGCGGGGTTGAAGACGAAGTCATTGACCGGCCAGTCCTGCATGACCTGGCCGTTCACGGACAGCTTGATGCGGACGTCCTGGTCCAGGTCGACGAACTGGGCGGGCACGATGAACGGGCCGGCCGGTTTGAACGTCGGCTGGTGCTTGCTGATCCAGTCGTAACCCCAGTTGACGTCGGGTCGTTTGAAGATATCGACGGTGCCCAGGTCGTTGACGATCATGTAGCCGGCGATCAGTGACGGGGCTTCCTCGGGGGTCAGGAAACGCCCCGTCCCTCCGATCACCACACCCAGTTCGAGTTCCCAGTCGGGTTGTTCGCCCAACACCGGCAGCACGATGTCGTCGTTCGCCCCAACCAACGAGGAGTGCAGCCCGGTCCAGAAGAACGGAGTGCCCTCCCGGGCCCGCGCTTCCATCATTTGATAGTTGCGCTGGAAGAAGTCCTCGTCGCTTTCCCCGGGCTTGCGGTTGTGCTGGTTGAACTTGTTCTTCGTCAGCATCTGGGCGACGTGCGTCTTGTAGTTGGCCCCAGCCATCAGCAGATTGGGGTGGCTCAGCGGAGGTAGCGCCCGCAGCTCGGTGAGCTGCTCGACGGGCTGCTTGGCATCCGCGGACAGATCGCCCAGGACGGCGAAATTCACCGTCCAGTCGTCGAAGATCTGATGGGTGTCGTGGAACCGGCCGGAAAGGTCGAGGACTTCACCGTTGGGTCGGACCAACGCCGGGAAGCTGCGGGAGGGCTCGGAGGAGGGGGCGAAGGTTCCGACGGCGAACGTGTCGACTCGCAGGTTGGTCGTCGGATCGACCGCCGCGGCGGTGGAGGTGGTCATGAGTGTGACTCCTTGTCAGGTGAGGGGATCAGGTTTCGAGGTTGCCGACGTTGAGACCCTGCAGTTTGGCGACGTAGCTGCGCATGAATGGCATGCTGACGGCGCCTTCGAGGCGAAGAGCGAAGTGGTACAGCACAAACGGGTGGGTGCCCATGACGAACAGCTCGCGGATGTCCTGCTCTCGGAGCACCTCTCGCTCGGCGTCGGTGAGGTCGTAATCGGCCAGCACCGAATCGGGCGCGGCCTGGAACCGTTCGGCCAGGTCCTTGTCCCGGGCAACGTTCCACATGAGCAGGGACGTGGCGTAGTGGCTCATCAGGCGCTCACCGGCCCTGACCCGGCGTTGTCCCAGGCCAGGAACCCGGTGGCCGGTCCGAAGTTGCTGGCCACCTTGTCGGCAAAATCGGGACGGCGGCCGCCGACGGCACCCAACGCGAAGATGTAGTCCAGGAATCCCGGAGTTCCGTGGCCGACCGAGGCCAGCGCTTCGTAGGTGCTTGCCTCGACCAGCGCTTCGGTGTCGCCGGCCGTGATCTGATCCCAGGTCCGGATGTCCCAGGGGTTGTCCGGGCGGACCAGCTCCATCATCTTTGGTCCGCCCACCCCGTTGGCCAGATGCCCGCTGGCGATGATGGCGACCCTCAGGTCGGCCGGGTGGGCCTCGACCATCTCCACCACGGAGGCGCCGAGCTGGTAGAAGCGCTCGCCCGGCGGCAGCGGCGGCGCCATCACATTGGTGAAGATCGGCACGACCGGCAGATCCTGCTCCGGGCGCAGGAAGCTCAACGGCACGGTGAAGCCATGGTCCAGCACGAAGTCGTCGCTGTAGGAGAAGTCGATGCCGCGGCGCAGACCGGTGCGCAGCAGGTGCCGGGCCAGGTCCCCCTCCAGGGCGGTGTCGTAGGAGCCGACCCGGAAGAACTCCTGCTCATGCGGGAACGGGCCGGCCGCACGCATCGCCTTGCCGATGGAGAACGTCGGCATGTTGTTGTAGAACCACTGATTGAGGTGATCACCCGAGACCACCACCAACGCGTCCGGCTCGGCTGCCGCTAGCTTGGATCGCAGCGTCCCGAAGTTGCCGATCACTCGCTGCAGCGGCTCGGGGGCATCCGCCCCTTGAGCTGCTACACCGGGCAGGGTCGGGTCGTGGGGAACGCACAGCACCTGAACAACTGTCGACATTGACGCCCTTTCGTCATTGACTTCGAAGTTTCTCTCTCGCTCATGAACCGGCGAACCTGCATAGTCGCGCTTGCGCTGGGCCCACGGTAAACGAGGACGGCCGGTCCGGCAGAAGATGCGAATCGTCCTCCCGGTGACTGGCAAACTTACTGATGCCCAATCCGTCGAGACGACCGGTGTAGGGTTCGTTCGGTGCCGAGCGGGTCCTATCGCGCAGGATAGTACGTGCTCGCCAGCCCGTGAATTGCCGACGATAACGAATGCGAACGTTAGGCTCTGACCTAACGATCATAATCGGACCCGGGAGTAGCTCCATGGAACTGACCCCCACCTCGCTCCGCGCGTTCCTGGCAGTGGCCGAGGAACTGCACTTTGGACGGGCCGCCCGACGCTTGAACACCTCGACGCCGACCCTGAGCCAGCAGATCAAGCGGTTGGAACAGCAGCTCGAGTTCACCGTGCTGACTCGGACATCGCGGCGGGTGCAGCTCACTCGCCATGGCCGTGAGCTCGTCGAGTTCGCCCGGCATGTCGTCGCGTCGAACGACGAACTAGGTGCTTGGATCGAACGAGTTAGATCTGGGAAACCAACTCTGCGAGTTGGGTTTTGGACCAATGGGGCGGGCTCGCTGATGAGTGACATCATCAGCGCCACGCTGCTGGACATGGCCGACCTGGACCTGCGCCTGCGGCACTTCTCCTGGGGTCGCCTCCCGCAAGCGGTGTTGGGCGGGGAGGTCGACGTCGCCTTCGTTCGCGAGCCGTTCGACCCGGCCGACCTGCGCCGTACGCTGGTGGTTGCCGAGCCACGGGTCCTTGCCGTCCGCGCCGACCATCGACTGGCCGGAATGGAATCCGTCTCCATTCTGGACACGAGGAACGAAACGTTCGTCGCCCCTGAGGGGGTGTCTGAAACTGAACGGAACTGGTGGCTTGTCGACCCTCGGCCGGACGGTTCCCGACCAATAACGGGACCGCTCGCGGGCGACCTTGAAGAAATTCTTGAATTGGTTGCTGCCGGAATGGGGGTGAACATTACCGGAGCTTCGGTCGCTGCGGTGACCCGGCGCCGGGACATTGCTTTCGTTCCTGTCCGGGATATCGACGACACTCGAATCATATTGATTGCGCGCGAGCATTCCCTGGATCCGGTCGTTGCCCGATTCGAGGAATTAGTCGCGAGCATCGCAGCCGGCAACCAGCCGACATAGCGGCGGCGATCCCCTGGGCCGGTCATGACTGACGTCCGCCGAGCGTGTCGCCGGAGAGTTCGCCAAAGGTCTGCGCCACCCAGTCGGCGATGAAGGCGGCGACATAGGGCATGTTGTCGATGCCGATGTGCTCGGCCCCGCCTTCGGATTCGTCGAAGAGTCGCAGCTCTCGCTTGGGGCTGTTAATCGCCTGCTGAAAGGTCTGATGCGCGTACTTCACCGGGATTTGGCGGTCATTGATGCCGTGCGTGATAAGCAGCGGCACGGTGATTCGCTCGGCGATCCCGTGCAGATGAACGTTCTTGGTCTTCTCGAGGAAGTCGTCCATGTCTGTGGCATCCCACACCCAGCGGACGTGATCCCAGTAATGGGGCACAGGGTTCTCACCCTCGTGTCGGCGACGCGATTGCTGCACCTCGGCCCAGTTGTGATTGGCACCCCAGGCCACGACCAGCTTGATGCGGTCTTCGAACGCGGCAGCGCGAGGAGCGAAGTAGCCGCCCAGCGACCAGCCAACTAGTCCGACGTGGCCGTTGTCCACATGCTCCACTGTCTCCAGGAAGTCGACACACGCCCGCGCCCACGCCTCGGTGTCCGGCCGGGCGGTCAAGCCACGCATCCGCAGGGCCTCGCCGGAACCGGGGGTGTCCACCATCAGTGTGGAGATGCCGCGGCGGGCCAGCATCTGCGGGAAGCCGGAGTAGTACATCATCTCCTTGGTTGAGTCGAGACCGTTCCATTGGATGACGACCGGTGTGGGGGAGTCATCGTCGCGGTCTGCGTGGTACAGATAGCCAGGCAGGGTCGATCCTTCGTAGGGGATCTCCACCAGCGTGAGCGGTGCGCGGCTCAGCTCGACGTGCTTGCGCAGCAGGGTGATGGATTTGTAGTAGGCGTCGGTCCGCCCGGTCCACGTCGGTGACTGCAGCCGCTCGGCCTGCGAGACGTACAGACTCGCCCGGTAGAACTTCTCACCGGCGCCGATCCGGTGGCCGGCGGTGACGTCGTCTTCGGCCGAATTGATCAGGTGGTCGGCGACGGCGTTCCACGCGGCGAACAGGTCTTCGGTGCCGGCATCGTCGCCGCGGCGAGAGGCATCCAGGACGGGCCGGCAGGCCCGGTCGACGTCGTCGATGTAGCCGCCGTTGTTCAGTGTGGCGACGACGGCCATGCTCCAGACGTAGTTCGTCGGGAAGTACATGAACATGAACTCGGCTCCCTTGCCGGCCGGGTGTACGGTCATCGCCTTTGGCGTCAGCGGTGCGGTGCGTCTGTCAGGTGGTGCTGATCGGGTGGCTCAAGTCGGGAGACCAGAGCTGGCGCATCCACCGGTTCGCGCCGGTGCCGCCGGGGTGGTGAAGATTCGTGTTGATTTGGGACAATAGGGGTGCCGAATGGGGCAAGGGAACTGCGTGGCGGCTATAGGTGCTATTGGAGCGGCCGATGGTCGCGCCGCGTACGGCCAGGCTTAGACGGGCCTAGACGTGCCCTTCCCCGCCGTCGACCAGCAGGGTCTGCCCGGAGATGAACGCCGCGTCGTCGGAAACTAGGAAGGACAGTGCGCCGGCCTGATCGTCGGGTAATCCGCTGCGTTTCACTGCTTGTCGGGCTCGGATGGCGGCGAACTGTTCCTCCGGGAGTCGGGCCACCGCGGTGGCGGTCTTGGTCAGCCCGGGCGCGAGCGCGTTGACTGTGATTCCTTCCGAACCGACCTCGGCGGCCAGGCCCCGCACCATGCCGATCAGGGCGCCCTTGCTGGCGATGTAGTGCGTCATGCCGGGCGGCGGCGCGAAGAAGGTCGATGACGCGACCATGACGATTCGGCCCCAGCCGGCCCGGCGCATCTCCGGTAGGACCGCTTGGGCCAGGTGAAAGCCGCCGTCCACGTTGACTCGAAGGGTGCGGGTCCACAGTTCGTCGCTGACCTGGTCGAAGGGAACCATGTGCTGGTAGGCGGCGCAGTGGACGGCGATCGCCGGAGGTCCGAGTTCCTCCCGGACCGCGGCCAGCGCTTGTCGCACGGATCCGGCGTCGGAGACGTCGCACCGATAGGATCTGATGCTGCTGAGCTGCTCAGCCTCCTCCTCCGACCGGTCCACGACGTTCTGGTCGAGCACCGCAACCCGGGCCCCCTCCTGGGTCAGCCTGGAGGCAGCGGCCCGGCCGATGCCGCTGGCGCCGCCGGTGATCACGGCCACCCGTTCCCGGTGGCGACTGGTCACTGGACCTGCCCGGCGGTCGCCCGACCCGCGATGGTGCCCAGCAGCACGTCCCGGAACCAGGTATGCCCGGCGTCGGCGTTGTGGCTGGGGTGCCACCACAGAGTCTCGACGATCTCAACCTGGCCGAACGGGGTGGGGACGGCGACGGTGCCGGTGCCCGACCCGAAGCGGTCGACCAGCCGGCTGGGCACCACGGCGACCAGGTCGGTGCCGCCGACCACCGCAGGCAGCGGCAGAAACCCGCTGGTGCTCACCGTCGGGGCACGGTGAAATCCCAGCTCACGCAGCCGGCGACCGGCCGGCGTGACGTGCGCCTTCCCGAAGAACGCGACCGCCTGCGGAAGTTCGGTAAACGCCTCCCAGCTGAGTTCACCGTCGATCAGCCGGGGGTTGTCCGAGTCCAGCAGGCACACGTAGTGATCGACAAACAGGACGGCGTTGTCGCCGTCGATGCCGATCCCAGGGACGGCGGCGATGAAGTCGGTGTTGATCAGGTCGCGGTTGCTGTCCGTGGGGTTTTCGGGTAGCGGAAGCACCTCGATGCTGACGCCGGGGGCCCGGCCCTGGATCTCGACGAAGGCCTCCTTGAGTTCCAGCATCGCGAAGTCCGAGGCCATGATCGTGAAAGTGCGCTCCATCCGGGTGGGGTCGACCTGTGACTCGCCCACCAGGGCCTTCTCCACCAGGGACAACGCCAGTTGAACCTGCGGCAGCAGCTGGCGACCCAGGGGTGTGAGCTCGTAGTCACGCCCCACTCGGACGAGCAGTTCGTCCTTGAAGTGACCGCGCAGCCGGGACAGGGCAACGCTCATCGACGATTGGCTCATGGCGATGCTTTGACCGGCCCGGGTGAGGTTCGCCTCCACCAGCAACGCGCGCAGGGTCACCAGCAGGTTCAGGTCCAGTCCCGCGACGTCCATACGACGGGCTCCGTCCTTCGACCGATAGGTGGTATTCGCCGAACCGGGTTCTCTACGACGCGGTGCCACTCTAACGTCGTCACAACCAGTCGACACCTTGCAAAGGAGCTGTTGTGACCCAGCCGCTCGTCGTCCCCGGCCGGGACGATGGCCAGTCCCCCGCGGGCCAGCCGCGGCCGCGTCGGCTGATCTCCCACCTGCGCTATCTGGCTCTGGCGGTGTCCAACTTCGACCTGGAGCAGGCGTTCCTGACCAAGTATTGGGGTCTGACAGAGGTCGAGCGACGGGGGGACGTCGCGTACCTGTGGGCCGAGGGCACCCCGGAGCCGTTCACCGTCCGGCTGCGTAAGGGTGACAAGCGTATCGATCTGATCGCCTTCGGAGCGCACACCCGCGCGGACGTGGACCAGCTGGCCGACCGGCTGCGCCGGGCCGGTGTCCGGTTCGTCCATGGTCCTCAGGAGCTGACCCAGCCCGGTGGGGGCTACGGCTTTCGCTGCTTTGACGTTGACGGTCGCACCTTGGAGATCTCCGCGGATGTCCGGTTGCGCCAGAACCGCAAGATACGGCCACGGGAACCGATCCCGGTGAAGCTCTCCCACGTGGTCGTCAACACAACTGATCTTGGCCGGACCACCCGTTGGTACATCGATCACCTGGACTTCGCCATCAGCGACACGCTGTTCAGCGACCGGATGGGCGATCTGATGAACTTCATGCGCTGCAACAATGCTCATCACTCGTTGGCCATCGCCAAAGGTCCGCACGCGTCGCTGCATCACGCGTCCTTCGAAATGCGCGGGGTCGAGGAGTGGATGCGCGGAACCGGCAAGATCCTGCGCAGCGGCGCGCGCATGGTCTGGGGTCCCGGCCGACACAACGCGGGGGACAACACCTTTGCCTACTTCCTCGACCCGGCCGGCAACACCCTGGAGTACACAACGGAACTGGCCACCATCGAGGACGAGGACCGCTGGCACCCCAGCCAAGCTGGACGTCAATCTGGTGACCACCCAGGACCAGTGGGGAACCGCCAACGAGATGAACGAGTTGGTGGCCCGCGAGTCCTTCAACGAAATCGACCACGGGCTGTTCGTGGCTCCACCGGTGTGAAGCGGGGTGATCCGCTGCACGACCTCGTCAGTCCCGACCGCCAACCAGGCACCTCCTGAACGGGTCACGTCGGCTCGACCCCCGGTCGAACTTCGCTTTCAACTTTCGGTGTCCGCACCAATCTGAGAATGTGTAACCGCCTCCACCACAACGTTAATCGATCCGTTAACACCACTCAACGAGGAGCTAAACGATGGGCCGGCTCGACGGCAAGGTAGCTTTGATCACCGGGATCGGCGGCGGCATGGGCCGAGCGGCGGCCCTACGATTCGCCGCTGAGGGCGCCCGGGTGATCGGCTGCGATCTGTTCAGCGACGGCGCCGACGAGACGGTCGCCCAGGTCCGGGCAGACGGCGGTGAGATCGAGAATTTCGCACCCGTACAGCTCACCGATCCCGACGCCGCGGCCCGCTGGATCAACGCCGCCCTGGAGGTCCACGGGCGGGCCGACATCCTGTACAACAACGCGTCCACGCCCAAGTTCGGCTCGGTGCAGGACCTCTCGGTCGAAGACTGGCAGTTCACCATCGACAATGAACTCAACCTGGTCTTCTACGCGATCAAGGCGATCTGGCCCCACTTCATGAAGCACGGCGGCGTCGTGCTCAACGTCGGCTCCATCGCGGGCACCCGAGGCGTGGAGTTCATGGAACAAAACGCCCACGGCACCGCCAAGGGTGGGGTCATCTCCCTGACCCAGCAACTGGCGGCCGAGGGCGGCAAGTACGGCATCCGCGCCGTCTGTGTCAGCCCGGGCTTCACTGTCACCCCATCAACCGCCTGGCTGGTGGACTCCGGACCGGAGCCATTCCGCCAGAACATCGCCCGCATCCCCCTGGGCCGGGTCGGCCAACCGAACGACATCATCAACGCCGCAGTATTTCTCGCATCTGACGAGGCATCCTGGATCACCGGGATCAACCTCGTGGTCGACGGAGGAGGATCCGTACTCGGATGAGCACCAGCCTGCAATCATCATTCACCGGCAAGTTGACCCTGCCCACGGACAGCGACTGGGATGTCGCCCGCGTCGGCGCCATCTTCAACGGACGCCGACCCACCCGCCAGCCCAACGCGGTTCTGCAGGCCGCGACCGTCGACGACGTGATCGCCGGTGTCCGGCTGGCCCGGGAACGGGGATGGTCGGTCGCCGTCCGGTCCGGCGGACACGCCTGGGCCGGCTGGAGCGTCCGGGACGGTAGCCTGCTGATCGACCTGGGGCTCCTCCAGGAGATGGACTACGACCCGGCCACCGAAATCGCCTCCGCCCAACCGGCGGTGCACGGCGGTGATACCCTCTCCCCCTACCTGGAGGGACTCGGTCGCTTCTTCAACGGCGGCCACTGCCCATCGGTCGGTATCGGCGGATTCCTGCTGCAAGGCGGACAGGGCTGGTGCCAGCGCGGCTGGGGGTGGGCCGCGGAAAGCGTCGTCGGGATCGATGTGGTCACCGCCGAAGGCGAACTGGTCCACGCCACCGCAGACCAACACGAAGACTTGTACTGGGCGGCGCGCGGAGCGGGCCCATCATTCCCCGGAGTCGTCACCCGCTTCTACCTGAAGACCAGGCCGAAGTTCGGCTACGTCGGCCACACCGTGCACATGTACGAACTCGAAGAGTTCACCGAGGTCATGACCTGGCTATACGGGATCCACGCCGACTTCTCCCCCGATGTCGAGATCGTCGTGGTGAGCCTGACCCCGCCAGCTGTTGGTGACGAACCCCGCAAGCGGCGGTTCATCGTCACCGGAGTCGCCCTGGTCGCCGACCGCGCCGCCGCTGAGGCCGCGCTCGCACCGTTCAACACCAGTCCCGCCCTGGACCGCGCGGTCATGGTTCAAGACTGCGTCCAGTCCAGCTTGGCCGAGCAGCGCGATCAGCAGAACCTGCAGAACCCACGCGGGGCGCGGTACATCACGGACAACATCTGGGCCACGGGCGACGCTGCCGAATCGCTGGAACGGCTTCGACCCCTGTTCACCGACCTTCCGACACCGGAAGCCTTCACCATCTGGTTCAGCAACGCCCCGATGCGGCCGTTGCCGGAGATGGCGTTCTCGCTGCAGAGCGAGGTCTACGTAGCGACCTACATGGTTTATGAGGACCCGGCCGAGGACGCCCCGAACCGTTCCTGGCTCAACCAGGCTCTAGAGTACGCCCACCCGGTGACGGTCGGCCAGTACCTGGGCGATTCGGACATGACGAACCGCCAGTTGAAGTTCATGGCCGACGAGAACTACGCCCGGCTCCAGTCCATCATCGCCGACCGCGACCCCGAGGGTCTCTTCGTCCGCTATCTCGCGCATGACCCGACCACTGTCAACCGCAACCACTGGGAACTCTGAGGAAAGGGTGTGCGCATCCACCTCGCCGGCAACCACGCCGGCTACGGGCTTGGCCGCGACCTTCAGGAGCACCTCGGTTCGCTCGGCCACGATGTCCACTGGCACGGCGCGGCCGACTACGACGAAGGCGACGACTATCCCGTCTACTGCGTCCGGGTGGCCCGGGCCGTCGTGGCCGACGAAGACGCCGGCCGGGCGTCGCGAGGCGTGATTGTGGGCGGGGACGGCGCCGGCGAGGCGATCGCGGCGAACAAGGTCAACGGAGCCCGCGCTGTCACCGCCCTGGACTGCCGCTTCGTGCGCGCGGCCCGCGCCCACGCGGACGCCAATGTTCTGATCCTGGCGGGTGCGCTGATGGACAGCGACCAGATCGCCGAAGCCCTCGCGGAGTTCCTCGAGCGGGATTTCCTGGGTGGTTTAGACGACGCGCGACGAATTGTCAACATCGCCGAGTTCGAATCGGCCGGCACCATCGAAGGGTGGACGATCAATGCCATTGGCAGTTGAGTACGACCGACTGGGCGGACCCGAAGTCCTGCATCTGAGTCAGGTGCAGGACGCCGTACCGGCGCCCGGCGAGATGGTGGTCCGGGTGGCCGCGGTCGGGATCAATCCGTTCGACTTCAAGGTACGAACAGGATTCGCGCCGTCGGATGCCCCGTTCCCCCGCCGCTTGGGCTCCGACTTCACCGGCACCGTTGTCGGCGTCGGCGCCGAGGCTCGGTTCGGTGAGGACCTGCCTTACGCCGCCGGCAACCCCATCCAGGTCGGTGACACAGTGCTCGGCTGGACCACGGGCGCGCTGGCCGAGATGGTCACCGTGCCTGCCGATCAAGTGGCTCCCAAGCCGGCGGGGTTGTCCTCGCAGGTTGCCGGTTCCCTGGCCACACCCGGGCTGACCGCGATTGCCGCCCTCGACCTGCTCGATATCGGTGCCGAAGACACCGTTCTGGTCAGCGCGGCCGCCGGCGGTGTCGGACTGATCTACAGCCAACTGGCAGTCAGCCGCGGGGCACGGGTGATCGGCACCGCGAGCACCAAGCATCATGATCTGCTGCGTCGACTTGGGGTCGAGCCGGTCACTTACGGCGTCGGCCTGGTGGATCGCGTTCGGGCCATGACCGACCGGCCGACCGCAGTACAGGACAATTTTGGTCGGGAGACGATCGACGCCGCGCTCGAGCTGGGTGTGCCTGCGCCCCGCATCTGCACGATCGTCGACCACGCCGCCGCCGCCGAGCTCGGGCTGGCCAGTCCGGGCCGCTATCGGCGCAGCGCCGCGACGCTGGCCAGGCTGGCCGATTCGGTGGCCAACGGAGATCTCTACCTGCCCATCCAGGCCCAGTATCCCCTGGACGAGGTCGTGCAAGCCTTTCAGCACCTCGAATCCCGACATCTCGGCGGCAAGATCGTTGTCGTTCCGTGACGTGTTGTCGCTCTGTCTTCAGAGGTGGTGGGGATACGAGGCACATCTCCGAAACCGATAACTGCTATTGCAACCGGGCCGTCGCCTTCAATGGATCGCCCTGCTTGACTGATTCAACAAGATGTTCGGAGCGGTGAGCCGCTCTCGCCAACCGACGGCAACGGGGCCTTCGAAGTTCTTTCAAGGCCTCCTCGTTGACACACCAGCAGGAGGTAGGTTTGTTCCAGACCCGCGTCATCAAGCGCCTCACGGCGACGATCGCGATCGTGGCCGCAGCGGCCACGCTCGCCGCGTGCAGCTCCGGCAGCGACGCATCCACCTCGTCCTCCGCCCCCCTGAGTGATGCCGCCCAGAAGGCGCTGGACGCCGCCTACGCGGGTGTCGGAAGCGACCTGGCCGACCTCGCTCCGGTCAAGGCGCAAGGGACCAAGAATCTGTACGTCGTCTCCTGCGGCGAGCAGGTGCCCAACTGCGCCGACGTCTCCGCAGCCGTCAAGACCGCCGGCGAGAAGGTCGGTTGGACCGCGACCATCGCCGACGGCAAGCTCAACCCGGAGGGCTTCGCCACCGCCATCCGGCAGGCGATCGCCGGCGGCGCCGACATCATCGTGCCCATCGGCATCGGCTGTGGTGTGGCTCAGGCCGCTTTCCAGGAGGCGGTGACCGCCGGTATCACCGTGGTCGGCGGCGGTGGGGTCGACGACTGTGACCCGAAGTTGTGGGCGTCCGAACGTCTTTGGCTGCCGGACTACACCAACCAGCAGCAGTGGGAGGAATTCGGCAAGCTGCAGGCCGACTACGCCTACGGCAAGACCAACGGTGATGTGAAGGCCGTGGCCCTGAACTTCACCAGCCAGGTGTGGGGTCCGTGGATTACCGACGGCTTCAAGACCCGGATCGAGGAGCTGGGTGGTCAGGTGCTCACCACGGTCGATGTCAGCGATCCGGAGAACGCCGACGGCTCGTACGTGCAGAAGGTGACGACCGCGTTGCTGGCCAACCCGGACGCCAACGTGCTCGTCGGTCCGGTCGACGGCTGGTTCACCAACGGCCTGTCCGCGGCGATCGTTTCCGCCGGGCTGGACGACAAGCTGCTGGTGATCGGTCGCGGTGGGGATGCTCCGGCGCTGGATCTGATCCGGCAGGGCAACGCCGGACTGGACGCCACCATCGGCTTCGCCACGCTGTGGGGAGCCTGGGGTTCGGTCGACACCGCGTTGCGGGTGCTGGCCGGCGAGGAGCCCGTCTACATTGGTGAGTCGATCCAGGCGGTTGACAAGGACCACAACATGCCGTCCAGCGGCCAGTACGAAGGCACCGTCGACTACAAGTCCAAGTTCGAGGCGGCCTGGGGCGTATGACCGAGGAACGACCGGAAGCCGGCCAGCTGGCCGTCGACATCACCGGCCTTGACAAACATTTCGGTGGTACCAAGGCGTTGTCCGGGGCTTCGCTGCGAGTTCGGCGCGGAACCGTGCACGCGCTGCTGGGCGGAAACGGATCGGGCAAGAGCACGACCATCAAGGTACTGGCCGCCGTCCATCAGGCCGATGCGGGGCAACTGCGGGTATTCGGCAAGGAGTACCCCCTGACGGGATACACCTCTGCAACGGCTCAGCAGGCCGGCTTCCGGTTCGTTCATCAAGACCTAGGGCTCTTCGAGGAACTCTCGATCGAGGAGAATTTCGCTCTGGACGCGGGTTACCCGCGAACATCGACCGGCGGCATCGACTGGAAGACCCTGCGTAAACGGGTCAAGAAGCTGTTGGCCGAGTACGAACTGGACGCCAACCCGCGTCAACCGATCAAGGACCTGCGGCCGGCGGACCGCACGATCGTCGCGATCGCCCGGGCGCTGCAGGATCAGGAGGGCGACGAGCTCATCCTGATCCTGGACGAGCCAACCGCCAGCCTGGCCGCCCACGAGAGCAAGCACTTGCTGGATCTGGTCCGCCGCCGGGCCGACCAGGGACAGACGGTAGTCATGGTCAGCCACCGGATGCAGGAGGTGCTGTCCGTTGCTCACGACTTCACCATCTTCCGCGACGGCAAGGTCGTCGGCGTGCTGACCGACGCCAGTCCCACCGAGGACGAATTGGTCCAGATCATGGCCGGCGCGGCGGTCCAGTCGCTGCGGCCCACCGGATCGTCCAGCCACCGCACCGGCACCGTCGTCTTCGAGATGAACGACCTGCATTCCGGGCCGCTCAAGGGCGTTGACCTCAAGGTCCACGAGGGCGAGATCGTCGGCATCGCAGGCCTTGTCGGATCCGGTCGGTCAAGTCTGCTGCAGGCCGCGTTCGGCGTGGTCCAGCCGACCGCAGGGTCGATGTCGTTGGCCGGCCGGTCACACGCCCCGGCCGCGATCGGCGACGCCATCGACGAGGGCGTCGGCATGGTACCCGAGGACCGCGGCCGGGACGCGGCGTTTCCCGAGCACAGCGTGAGCGAAAACCTCGCGCTGGCCATGCTGAAGGAGAACGGCCGCGGCGGATGGATGAGCCGCAACAAGGAACGTCGAGTCGCCGCGGACCTGATCAAGAAGTTCAAGATCAAGGTGGCCGGCCCCCGGGCCCTGTTCACCTCGATGTCCGGCGGCAACCAGCAGAAGGTCATCATCGCCCGCTGGCTCCAGCGCAACCCCCGGCTGCTCCTGCTGGACGAACCAACTCAGGGAGTGGATGTGATGAGCCGGGCCGACATCTACGCGGTCATCCGGCAGGCCGCCTCCGAGAGCTGCGGGGTCATCGTCGCATCCTCGGACATGAGTGAGTTGCACGCCCTGTGCGACCGGATCCTGCTGCTCGCCCGTGGCCGCATCACCGGAGAGGTCAACGCCGAGACCGTCGACGTCGACGAGCTGACCAGCCTCGTTCTGCGCGATCGACCGGCTTCCTCGACCAGCGCCGAGAACCCCACGACTCCAGCGTCGGAATCGCTGACGATCTCGAAAGAAGGCCATACCTCATGAGCACGAGTACGCAGACTGACGCCGCGTCCAGCGGCGGCGCCCCAGCCTCCAGTGGTCGCTCCAGCGGCGGCATCGTGCATCTGCTGGAGAACTACGCACTGCTGATCCTGACCATCCTGGTCTTCGTCTTCTTCTCGGTCTTCCCCGCGTCCAGCGGCACCTTCCCGACCCTGACCAACTTGAACGTCATCCTGGGCAGCCAGGCCGTGATCGCCATGGTCGCGATCGCCGCCCTGTTCCCCCTGGTGTGCGGCTACTTCGACTTCTCGCTCGGCGCGATCGCCGCGATGGCGCAGGTCCTCACGGCCGGTTTCATGGCCAAGTCGGGCTGGCCGCTCTGGCTCGCGGTAATCGTGCCCATCGTGCTGGCGGCCCTGGTCGGTGTGGTGAACGGATTCCTGGTCACCCGCCTGCACATGAGTCCGTTCGTCACCACCCTCGGCATGGCCACCCTGATTTCCGGAATCATGGTCTGGTACACCGGTGGCCAGACCATCGTCTCCGGAATCGACCCGGCCATTACCCGTTTCGGATCCAGCCGCCTGCTCGGGTTACCCACGGTGGTGTTCGTCCTGCTCGTCGTGGCCGCCATCGCGTGGTACTTCTTCACCCACACCCCGTTCGGTCGGTCCCTCTATGCGATCGGTTCCAGTTCCTCGTCGGCCAAACTCGTCGGCATCCGGGTCGACCGCAACGTGTGGACGACGTTCATCGTCGCCGCGGCCATCGCCGGCCTGGCCGGAGTGATGCAGCTGTCCCGCGCCGGCAGCGCCAGCGCCTCCACCGGCAATGACCTGCTGTTCCCGGCGCTGGCCGCGGTGTTCCTGGGTGCCACCGCCATTGCCCCCGGCTTCTTCAACGTCATCGGCACCATCATCGGCGCCATCTTCGTGTCGATCTCGGTCAGCGGCCTGACCCTCAGCGGCGCCAGCGGCTGGGCCTCCAGCGTCTTCAACGGCTTGGCCCTGCTGGCCGCGGTCGG
This sequence comes from uncultured Actinomycetes bacterium, assembly GCA_964476495.1. Classification (GTDB taxonomy): domain Bacteria; phylum Actinomycetota; class Actinomycetes; order Mycobacteriales; family Nakamurellaceae; genus Nakamurella. The sequence continues at coordinate 20,634 of CAYZBB010000029.1, read as the reverse complement.
ACTGTCCACCTACCTCGGGCGGCGGAAGCGAGCCGGTTGACCGGCTGACACCCCCTGAAACCGGCCGGCGGCGCGGACATCGACGCCGCCGGCCCGATCAGGCCGCGCACACACCACGACCTGATCACCCCCCATGCACCTCGCCCAACCATCGAGAGGAAACCACACCATGGCCGTCGTCCTCAGCGCCACCTGGATCGCCAAGGAAGGGCAGGAGGAGCTGGTGCGCGAAGCGATCGAGCACCTGTCCCCCGCGTCCCGCACCGAGCCCGGCAACATCTACTACCAGGCCTACCAGGACCCCGCCGAGCCCTCCGTTTTTCGCATCTTCGAGATCTACACCGACGACGACGCGGTCAAGGCCCACGCCGAGTACGACCACTTCAAGCAGTGGGCGGCCGGCCAGGCCATTCCGGCGTTGGCCGAGCGTCGACGTGAGTTCTACCAGACCCTGGACTACTGATCCTCGCTCTCAATGCAGAGCCTCGCGCGGCGGCTGAGGACAGCATCCTGAAGCTGGCCTCGAGCGTCACGGTTTTCCCCTCGGCGGGCGTCGGCAAGGGGAAATCCGTGGGCCGTGAACCCAATCGCAGCCCCCGACGCTTGCCGTACCTTCTGGGATGTCGTTCCGCCGATCCTCCGCCGCCAGTCCTTCTGTTGGCCCAAGCCGGCGGGCACCGGTCCGGCCCGACCCACCACCGCCGGATCGGCACACCACTTCTGTCCACGGTGCTGTCACCGGCTGGTGACATACCACGAACGGGCCGGGCAGTGTCCGAGTCCGCCTGCGATCGCGACAGCAGCGAGCCCATCGCACGACGGTGGCCGGGCGGACGCTGACGGTCCGACTGGAGAGGAGCACCGTGACCCGAGTCCTTTCGTACGACTTCTCCACGGACTGTTCCAATCCCCGGTACTGGCCGAGCACGGTCTGGTCTACGACATCATCGCCGGTCCGAGGATCGCGGCGGGCACCCTGACCGGCAGAGAGCGCGACGGCGTCGCCGAGGCGGCCGGCCGAGCGCTAACGACCGGCCGTCCTCGAGCTGGCTGGCCCCGACCCCCGTTCGTGGTTCTCGCCGACGCCGACCTCAAGGCGAGTCTCCCCTTGTCGTGCGGTCGCGGTTCGTGAACCGGTCAAAGCTGCCTGTGCGTGGAGCGTTTCATCGTCGATCGGCGGATAGTGACCGAGTTCGAGCAACGTGTCGCAGACTTGGTCTGTGCACTGGTGATCGGTGATTCTCCCGAGGAACACACCCAGATCGGCCCATTGGCCGACGACCAGGTCCAGCGCTCGCTGGCCATGGGCGCGCCCCCGGTTGCCGGCGGACTCCGACTCGACCGACCGGGCAACTACTACGCCCCGGCCGGACTGGCCGCGACGTCACCTCGGACATGCCGGCCCGTTTCTTGCCTTGACACCGGCCGGCCGGCCGAGGCGATCGCGCTGGCCGACGATTCACCGTATGGCTTGACCGTCAGCATCTGGACCCGCGACATCGACTCCGGCCTGGCTCTCGGGGGATCAACTCGGGAATACCGTTTGGGCAACGCCGTCGTGGCCTCGATCCGCGCGTGCCCTTCGGGGTGTCAAGCAGCGGATACGGCCGGGAGCTTCGGTCGAAGGAGTGCGTGAATTTACCAATGTCCGGACCGTCTGGGCCAACCCGATGCCACCTTGCCGGCGCAGTAGTGCTCGTCGCCGCCCGTCGTATGACCGGAGATCACCGACGCGTCCATGCGCCTAGGCAATGATCGGCTGTCTATGCTCGGTGACCCGGCAATGACGCCGACCGAGTGCGAGGAGCAGTGGTGACGAGCCTACGGCGCATCGACATCAACCTGCTGGCCGTGCTCGACGCCATCTTGCACGAACGCAACTTGACCAGAGCCGGCGAACGTCTCGGGGTCTCGCAACCTGCGATCAGCGGTGCCCTGGGACGACTCCGGCAGTTGTACGGTGATCCGCTGCTCGTCCGCACGGGTGGATCCTTCCAGCTCAGCACCAAGGCCGAGGCGATCCAGCCGCTCGTCCGGCAAGCCATGGTCGAGGTCGCCCGGGCCCTGGACCTGACCCCCACTTTTGATCCGGGATCCAGCGCGCGCACGTTCCTGATCTCAGCATCCGATTACGTTCTGAACTTCATCGCTACCCCGCTACTGGCCGCCTTCGCCCGGGAGGCGCCGGGTGCCACCGTCGAGTTCAACAGCCTGCCCGACGACTCGATATCGCCGATCGACTTGCTGCGGCGGGACGTTGTCATCGCCGGCGCCGACCGTGGTGTTCCGGGTAAGCAGCAGCGGCTGTTCACCGATCGCTTCGTCACGGTCGTGGACGCGGCCAATCCGCGACTGCGGGACGGGCACCTGACGCTGAACGATATCGCCGAACTCCCGCATGTGCGGGCCACTTTCGGTGGACGTATACTCACGCCCGCCGATGAGATGCTGCGATCCGCGGGGATCTCACCGACCATTGCCTTGTCCGTGCGTGGGTTCTTGCCCGTGGCGCCACTGGTGCAGGGTACGGGAATGGTAGGACATGTGCCGCAGCGAATTGCCGCGCTCGAGCGTCGCAACGGGATCGCTATCGCGCAGACCCCACTGCCCTCAACCAAGCTGGTGGAGGCTGCGCATTGGCACCCGTCGAAGTCGGATGATCCTGCGCTACTCTGGCTCCTGCAGATGCTTCAGCAGGCTGCGCGGGTCGTTGAGATCGACCGGCCAATCTGACGGTGGTCGGGCTCCGACCCTCACGCAGTCAGTGCGGGATGCCCAGATCTCGCTGCTCGCCGTGGATGTCCGTGTAGACGAAGCTGTTGTAGGCGACCTGGATGTCCTTGAACCGATCCGTCTCGTCCAGTTCGTACATGATCAGGCCGTTGAATTCGAAAGTTTCGCCCCGCCGGACCGGGCCGAACAGCGAATCCGGGTGATCGGCCAGGGCCGTAAAGTGAGTATTCATCCGTATCGCGATCGTCGGGCCGTCGGTGACGAACCTGGGAACAGTCAAGATCTCTCTGAACCTTCCCCAGATTCGCAGGTTGTAGTGATCCTTCATACCCTGAACCCCGGTGTACTCGAGCGTTCCGTTTTTCATGTGCATGTCGGGAGCAAGGTAGTCGTCGAAGGCCGTGTCGTCCTCGTTGTTGAACCGATCAATGTACTCACGAAAGCGAGCTTCCTGCATTATTTCTCCTACCGATTTGAACTAGAGAAACATACGATAGAACGCCGATCGAACTGTGCCTACCGGCCCTGACCAATACCAGATATTTCCGTCCCGGACGAGCCGGGCGACATCCCCGCCTCGCGCTGGCACAGAGCGTGCGGACTCTGTTCCACGAGGACGTGGACATCGATGAAAGGACGGCTTGGAGGAGGGTGGGGACCAACTTGCTGATGTGGCCTAGAACTAGGTGAATCGGCCGAGGGCGGAGTCAGTGGTTGGGGGCGCGCCGAGCTCGAAGGCAGCCCGGGGCGCGTCATAACTCGAAACACTCATCGGCAGAGCGGCGTGCCCCGGACTGTGGGGCACGCCGCTCTCGTGGGCTGGCCGACTCGGGTCAGCTCACGACGATCTGGCCCGTGTAGGTGGTGCCGGGCACGATGGGCGTCGGCACTCCGTTCACGGTCATCGTCACCGAGCCATGGCGTTTGACCACAGACGAGTCCGCGCTCACCGTCAACTTGCTCAGGTAGGAGGTTCCGGTGACCGTCCACTTGGACTTGCCGGACAGATCCACGATCACCCCGTTGTTTACGACCGCGCTGGCGGTATTGGTCACCACCCCGAGCTCCTGGTAGTTCGCAGCGGTGATGGTGTCGACGTTGTGCTTGGTCTGCGTCGCCGACAGCACACCGGTCACGGTGGCGCCAGCGGTGAAGTTCAGGACCAAGTTCTTGCCCTGCACGCCGGGGCCGAACGGACCGGCGGGATTATTGCCGCGGGTGCCGTTGTAGAAGTTGCCCTTGAGGTCGATATCGCTGAACGTGGCGACCGAGTCGTCCTCGTGCACTGCGGTGACATCGAAATCGGCGACCTTGGTTGGTTCGCCGGTCGGTTCGTGATAGACGCCCTGATTGACCAGCTTCCCGTCGACCATCACCGGACCGGGATCGTCGTCCTCCATCACCTGGAAGATGACGCCGTCACGGGCACTGATGCGAGCCCCATCGGATCCGTCGACGTCGACGTCGACGGCCTGACCCTTGTTCAGGAACGTGGCCCGCTTGGTGTTGACCACGGTCTGACCATCAATGTCGACCGATCCGGCGCCATGCCACATGACGCCCCACTTGTCTGAGTTGATGACCGTGTTCCGTTCGCTCAATGCGCGCAGTTCGCGGTCCGACAGGCCCAGGTTCAGGGTGGAGTTCAGCGCGGCGACCGCTTGGCGCGTGCTGTCTCCGTAGTGGATGGTGCCACCGCGATTGATGGCCGCGTAGGTGTCCACATTGAGCTTGCTACCCAGGAATTCCTCGGTGGAACCACCGATCGCGTAGGAGCCATAGCCCTCGTCGCCGGTGGTGAGGGTGCTGTTGATCGAGGTCAGCTTCTGGTTCGAACCAGTGTCAACCGACAGCACACCCCAGCCCTGCGAGTAGATCGAGGAATTGATGTACGAGGCCTGGGTGTTGTCACCGAGGAGGTTGGTGGCCCGGGCATTTCCGACGATGCCGAGCATCCAGGGGGCCTGCTCCATGTAGGCCAGGTCGACCGTGGACTGGTAGTCCGCAGGCAGTTCACCGTCCGCGGTTTTGATCGTCGAGTTCTTCACGACCACGTTGCTGCCGCCGGTGGCGACGACGCCGGTCCGGACCACACCGTCGTTGTCGATCTTCGCGCCGTCCACCGTAATGCGGTTGCCGACACCGGTGGCGACGATGGCAGCGCCGTACCCGACGAAGTCGGATCGACCGTTGCCCTCCAATTCGATCTTCGGGTTGGACAGGGTGTAGTCGCGGCCATCGACGTAGACGCCGTCGAAGGCTTCGCCGGTCGACTCGATCTTGATGTTCTTGGCCTGGTCGTTACTGACCCGGCCACCCTGGACCGCCGCGGTCACGGACTTGGTCTGATCCACTCCGGCCGCGCCCACGTACAGGGCCTGCCGCAGGTGAAAGTCCAATCCGGAGTACGACACCGTGTTCTGCGCGGTGACGGTGAGCACCACCCTGCCGCGGTAGGTGCCAGGCACGATCGCCGTGTCCGTACCACCGGTCTCGGTGATCCGGCTCCCCGTTTCCTCCCCGTTGACCGTGAGCGTGAGACTGTATCCGGCGGGTGCAACGACGGCGCCGCCTTCGGCGATGGTGACCGAGTTGTAAGTCGTCGTCGCCGTGATCACCTTGGTCTCGCCGGCGGCCACCACCAGTTTCGCGGAACCGTAACCGCCGCTCTGCGAGCTTCGCGACCCCTCGGCTGCGGAGGCAATGCCGGGAAGCGCAATGGCCGGCGAAACACACAAGGCGGCTGCCACCAGCATCGCCATCGGTCTGGTTCGGTTCTTCATCGCATGCCCTCCGGTACGGCAGCTGATCCCGCAATGCACTTTCTGCTCGGCAAGACTTGGTCCTCTCCGTTGAGGCGGGTCCGGCCGACGCCTACCCGCCATCGATCTGGATCAATCCGACATCCGGGAAGGATGCGGACGTTCATTGACTCGCTTCCTGAGGTGAGACGGGCCTGCTTCAGGCAGCTTTCACGACGATCGCGCCGGAGTAAGTCCCCCCGGGGCTGAGGGTGGTCGGCACACCGTTCACGGTGACCGACACGGTGCGACCATCTGCTCCGACGATCTTCGAGTCCGCCGACAGCTCGAGACGGGTGAGGTAGGAGGTGCCGGTGACCTGCCAGATGGACTTGTCCTTCAGCGTAAGCAGGACCCCGTTGTTCACTGCCGGCCCGACGGAGTTGGTCACTTCGCTGATCTGTCGATAGTCGGCGGCGGTGATCGTGTCGATGGCATGTCTGGTCGTGGAAGAAGAGACGAGACCGGTCACCGTCGAGCCGCTCAAGTTCAGCACCATGTTCTTGGTCGTACGCAAACCGTTGTAGAAGTCGCCGCGCACCTTGACGCTGCTCAGGTTCGCCACCGCGTCATCGGCATGCGCTGCCGTGACGTCGAAGTCGGCTACCTTCTCGGGTGTGCCCGTCGGCTCGTGGTAAACACCCTGGTTGACGAGCCGCCCGTCCACGAAGACAGGGCCGGGATCGTCGCTGTCCATCATCTGCCAGATCACGCCGTTGCCGGCCCGCAGTTGCGCGCCCTCGGCACCGTCGACGTTGATCTGTACCTGTAGCCCCTTGTCCACGAACATGGTCTTGGCGGTATTGACCACCGTGCGGCCGCCGATGTTCACGGTCCCGCCGTCGATGCCGGTCTGGCCGCCGCCGTGCCACATCACGCCGAACCGATTGGACTTGATCGTGGTTCGTTGGTCCTTGATCTTCTTGAGCTCCTGTGTGGTCAGCCGCAGGTCAAGGGACTGATTGAGCTGGTCCACTACGCTCGGATCGGAATCGTCGAAGGTGAGGTCGCCGCCGGTACTGATCGCGGCGTAGTCATCGACATCGAACGTGCTGCCCAGGAATCGATCGGTGACCGTCTGGCCGTCGGCGTAGGCGCCGTAGCCTTCCTGCCCGGTCGTGATCTTGGTATTGATGGCGGTCAACTGTCCGTTGGTGGTCGAGTCAGTGGACAGGACGCCCCATCCGGTCGAGAACACGTCGGAGTTGATGTAAGTGGCTTTGGTGTTCGTGCCGACCAGGTTTGTGGCGCGGACGTTGCCGACGATGCCCAGCATCCACGGGGCGGACCGCATCTGTCCGGGTAAGAGCGTCGGTGTGTAGTCGGCAGGAAGCTGCCCTTCATGGGTGTCGATGTCCGAATTCTTGACGATCAGGTTGCTGCCGTCGGAGGCCACGATCCCGGTTCGCACTACACCGGTGTTGTTGATGTCCGCGTCGTCAACGACCAGGCGCGTGCCGGCGCCGGCGGTGACGATCGCGGCACCGGCACCGACGAAGTCGTACCGGCCGTTTCCGCTGAGCGAAATCTTCGGGCTCTGAAGGGCGTATTCACCGCCCGCAGTCCAGACACCATTAAAGCCCTCGTCACGAGAAACTATCCGAACATTCTTGGCCTGGGTATCCGTCACCTTGCCACCCTGGACCGCAGCCGAGACCGACTTTGACTCGTCGACCCCGCCGTCGTCGGTGTAGAGCGCTTGGCGTATCGGAAAGATTGTTCCGAACCACTCCACCGACGTCGCCTGGGCGACGGTCAATACCACATTCCCGCGGTAGGCTCCCGGTTGTATCGCGGTGTCCACACCGGCCGTTGTGATCAGTTTCTGCCCGGTCTCGACGCCGTTTACGGTCAACGTGACGCCGACGCCCACGGCGGGCTGGCCCAGGCGGCGTTCATCGAGGCCGCCGACGAGGTGCAGCAGGCCACCCGCGGAGCGGGGCTGGCCGCACTGTGGATCAAGAACTCGTTCACCTGCGGAGAGCTCGGCTACTACCCACGGCGACTCGCCCGGCACGGCTTCATCGCGGTGGCGACGGCCAACAGTCCAGCCCTCATGTCACTCGGTGGAGCGAACACACCGATCCTGGGCACCAACCCCGTCGCCTACGGCATCCCCCGACCCGGACAGCAACCGGTCGTCATCGACCAGGCGAGCTCGTCAACGGCGTTCGTCAACATTCGGCGGGCCGCCGAGTCCGGCGAACCCGTCCCCGCCGGGTGGGCGCTGGGCCCCGACGGGCGGCCGACCCAGGACGCCGCCGCCGCCCTGCGGGGCGCACTGCTGCCCTTCGGCGGCTACCGCGGCGGGAACATCGCCCTGCTCGTCGAGATCCTCGCGACCCTGTCCGGCGGCTCCTTCTCCATCGACGCGCCCCCGTTCGACCAGGGCACCGCCTCACCCGGCATCGGGGTCTTCGTCCTGTGCATCGATCCGGGCACCTTCGAAGGGTCCCTCGACCGCCTGAACCGACATTTCGAGTCGCTGCGCACCGACCACCAGGTTCGCCTGCCGGCGGTCGAAACCACGTCCTGGCCCGACTCGATCGACGTCTCCGCCGAGGTAATGCGGCGGCTGCACGACGCGAGCCGGCCCTGATGTCCCCGAGACCGGCACGACGACATCCACCCGGGTCCTGGCGATTGAAACTGAAGCGGAGGAAGCCGATGACGAGGATCCCGACCCGGGCCTGGCGGGCGATCGGCGGAACCGGCCCACCGACGGCACCGATCGGACTGCGGGCCCTGCGCAGCGAAATGGACGACCAGACGGCGCACGCCGCCCTGGAGTTGGCGTTGCGCATCGGCGAATCGATGCTGGCGTTCGGGGCGCCGTCGGCCGACGTGACCGCGACGGTGCTGCGGGTCGCCGCCGCCCACGGACTGGCCAGCTGCCACGTCGACATCACCTTCACCTCAATCACGGTCAGCTATGACCGCGAGGGTGCGATGCCGCTCACCGCGGTGCGGATCGTGCGCGGCATCGACGCCGACTACACCCGCCTGCAGGGCGTCACCGACGTCGCCCGCGACGTCGCCGCCGGCCGGCTCGACGTCGAGGAGGCGCACCGGCGGCTGGACGAGGTCGTCTCAGCGCCCGCCACCTACCGGCGCAGCGTCGACGCGCTCGGCTGGGCCGGAGTGGCCGGCTGCTTCGGGCTCGTCCTGGGCGGCGGCTGGTTGGAGGCCCTCCTCGCCGCGGTCACCACCGCGGTGGTCGCGCAGGTGCTGCGCCTGCTCAACCGCTGGGCGCTGCCACCGTTCTTCCAGCAGGCGGCCGGGGCCGCACTGGCCACCGGGGTCGCCGTCCTGCTCGTCGCCTGGCATGTCGACGTGCGCAGTTCCCTGGTCGTCGCGGCCGGCATCGTCGTGCTGCTCGCCGGGATGTCGCTGGTCGGCGCGGCCGAGGACGCCATCAGCGGGTTCCCGGTCACCGCCGGAGCACGGGCCTTCGAGGTGGTGACGCTGACCCTCGGCATCGTCGTGGGCATCGCCGGAGTCCTGGACATGGCCCAGCGCGCCCATGTCCCACTGGCCGTCGTCGACATCTCCTCATCACCGGTTCCTTTCGGCGTCGCGTTGGCCGCGTCGGCCGGCATCGCCGGGTGCTGGGCCGTGGTCTCCCATGCCCGACCACGCGCGGTCGGACTCGCCGCGCTGGCCGGAGCGATCGCCTGGACCACCTTCTGGGCGGCCGGCACGGTCGGCGTCGGACCCGTGCTCGCCAGCGGGCTCGCGGCCGTCGTCCTGGGCTTCTGCGGTGAGGTGATGACCGACCGACTGCGAATCCCGCCGCAGCTCATCGCGGCCTGCGGGATCGTTCCGCTGCTGCCCGGATTGGCGATCTACGACGGCCTGTTCGCGATGGTCGTCGACGGCGACATCGACCGCGGACTGACCGCCCTCGTCGGAGCCTGCGCCGTCGGGCTCGCCCTCGCCGCCGGGGTCACCCTCGGTGAACATCTGGGCCGGCCGGTCAACTCCGTCCGGGACCGCTACGACAAACGCGTCCGCCGAAGGTTCCTGACCTCCGACTGACGCGGCGAGGCCAGGCGGACGTTGAACATCTGCGGCGACGACTGGCCCCACACGAACATGAACCACCCGGCGACCCGGTCCGGGTCCAACCGCGCGGTGTCGGCGTCCACGCCGAAGTCCTGGCGCATCCTGTTCAAGCCCCGCCGCGTAGCCACGGCGGGTGTAGCAGTGGGAGCAGGGCGGCGAGTTCGTCGCGGTGCTCGCCGAACCGGGTGACGTCGTCCTCGTCCAGGAGCATGCCCAGGATCTGGGCAGCCCGGATGGTCGCGGCCAGGACGTGATGGGGCTGGGTCTGCTCCAGGAAGGCCCACACCCCGCCGCAGCCCTCGGGCGGGCCGGCCCGGCGGCCACCGGTACAGCGCGGGTAGACCAGGCCGGCGGCGGCGGCCAGTACCTGCTCCAGACGCAGATCGAGCCGCCAGCCGTCGGAGAAGTCGTAGTCATAGACGAACCGCTCGGTCGGCCGCAAATCCAGCTCGGCGACGTGCACCCGGTGCGGATCGTCGCGGAAGCCGACGCCACCGGCGTAGCTGATGCCGTACTCGACGCCGTGGATGAGGAACCGGTGCAGGTGCTCATCGCCCCAAGCCGAAGGCGATCTGCAACACCGCGTGCAGACCGGCGATCGTCGTGTCGGCAGGGATCAGCAGCCGCCGCCAGATCAGCGGACTGACCCCCCGCACCAGGTACACCCTCGGAAGGGGTGCGGGCTCCATGGCGTCATGCGCCATCCTCGCGCCGCGAACGACGAGTGCCCCCCCGGACAGGGCGCCTCCCACGGTTTGTCCCGCTCTCCCTCTCGATCATGCACCTGTCCGGGAGCCAACTCGCCCTGAGTCTGCTCGGCTTCAACATCGGCATCGAGATGATGCAACTGGCCGTCGTGCTCCTGGTGCTGCCGCCGTTGGTGATCCTGGCCCGAACGCCGGTCTACACCCCGCTACGCGTGGCTGCCGCCACTGTCATCGCCATCCCGGCGACCGGCTGGCTCCTTGACCGGATCGGCGTGAACACCCTGCTGGGCACGGCGGCCGACCACCTCGGACCCGCCACCCATGGATCGCCGCCGCCCTTTGGATCACCGCGGCGGCGCTCCTGATCCTGAACAGGCGAGCCTCGCATCAGAGAGATCCGACCCCTCCCCGGACCGGCCACCGCCGAACACTTGGCACCCGCTATCACCACTCCGGCTCGGACGCCACGATGACCGCACCCGATGAGTAGTCATCATTCGGCGTCCCGGCATCGCGGCGCGCGACCCACCTACTACCGTGGCCAACGAGACCGGATGACCAGGGACGTGGCCGTAATGAGAGGAAATGACCCATGGGGACTGTCGTGAACTGGGGAGTACTCGGGGCGGCGGCCATTGCCGTCGAACGAACGATGCCCGGGATGCAGCAGGCCCCTAGCGTCAACCTGCTCGCGATCGCCTCTCGCGCCTCAGCGAAGGCCGAGGCCGTGGCCGCCCAGTTCGGCATCCCCCGCGCCTACGGCAGCTACGAGGATCTGCTGGCCGACCCGGACATCGACGCCGTCTACGTGCCGCTGCCCAACCAGTTGCACGTGCCCTGGGCCACCCAGGCCATGGAGGCGGGCAAGCACGTGCTCTGCGAGAAACCACTGAGCACCACCATCGACGGCGTCAACGAACTCATCGCCGTCCGTGACCGCACCGGCCGACACATCGAGGAGGCCCTGTCCTACCGCAACCACCCGCAATGGCAGACCGTGGCCGACCTGCTCACCGCGGGCACGATCGGCGACATCAAGTCCGTGCACGCCGTCATGGCCAAGCGGTTCCCGGACCCGACGGACATCCGCAACAACCCCGACGTGGGTGGTGGCTCGCTGTATGACATGGGCCCGTACGTGATCAGCGCCTGCAACCTGTTCTACCAGGGGCCGCCGATCCGGGTGGTCGGCGCTCTGGAAACACATCCCGAGTTCGGCGTCGACGGCCTTTCCAGCGCCCTGCTCGACTACGGAGGCCGGCACGCCTGCATCACCGTCAGCATCCACAACGGCCCCACCGGTTGGGGCTCGCATCAACAGCTCACTGCACTGGGCACCAACGGGTGGCTCCGGCTGACGTTTCCCTTCGCCCACGGCCGGCCCACGCCGTGCCGGGTCGAGATCGGCGACACCACCAGCGCCGGCGCCTATCCCACGAGCACCCAGGAATTTCCGCCGCTGGACCAGTACCAACTGCAGACCGAGCGGTTCTCCCGCTTCGTCCTGGGCCACCAGGTCCCGAGCTGGCCGCTCGAGGACGCGCGGGACATCGCCCGGACGATCAACGCCCTGTTCGCCTCCGCCGGCGACGGGACCTGGCGCTCCCTGGCCGAATGAACCCCGCGGCTGCACCGCTCAGCCGGTGCATCCTCGAACGGAGCCGGGCATGCCGATCGGGTGGCGACGTCGTCGCCGCCAACGAAGTCACGTGCGGCACGTTGATCGTGGACCTGCAGCCGATCCTGGGTCTGCTTCACCACCGTGCGCGGACCCTTGCTGCCCGTACGCACTCCACAGCACAACGCCGGGAAGCGCCGACCCGCGCTACTCATCGCGTCCGGACCATGCCCGGCAAATCAATTCACCGGTCCGGGATTAAATTAATGGGTCCCCTCACACGGGCCTTCCATGGCGGTCGTCACGCTTGGCGTGGCGGTTGTCGGCGCCGCCTACCGCCGTCGGGAACCCGCGGCCAGACGTGGCCCTCGCTGCACCGCTATCGCTCAGTGTTCATCGCGGCCGACGTCGACTGGGTGCGCTCGCCCCTGTACCCCGGCGCGACCGGGGGCCGCCACCCGGCGGCCACCACCGCGATCAGGACCCCGTTCATCGCCGCACTTCCCTGTCGTCGACCGACCGATGATCTGTGCAGTGCAGCACGACCCACCGACACCGCGTACGCGCCGGCGGTGACGTTTGGTGATCGACGAGATGCGCGGATGGAGCCCAGGTGCACGTTCCTCGGAGTCCAGGTCGACCAGCCAGTCGACAGCGGTGAGTCGCAGAATGTCCCTACATAGAAACGTCACCGACCTCGGTGGCACACCCCGGGGCCCGCCAGCCGGCATCGCCGCCTACTCCGGCGGAGTCCGGGTCTGTACCGTCCGATCTACATCGGGCACCTCGTCGAGGTCCGAGCCCGACTGCAGTACATATGTCATAGCAGCGTGCATTCCAGTGGACGGAACTTGGTTGTGATCAATACGGCGGTCACTTGTACTGCCGTTGCTCATTCTGCACTGCAGCCTTCTTGAGGCCCGGTGTCGCAGCGTGCTCCGTCGAAGGGAAAGCTGATGCCGAGTAACGACTGTGGACCAGGTAGTTCGGGGCTTCATCGCATGGCGGGCCGGATCGGTGCTGCCATGGGTGTTGCCGCGATGATGGTCCTGGGTCACTCCTGATGGTCGGTCCGACCGTGTCGGCCGCGACCGCGGCCGAAAAAGGAGGGCGTGACGGACAGGGCGACAGCTACGATCAAGCGCTGACTTTCGACACCGCCGCCTACACCACGATCAGCGTGACGATCGACGGGACGCTGACCCCGATCCGCTGGTACAAGGAAGTCTGCTACGTCGCCAAACCGATCTTGATGGCGACCCAGCAGGTGAACCTGCAGGGAAAGCAACTGACCCTGGCCAATCCGCATTGCGGATATCAGAGCATGAACATCTACGTGCCGGAAAGCGCGTTCAACAACCAAGACACCGCAATCTACTTCGCCGTGGGCAACGGCGGCTGGTTCGCCACCGACGTCCGACAGCAGGTCACGGACGGCGCCTCCTACAACAGCGCGACCAGCAACATGGCCGCCGCCCTCAAGGCCGGCTACCTCGCCATCGATGTGGGTAACCGCAGCCGCGGCGTGGTCGCAGCCGACGGCACCTACGCAGGCAAGGCGCCCGCGGCCGCGGTGGACGCCAAGGCTGCGGTTCGCTATCTGCGCCTCAACGACGCCCGGATGCCCGGCAGCGCCGAGCGGATAGTCGTGAACGGAACCAGCGGCGGCGGCGCGATGTCCTCGATCCTGGGTGCGTCGGGCAACAGCAAGGACTTCTACCCGTACCTGGATGCGATCGGCGCCGCCGGGATCAACCGCAACGGCGAGAGCACCATCCGCGACGACGTGTTCGCGATCAACGCGTACTGCCCCATCACAGACCTAGGCGACGCCGACATCGCCTACGAGTGGATGTACTCGGTGCTGGACACCCGCGCCAAGGTCGGCACCAACCCCAACCCGGCAGCGACCGCCGAGCTCGCCGCCAAGTTCGCCGATTACGAGCGCAGCCTGCGCCTGCGCAACCCCGACGGCAGCCGGCTGACGGCCGACAACATGCTCGACACCATCAGGGCCGAAGTGATCAGGTCCGCCGAGACCTATATGGCGGCTGACCCGGCCAACGTCATCCCCGACCTGGGTGAGACGTTCACCGTCACCTCGGGGAACCCTCCCCAAACCGACACCTACACGAACACCTGGATCGACGTCGACAACGACGCGAACAAGGTCGTGTCGCTGGACATGGACAAGTACCTGCAGTTCGTGGCCACTCAGGCCACCCTCAAACCGGTGCCCGCGTTCGATCACGTCGGCCCCAACGGCCCGCTCGATGTCCCGGCCACCCGACTGCCGGGTGAATCGAACCTGTTCGGCACGCCCTCCCAGGGCTACTCGAACTTCACCGAATACGGCTGGGACCACAACACCATCCCCGGCGACGGCGTCGGCCTGGACGACACCGGGCTCACCTGGGCCAGATTCATCCGCCGAGGGGACACCGTCGTCGACGAGCAGGTGAATCTGATCAACCCGATGAGGTACATCGGCACCAGCGCCGACACCGCCCCGTACTGGTATGTCCGGCACGGAACCCGTGACCGGGACACCTCTTTCACCATCTCGGTCAACCTCGACCGGGCCCTTGAACAGGACCGCAGCGTCCGGAACGCGAACTACCGCCTGGCCTGGAACCAGCCACACGCCGGCAACTACGACGTGCCCGAGGCCATGCAGTGGATCGCGGACTCACTCGCCAAGGCGGACACTCGCCTGGCCACGGTCACCCTGGACTCCGGCCAGGACGCGCAGACCATCCAGGTCCAGGGCGACACAGTGACCGCAATCGTCCCGGCCGGCACCGAACGGGTCACCCTGAACGCCGAGGCGGCTGCCCAGGGCGCCACGGTGAGAGCACCGGACTCGGTTCGAGTCTCCTCCCGGCCGACGGCCACGGAACGGATCGTGGTGAAGTCGGCCGACGGCGGTTATTCGCGTGCCTACACGCTCAAGATCGTGGTGGCGACGCATTGACGCTCTCGTACCGCCGGCCCGGGCGACGTCCATGGTCAACAGTCCTCATTCGGTAGTGGATTGTCGAGCCGCAATGCAAGCTTTGCTGTACCGCGCACACCTTGATCACCGTCTGGGGGCAGACTGTGGCGGAGCGAATGGTCGGCATTGTCGTCTCGTTCAGCATCCGGGTCGTTGATTCGGGTGGTCCCGCCCGCGTTGTTCATCGTCGAACGGAGGTATCCGCGTGGCGGACAACTCCGCCGAGCCGGGACGGTCGGTGACAAGCAAGATCAACGCGATTCTGGTCACCTTCACCCAGGGGTGCGAATACTCGCTGACTGAAGATCGCCCGGCTCGCCGGTTGTCCACCACGCGCCGGCTGGCGTCCGAGTTGGCTGCGCAGGGTCTGCTAGGCCGGACCCGGAACGGGCTGTATCGAGCGGGTGTGCTCTTTGCGGATGATCGGGCGGCCGGGTGGGTGAACCGCCCGAGCCTGATCGAGCGGGCACCCCGTGTGCTGGAGGACCTGGCTGCGGCGACCGGGAGTCGGACCCGGCAGGGCGTGCTGCGGGAGCTGGAGGTTTCCTACATCGAGAAGCGGCCGGGTTAGCGACCGGCGACGTCGTTCTCGGTACAGGACGAGTTGCCGGTCCATCCGACGGCGCTGGGCCGGGTCTTGTTGGCGTTCGCCCCCCGGCACCGCGGAGCTGATGATCCTGCAGGGTCTGCCCGCCTACACCCGGCACACCGTGACCTCGCCGCCACGGTTCCGGCGGACGTTGGTGGTGACCCGCCTGACCCGGGTCGCGATCAGCCGGGAGGAGGTCGAGACCGGGGTCTGCACCGTGGCACTACTCGTGTTCGGACCCGGACCGTTGCCTCATCGCCGGAATCGAGGTAGCCGTGAGAGACGATCATCTCGACCTGGACCTCGTGCTCAGCGCGTTGGTGATCGCATCGCGGAGCCTGTCCCGGGAACTCCGCACGGCTCACGCCCGACCCGTCGTGGCGGAACTCGCAGGATCGATGCCGGCGGTTCACTCCTGAAGCTTGCTCAGCTCGTCGTCCCGGACAGTGATCATCTTCGGATCCTCCTCGAAGAACACCACCAGGTTGGAGCCACGATCCTCGGCCACGGTGCCTTCGGTGCCCGCGGCGACGCGGACGCCCTGAGTGGTCTCGATGTCCCGGGCCGCGACGACCCGATCCCCGTGCGTCAGGGACTTCTCGGAATCGCTCTCCCGGTGGAGGGCAGGGCCGAGCGGCACCCACCGGTCGGTGCGGGCGGACTCGAACAGCGCGTCGATAATCATGAGGGTGTTCAGCGCATCCTCGATGGGCCAGGTCCGGACGTCGTCACCGAGCACCCGGCGGGAGAACCGTTCCGCCTGGAGCGTGTACTGATTGACCGGCTCGAAGCTGATGGTCGACGACGCGATCCCGCCGATGCTCTGTTCGTCCCCGACGAAGACGCGGCAAGGTGTGGCCGCCGCGTGCGCGAGCGGGTAGTCCAACGCCAGCCACCCCTTGGAACCCAGGACCGACAGCTGTTGGTGCGAGCCACGTCCGTCCGGTCCGGACTGGGTCGACACGGTGATGATCGCGTGCGCGTCGCCGTAATCGAGGACGGCGCTCGACAGGCGGTCGATGCCCATGGTCGGGTCCATGTCCAGGGTCGCGACGACCCGCTGCGGGATTCGGCCGATGATCATGGTGCAGGCGCTGATCACGTACCCGCCCATGTCGTACAGCGATCCCCCGCCGCGGGCGGGATCGTTGCGGATGTCCGCCGGATCCAGCAGTTGCATCGCCATCGTCGCGTGCACTCCGCGGACATCACCGATGGTTCCCGCCCGCATCAGGTCGTCGACGGCGGCCCATTGCGGGTGATTGCGGTAGACGAACGCCTCCTCGATGTGCCGGCCGGTGCGGTCCCTGACCTCCTGCAGCCGCTCGATCTCCTCGACCGACAGGCACAGCGGTTTCTCGCACAGGACATGCTTGCCGGCCTCCATCGCCGCGACCGCCCAGTCGGCATGCAGATGATTGGGCAACGGCAGGTACACGGCGTCGATCTCGGGGTCGGCCAGCAGTTCGTCGTACGATCCGTACGGGCGCGGGATGCCGAGCTGCGCACACAGTTCGGACGCCTTTTCCGCGCTCCGGGACGCCAGCGCCAGAACCTCGACGCTGGGCGCCAACGCCATCGCCGGCAGGGTTCGGGTGCGCGCGATCGCCGCGGCACCCAAGACTCCCCATCTGACCTTCTCCATTGTTGCGGCTCCTCACCCTCCCGGCCGCGGCTGCGATCCCCGCAGTCCAACCGGTTGATGTATGACGCCACAGTGGGCCTTCGCCAGGCAAAGCGCAGCGATCTCCCGCCCAGTGGCGACCGAACCACTTTGTTTGTCCCCGGTCTCGATCAGCTCCGGCCGCTCAGGACCGCTTCCGATGATGCGGGCCGCGTCGAGTAAGCGTCGAGGTCGGCTCCGGAGTAGTTCAACCGCAGGTATGGGCCAGGGGCCTCGGCGGGGACCATCGTCGCCCGTGGCGATGATGACACCAGGGGATTCGCAGTCGTGATCGCATTGCTTCCCGCCACCGCGGTGATGGCAGTCCTGCCCGGACGCGAACGGCCGGCGCGTTCGTTCTGGGTCGTCGCCGCCGTCGGTGCCATCGCGGCCATCGTGTTCGCCGCCCCGCAGGGCGGTGGCATCGGGAACCTGCACTGGTCCGACCTGCTCCTGTTCGGCGCCGTCATCGCCGCCACGGTCGGCTACGCCGGGGGACTGCTCGCCCGAGAGATCGGATCGTGGCAGACCGTGTCCTGGGCGCTCATCCTGGCCGCCCGCTGATGATCGCCCTCACCACGATCTCGGTGGTCCAGCAGCCTCCGGCTGTAACCCCGGTCCAATGGTCGGCATTCGATGACCGGTCCCGGGTTCGGCCAGGTGCTTCACCTGTCAAGTGGATGGGGGAAACAGGTGCGCGATCTCCGGTTCGCCGAGTGCATGACGCTTCGCCTCGTCCTCGAACCGGCGGTCCGCCCCTGTCAGACGATGTTCGTGTTGCCGCACATGCTCGGCCCAGGTGCCGATGAGGTACGACTCGACGAACCTGGTGGGGTCGTTCCCGTCGCGGAACAGTTCCCATCGCAAGGCCCCGGTGCGCCGCCGCGAGCGGCCGACACCCTGCATGGCGTGCGTGAAATCCGTCGCATGATCCTCGGCGACCCGGTAGGTCACCGTGACCAGGACCGGTCCGTCCGTCGCGTCCGGGGTGAACGTCAACTGGGGTGCGGGCCAGTGTGTGGACAGGGTCCGGTCGAGTTTGGAGGTGTCCGGCATCGGACTGCGCAAGCCGACCAGAGCACCGACGACGAGGACCGCGGCGGCCACGAGCAGCGCCGCGGTCGCCGAGGACAGATCGGCGACCGTCCCCCACACCACGGCGCCGACGGCCTGCGCGCCCTGGAAGACGACCAGGTAGTAGGCCAGGCCGCGGGCGCGCACCCAGTTGGGCAGGGCCAGCTGCATGCCGGAGTTCAACGAGGACATCACCGCGATCCACGCGGCGCCGACAGGTAGCAGGGCGATGCCGACAACGACCACCTGGCTCACCGTCGCGATGACCGCGGTCGCGGCCGCGGTGGCTACCATCGCGCCGGTGACCAGACGGGCCGAACCGACCCGTGCCCGCAACCGCGGGATCACGACGGCGCCGGTGACCGCGCCGGCCCCGACCATGCCGAGCAGAATCCCGTAGCCCCCCGACCCCAGGCCCAGGTTGTCGGCCGCGACCACCGGCAGCAGCGCCCACACCGCGCTCGCCGCCGGAATGAACAACACCGCCCGGTACAGCAACCGACGCACGATCAACGCATGGCGCACATAGCGGCCGCCCGCCCGAAGCGCCTCGACCAGCCGCTCCGGTGGCATCCCGGTGCTGCGCTTCGGAGATCGCCACCAGACCAGCACGATGGCGATGCCCACGAACGACGCCGCGTTGAGGGCGAACACCCAACCGGCGCCGGCAACAGCGACGATCAGACCACCGATCGCCGGCCCCACTGCCCGGGCAACGTTCATGTTCAGCCCGTTCAGCGCGGCCGCCGGGGGCAGCAGGCCGCGATCGACCAGGTCGGGCTGGATCGCCTGCCAGGACGGCCCTGCCACCGCATTGCCGCAGCCGAGCGCGAAAGTCAACGCCAGGATCAGCGCCGGGGACGCCGCGCCGACGAAGGTGGCCGATGCCAGCACGGCCGCGGCCAGGAACATCGCCAACTGGGCACCCAGCAACAGGCGCCGCCGGTCGACCATGTCGGCCCACGCCCCGGCGGGCAGCGCGAGCACCACGATCGGCAGGCTCGAGGCCGCCTGCACCATCGACACCAGCAACGGCGAGGTGTCGATCAACAGCCACTGCGCGCCGACGGTCTGCATCCAGGTGCCGACGTTCGACGCGAACTGCGCGATCCACAGGGCTCGAAAAACGCGGTTCGCCAAGGGTGCCCACGCCGAGAGCGGGGGCACCCGATCTGGCGTCGCCGATCGACCGGCACTGCCGCTACCGGAGGACACCGTGTTCTTCCCCCTGCTCAGGTCGGTCAGTCGACGCGATTTTCCGCCGCAGGAAGATGCCTACCGCATCTTCCGCAGGCCTCCTAGACTTCCCCGTCCAGCGGATGCCTACCGCCTTGCGGAAACCGTACGAGTCGATGATGCGCGGCCGGTGACGGCCGGGCATACCCCCGCGGGAGCAGAGCACCTCTCCTCGGCGAGAAGCCCGGCGAGTAGCTCTGCCCGTCACCTCGTGGCCGTGCGAGCGTGATCAGGCCAGTGTCATCCGATGGCTCGGACGACCGGAGGGACCGGGTGCAGCTGGGTGCTCATCTGGATGTATCGCCGGTAGGAGTTGCCGACGTGCCGGTCGACCGCCGCGACGGATCGCTCGACGTCGTGCCGCCGCAAGGCATCGACGATGTCGGCGTGTTCCTGGGCGATCATCTCGACGTTGACGACCATCGCGTACCACATGCGCAGCGCCGCCACGTTGACCCGGGTCGAGGCATCGACCAGGAACGGGTTGTCGGTGGCCTCGGCCACGCCCTGATGGAACAGCAGGTCGACCTCGACCGCCTCGTACGCCAGATTCCGCGCGACCAGGTCCCCCTCCTCGGCCGCGAGCAGATCGAGTCGCGTGGCCGACTCCTCGGTGATGCGTTGAGCCGCCAGGACCGCGATCTGGGTTTCGAAGATCAATCGTGCCTCGTAGAGGGATTTCACCTGGGCGACGCCGATCTCCGGGACATAGGGCGAACGCCGGTCCGGCCACACGATCAACTGCTCGTTGCGCAGCCGCTTGAGCGCCTCGCGGATCGGGGTACGACCCAGCCCGTACCGCTGGCCCAGGGCCGACTCGTCGATGGCCTCGTTCGCCGCGATCACCCCGGTCACGATGTCCCGACGGGCCCGGTCGTAGGCCAGGTTCGACTTCGTTGTTGCGCTCGTCATCAGTTCCCTCTTGACAGCTTCCGTATACCTTGAATATATTTCTCTTTGTCCAGAGCGTCAAGCCAGGCACCCAGAGCAGCCGACCGGCGCCTCCACTGCAGTCCCTGCACCGGCGTACGACGCTGCTCACCGTGCATCGCACACCCGCAGATCCTCCCTCCCCGTCCCGATCAGAAGGCATCGACATAGACCGTATCGGGTTTCGTAGACAGGCAGATGGCTTGCCCGGGTCATGGGACCT